>NZ_JBSFHW010000003.1:119148-423378 GCF_053597275.1 Streptomyces sp. NPDC001492 | reverse complement strand
GGTGGTCGTGGGCTGCGCGTTCTGGTCGCCGGATCCGCTGCCGGAGTTCCCCTTGCCGGACCCGTCGCCCGAATGCCCCTTGCCGGACCCGTCGCTGCGTCAACTCCCATGGGGGAGCGAGCTCTTCGCGCAGACCGAACCGGTCGTGCACCCGCCGCAGCGACCCCGGCGCCCACCACGCCCACCGCCCCAGCAGCGTCATCGTCGCCGGGACGAGCAGCATCCGTACGACCGTCGCGTCGATCAGGACCGCGAGGGTGAGGCCGAGGCCGATCTGGAGGATGGGGGAGAAGCCGCCCGTCATGAAGGCGCCGAAGACCACGGCGAGGAGCAGGGCGGCGCAGGTGACCACGCGGCCGGAGCGGCGCAGACCGGTCACCACGGCCTCCTGGCCGTCGCCGGTCAGGCGCCGGGCCTCCCGCATCCGGGCCAGGATGAACAGCTCGTAGTCCATGGCCAGTCCGAAGGCGATCGCGACGATCAGGGGCGGCGCGGTCAGGCTCAGCGCGCCAAGGCCCTCGGCGCCCAGCGCGCCGGCGAGGTGGCCGTCCTGGAACACCCACACCACCACGCCGAGCGCCGCGCCCAGACTGAGCAGCGTGGTCAGGATCGTGCGCAGCGGGATCAGCACCGAGCCCGTGAACGCGAACAGCAGGACGAAGATGCCGGCCAGGACGGTCAGGGCGGCCCAGGGCGCCCGCTCGGAGAGCATCGCGCGGAAGTCGACCAGACGGGCGGCGGGCCCGGTGACCTGGACCGGTTCGGTTCCGCGCAGCTCCCGTACCTGCCTGACCAGGTCGGTGGCCTCCTTGCCGTCGACCCGGCCGGCCGGCTGGAGTTGTACGACCGATCCGCCGCCGGGGAGTGCGCGAGCCTGTGCGGTCGGTGAGAGGGCGCGGATGCGGTCCGCAGTCGCGGCGGCCGTTCCCGGCTTCAGGACGACGGTGACCGGCGAGACCCCCGTGCCCGGCGGGAAGTGCGCGTCGACGGTGTCGTACAACTGCCGTGCCTCGGTGCTCGAGGGCAGCTGGGTCGCGTCGCCGATCTCGATCCTCATGCCGGTGACGGGCAGTGCCAGGACGAGCAGGGCCGGGACGACCGTGGCCAGGACGGCGAGGCGGCGGCGGGCCGAGAAGCGGGCCACGCGGGCGAAGAAGCGGCCCTCCTCGCCCTCCGGCACGGCCTTCGCCGGGGCGATCCTCGCGCCGAACCTGGCCAGCAGTGCCGGCAGCAGCGTCAGCGCGGCCAGCATGTCGATGACCACGACCGCGGCCACCGCCAGGCCCATGCTGCGCAGGAAGACGCTGGGGAAGACGAGCAGACCGGTCAGGCTGACCGCCACCGTGAGCCCGGAGAACAGCACCGTCCGCCCGGCCGCGGCGACCGTGCGGTGCACCGCCTCCACGACGTCCTCGGTGCTACGGCGCTCCTCGCGGAAGCGGACCAGCATCAACAGGGCGTAGTCCACGGCCAGTCCGAGGCCCAGCATGGTGGTCACCTGGATCGCGTACACCGAGATGTCGGTGACCTGGCTGAACCCGAACAGTGCCAGGAAGGCGCCCGCGATCCCGCTCACGGCGATCACCAGCGGCAGTCCGGCCGCACGCAGGCCGCTGAACACGACGAGCAGCAGGGCGAGCACGACGGGGAGTGAGATCAACTCGGCGTTCTTCACGTCCTGCTGGGCCCGTTCACCGAGCTGCTTGCCCAGCAACGGGCCGCCGCTGACGTGCACTTCGGGCGCGTCGATCCGCTTGATGCGGTCGGCCGCCGCATCCACCGCCTTCTCCTCGGCGTCGTCGCCGAGACCGCCCTTGAAGGCGACGGGGACGATCAGGGCCTGTCCGTCGGCGGCGGTGAGACCGCGGGTCCGGTACGGGTCCGGGACCGTGGCGACACCCGCGATGCCGCGTACGTCGGCCACGGCCCGCTCGACCTGCTCGCGCAGCCCGGGGGCGGAGACGGTGGTCCCCTCGACGACGGCGGTGATCGACTCGCCCGTCGGATCGGCGCGGTCCAGGTACTGGGCGCCCCGCTCCGACTCGGTGCCCGGCACCTCGGGCACGTTGTCGGAGAGCCGCCCGAAGACGCCGGTCCCCAGCCCGAAGCCGAGCAGCAGGAAGAGCACCCACAGCAGGATGACGGTCAGCGGGCGGCGGGTTGCCGCCCGGGCGAGTGTGGAAAGCACGGTTCCTCCCGGCGGTCCTCGGTTCTCGACGCCCTCAGATTCGTGGCGGGGCAGGGTGTGGCGGATCGCCGGTGGGAGTGGTTTCGGGGCCTCGGCCGTACGGGGGAGGCAGACGTCCGGCTCACTCCTGAGAGGGAGACGGCGGGAATCCCGCGCGCGGGCACCGGAGTTGACGGAGCAGAACAACCGCGATCTTGGAGGATCCCGTATGTCCGAGGAACCCGCCGTCCGCGAACTCCGTCTCGTCGTCACGGCACCCGACTACGACGAGGCCCTGCGCTTCTACCGTGACGTCCTCGGCCTGCCCGAGCGCGCCGCCTTCTCGTCCCCCGACGGAAGGGTCACCATCCTCGAAGCGGGCCGTGCCACACTGGAGTTGACCGACCCGAACCACGCCGCCTTCATCGACGAGGTCGAGGTGGGCCACCGCGTGGCCGGGCACATCCGGGTCGCCTTCCAGGTCGACGACGCCGGTGGTGTCACGGCACGACTGGCCGCCGCGGGGGCCGAGGTTCTCGCCGAGCCGACACGCACCCCGTGGAACTCCCTGAACTCCCGTCTCGAAGCTCCGGGCGCGCTCCAGCTGACCCTCTTCGAGGAACTGGACGGCTAGGAGACCCCCGGCGTCACGAGCCCCGTCTCGTACGCGCAGATCACGGCCTGCACCCGGTCCCTGAGCCCCAGCTTGCTCAGGACGTTGCTGACGTGGGTCTTGACGGTGTGCTCGCTCACGAAGAAGGCCGTGGCGATCTCGGCGTTGGACAGGCCGCGGGCCAGCAGCCGCAGCGTCTCCACCTCGCGGGCGGTCAACGCGTCCAGCCGCTGCGGGGTGACCGCGTCGGAGGCCTGTTCGTGGCGCCGCCGCACGAGGTCCGCGACCAGC
The DNA here is from genome assembly GCF_053597275.1 of Streptomyces sp. NPDC001492. NCBI lineage: Bacteria > Bacillati > Actinomycetota > Actinomycetes > Kitasatosporales > Streptomycetaceae > Streptomyces > Streptomyces sp. NPDC001492. The sequence continues at coordinate 420,307 of NZ_JBSFHW010000003.1, read as the reverse complement.
CGCCGCGTCACCGCCGGAGCCAGAAGCGAGTCGCCGGCCGCGACCACCCGTACGGCGTGCACCAGGTCGTCGCGGCGCACGTCCTTGAGGAGGAAGCCGCTGGCGCCCGCGTACAGCGCCTCGTACACGTACTCGTCCAGGTCGAACGTGGTGAGCATGACGACCTTGCAGCAGGACTGCGCACACACCTGCCGGGCCGCCTCCAGGCCGTCCATCACCGGCATCCGGATGTCCAGGAGCAGCACGTCCGGCGTGTGCCGCCGGACCGCCGCGACCGCCTCCGCGCCGTCCCCGGCCTCGGCGACCACCTCGATGTCCTGCTGAGCCTCGAGGATCATGCTGAACCCGCTGCGGACCAGTTCCTGGTCGTCGGCGACGACCACCCGGATGCTCACCCGAGGGCCGCCTGACGGTCGGCGGCGGCAGGCAGGCGTACGACGACCCGGAAGCCGCCGTCCGGTCCGGGGCCGGCCTCGGCGCTGCCCCCGCACGCGGCGGCCCGCTCCCGGATGCCGATCAGCCCGTGCCCGCCGCCGGGCGCCGCGGGGCCCCGTCCGTCGTCGGTCACCGTGAGGGTCAACAGCTCCTCCGTCCAGTCGAGTTCGACGGTCGCGCAGGCAGCGTACGCATGCTTCACCGTGTTGGTCAGGGCCTCCTGCACCACGCGGTAGGCGGCGACCTCCGCGTCCGCGGGCAGCGGGTGCGGTCGTCCCGTGGTGTGCAACTCGACCCGCAGGCCCGCCGATTCGCCGACCTGGCGCAGAAGCCGGGGGAGCGCCGCCACACCCGGCTGTGGTGAAGTGCCGTTTCCCTGCTCCTCCTTGAGTACCCCGAGGATCCGTCGCAGCTGCCCCATCGCGTCCCGCCCGGCGGTCGCGATCGCGTCGAAGGAGGCCTCCGCACGCTCCGGATCACTGCGCACCACGACCGGCCCCGCCTCCGCCTGCACCACCATCAGGCTCACCGCGTGGGCGAGGATGTCGTGCATGTCCCGGGCGATCCGGGCGCGTTCCCGCGCGATGGCCCGGGCGGTGTCCGCGGCGCGCTCCCGCTCCAGCCGCCGGGCCCGGTCCTCCAGTTCGGCGGTGTAGGCGCGCTGGACGCGGGCCAGCGTGCCGAGCGCGTAGGCGCAGACGATCGACAGCAGATGGAAGGCGTACTCGAAGGGCCGGGCGTCCTCCTTGAAATGCATGGTGACGGTGGCCCCGATCACCCAGCCCACCAGCATCAGCCGCCGCTGCCACGGCGGGGTGAGGGCGGCCACGGTGTACAGGACGACCAGACCGCCGTAGAGGACGTCCGGCGGTGGCGCGTGGTACATCGCCATCGCGGGCGTGGCCGCCGACACGGCCCACGCGGTCGCGAACGGCGCCCGCCGCCGCCACACCAGCGGCACCGCCGTCGCGGCCCCCAGCAGCCAGCCCTGCCAGGTGAGCCGGTCGTCCCCCTCGTCGGGGAAGAGCCACTGCAACGAGACGGCGAACAGGACGAGCGCGGCGAGGGCGGTGTCGACGGCGTAGGGATTCGCCGTCCGCAGGCGCGCGGCGGCCTGCGTGAACCAGGACTGCGGGGACATGGGCGGCTCCTCGGGGCAAGGGCCGTTCCAGTATCGCGAGGATCCCTGGGCGGGGCCTCGCCGGTGAGAGGGATATCCCCGGGGTCGTTGGTCGTCTGGCGGCGCCGTAGGGGCTGGTCGCGCCCGCGCGGCGGAGCCGCACATCGATATTGCCTCGCGCCCCTGCTGGGGTGGTGCAGAACCGCAGGGGTGTTTCGTTCGGCCTGCTTTGTCAGCCGAGCGCAGCGGATCGCCTCCGCTTTGTCGCCCTTTAACTATCAGCGCTTACCTACTCCTCCGTAACCTCGCGGCTCCTGGTCACCACGCAGAAGGGACGTTCTGAGGTGACGAAGAACCATCCGAAGAAGCCGCGCAACCGGAGAGCCGCACTCATCGGAGCCGGAGCCCTGCTCCTCGGGCTGTTGGCCGGTCCGGCCGTGACCGCGACGGCCGGGACGAGCGGGGCGTGTTCCGATCCCGACGCCGCGATCTACCGGCCACCGGTGAGCGCGGGTGCCGCGCCCGGCGAGGTCATCGCCTGCCGTACGGTCGACTCCCTGCCCATGGTGGGGAGCGGCACTCCGTTCCATGCCTGGAAGGTGCAGTACGGCTCCACCGACGGCCACGGCAGGAAGGACGCCGTCGCCGGGACGGTGATCGTGCCGCGCGAGGCGTGGAACGGCCCGGGCGAGCGGCCGCTGGTCGCGTTCGTGCCCGGCACCCTCGGCATCGGGCCGCAGTGCGCCTTCTCCAAGCAGCTCGCCGGCGAGTACCAGGACGCCTACGAGGGGCCGAACATCGCGGCGCTGCTCAAGGCCGGGTTCGCCGTCGCGGCGACCGACGGTGCCGGATACCTGGACGGCCAGGTCCACCCGTACGTCTCCGGCGCCGACGCCGGACACGCGGTCCTCGACGTGGTCCGCGCCGCCTCCCGGCTGCCCGGCAGCGAGGTGAGCCCCGACGCCAAGGTCGGGATCTGGGGCTACTCGGAGGGCGGCTCGGGAAGTCTGTGGGCCGCGCAGCTCGCCAAGTCGTACGCCCCCGAGGTGAAGGTGGCCGGCGTGGCGTCCGGCGGGATCCCGGGCGACCTGAAGCAGGTCGGCGACTCGCTCAACGGCGGGGTGTTCGCCGGGTTCCTGGTGGACGCGGTGATCGGCCTCTCGGTCACCCACCCGGACATGCCGTTCGACGGACTCCTCAACGACGCGGGCCGCCAGGCGGTCAGGGACGCGGAGTCGCTCTGCGCGGTCGGCACCGTCGCACGCTTCACCGGCGTCCACATCGAGAACTACACCAAGGACAGGCTCACCCTCGCCCAGCTCTACGCCCTGCGCGGCCCCGACGGCACGACCTGGGGCGAGATCGCCGACACCAACAAACTCGGCGTCGGCGTGGGCCCGTCCGGATCCGGGGCCCGCTACGAGATCGGCTTCCCGGTCCTGCAGTACCGCGGCCTCCTCGACGAGGTGATCCCCGCCGAGACCGGCCAGGGCACCCGCCGCGCCTACTGCGAGGCGGGGACGGCCACGCAGTGGACCTCGTACGCAGGCGACCATCTGCTCGGCGACCCGCAGGCCATCGGCGACTCGGTCGACTGGCTCACCGACCGGTTCGCCGGCAAGCCGATGCCCGGCAACTGCTGAACGATCTCTACGGCTCCTTCGCCGGCCGCCACCCCAGGGCTCGCGAAATGCCGCGTGCCGCAAGCCGCACCGCGGGCGCCAGCACCGGTACCTGCGCGTCGGCTTGCGGCACCACCACCGACACGGCGGCGACCACCGCCCCGCCCGGCCCGCGCACCGGTGCGGCCACCGAGACGGCGTCGTCGGTGACCTGACGGCTGCTCACCGCGACCCCCGTGCGCCGCACCTCGGCCAGCACCCGGCGCAGCTGCCCCGGATCGGTGATGGTGTACGGCGTGAACGAGGCGAGCGGGCCCCCGCAGTACTCCTCCTGCTCCTGCGGACCGCAGTGCGCCAGCAGCGCGAGGCCGACCCCGGTGGCGTGCAGCGGCCAGCGCGCCCCGACCCGTATGTGCACGCCGACGGCGCTGCGACCGGAGATCCACTCGATGTAGACGACCTCCCCGCCGTCCCGCACCGCCAACTGCACGTTCTCGTGCGTCGCCTCGTACAGGTCCTCCAGGTGCGGCAGCGCGATCTGCCGCAGCGCGAGTCCGCGCGGGGCGAGCGCCGCGACCTCCCACAGCCTGAGACCCACGTGGTAGATGCCGGATGCGTCCCGCTCCAGAGCGCCCCAGTCGGTGAGCGCGCCCACCAGGCGGTGCGCGGTGGTGAGGGTCAGTCCGGCCCGCCGGCTGATGTCCGTGAGGGACAGCGCCGGGTGCTCGTGGTCGAACGCGGCGAGCACGGCGAGCAGCCGGTCGGGGGCGGAGCGGGCGGTCATCGTCTCAGCCGAGCCCGTCCTCCGCGATCCGCAGCAGCAGCGCGTGCAGCGTCTCGCGTTCGGCCGGTTCGAGCGGCTCGAAGAGCTCGTTCGTCGCGCGCAGCCCCGCCTCGTCGGTGTCGCGCAGGAAGGCGCGGCCGTTCTCGGTGAGGACGACGATGCGGCTGCGGCGGTCGTCGGGGGAGGGGCGGCGCTCGGCGAAGCCCAGCTTCTCCACGTCGTCGACGAGGCCGACGATCGCGCTCGGGTCGTATCCGAGGCGGGTACTGAGTTCGCGCTGCAGGGCGCCGTTGGAGGTGGCGAGGAAGCGCAGGACCGCGTAGTGGCGCAGACGCAGCCCCGACTCCTGAAGGAACGCGTTGAACAGCTGTCCGGAGCGCAGGCCCAGGCGGTAGAGCAGGTAGCCCGTGTCCGCGTGCAGTCCACGCATCCATGGTTCGTCCGCGTCGATCGAGGCTGCCTTTGTGGCGTGCTGGCGGGTGATGGCGGGCTCCCTGGTCTCGGCCCCACGGGGGCGCGGTTCTTGGTGCAGATTCCAGCATGTCGCACCCGGAGGTCTTCAACAACTATTGACGTCAACAATTATTGCTCTTAGCTTCGATCTCGAAGCCGCAGCGACGCGCCCCGAAGGCGCGTCCCCCGCATCAGCTCGTGAAGGGACCCACCCGTGCCCAGCATCGATCTCACCGGCAAGGTCGCCGTCGTCACCGGCAGCGGCCGGGGCCTCGGCCTCGCCTACGCACACGCTCTGGCCGCCCACGGCGCCTCCGTGGTCGTCAACGACGTCGACGAGGCAGTGGCCGAGGCGGCCGTGAAGTCCATCGCCGGGGCGGGCGGCACGGCCGTCGCCGAGGTCGTCCCGGTCGGCACGACCGAGGCCGCCGAGCGGCTGGTGAACCGTGCGGTCGAGGAGTTCGGGCGGCTCGACATCCTGGTCACCAACGCCGGCATCCTGCGCGACAAGGTGCTGTGGAAGATGTCCGACGAGGACTTCGACGCGGTGATCACCACCCACCTCAAGGGCACCTTCACCTGCGCCCGCGCCGCCGCCGTCCGGATGCGCGAGCAGGGCGAGGGCGGCACCCTGATCCTGGTCGGCTCCCCGGCCGGCCAGCGCGGCAACTTCGGGCAGACCAACTACTCCGCAGCCAAGGCCGGCATCGCCGCCTTCGCCCGCACCTGGTCGATGGAGCTGGGCCGCGCGAACATCACCGTCAACGCGATCGTGCCCGTCGCCGCGACCGCCATGACCGAGACCATCCCCGCCTTCGCCCCGTACATCGAGGCCATGAAGAACGGCGAGCCGCTCCCGGACTTCCTGCGCAAGGGCGAGGGCTTCGGCACCCCCGAGGACTGCGCGGCCCTCGTCCCGTTCCTCGCCTCCGAGGCCGCACGCGGCATCACCGGCCAGGCCATCGGCATCGGCGGCGACAAGGTGGCACTCTGGTCGCACCCGCAGGAGATCAAGGCGGCCTACGCCGACGGCGGCTGGACCCCGGACACCCTGGCCGACGCCTTCCCCACCTCGGTCGGCGCGGAACTGCAGAGCGTCGGCGTCCCCGCCCCGAAGTTCCCGGAGGCCTGAGAAATGGCGACCCTCAACGTCGAGGAACTCGTCGCGATCGACGTCCACACCCACGCGGAGGTCTCCTCCAAGGGACACTCCTCCCTGGACGACGACCTGCACGACGCGTCCTCCGCCTATTTCAAGGTCGAGGGCAAGCGGAAGCCGACCCTGGAGGAGACCGCCGCGTACTACCGCGAGCGGAAGATGGCCGCCGTGATCTTCACGGTGGACGCCGAGTCCGCGACCGGCACCGCGCCGGTCCCGAACGAGGAGGTCGCCGAGGCCGCGGCCGCCAACGCCGACGTCCTGATCCCCTTCGCCTCCATCGACCCCTTCCGCGGCAAGGCGGGCGTGAAGCAGGCCCGCCGCCTGGTCGAGGAGTACGGGGTGAAGGGCTTCAAGTTCCACCCCAGCATCCAGGGCTTCTTCCCCAACGACCGCTCGGTGGCGTACGACCTCTACGAGGTGATCGAGGAGACGGGCACCATCGCCCTCTTCCACACGGGCCAGACGGGCATCGGCGCCGGAGTCCCCGGTGGCGGCGGGATCAGGCTCAAGTACTCCAACCCCCTCCACGTGGACGACGTGGCCGCCGACTTCCCGCACCTCAAGATCATCCTGGCGCATCCGTCGTTCCCCTGGCAGGACGAGGCCCTCGCCGTCGCCACCCACAAGCCGGGCGTGCACATCGACCTGTCCGGCTGGTCGCCGAAGTACTTCCCGCCGCAGCTCGTGCAGTACGCCAACACGCTGCTCAAGGACAAGGTCCTCTTCGGCTCCGACTTCCCCGTCCTCACCCCCGACCGCTGGCTCGCCGACTTCGAGAAGCTGTCGATCAAGGACGAGGTCAAGCCGAAGATCCTCAAGGAGAACGCCGCCCGCCTGCTCGGGCTGACGAAGCCGTAAGGGGCCGTAGATGCGCAACGAGGGACTCGGGTCGTGGCCCGCACGCCGGGCCCGCAAGACCCCGCACCGCACCGCCCTGATCCACGGCGGCACGACGCTCACCTACGGCGAGCTGTACACCCGCACCACCCGCCTCGCCCACGCCCTGCGCGCCCGGGGCGTTCGGCGCGGCGACCGGGTCGCCTACCTCGGGCCCAACCACCCCTCCTTCCTGGAGACGCTGTTCGCGGCCGGAATGCTCGGCGCGATCTTCGTCCCGCAGAACACCCGCCTGGCCGGCCCCGAGATCGCCTACCAGCTCGCCGACTCCGGCGCGAAGGTCCTCGTCTACGGCCCCTCGCACGCCGGACTCGTCGCCGGTCTGCCGGGCAGCACGGACGTCCGTGTGTTCCTCGAAGTCGGCCCGGAATACGAGGAGTTGCTCGCCGCGTCTGCCGAGGAGCCGATCGACGAGCCCGTCGCCGCCGACGACACCTGTCTGATCCTCTACACCTCGGGCACCACCGGCCGCCCCAAGGGCGCGATGCTCTCGCACGCCAACGTCACCTGGAACAGCGTCAACTTCCTCATCGACAAGGACCTCCAGACCGACGAGCGGGCGCTGGTGTCGGCGCCGCTGTTCCACATCGCCGGCCTGACCGTGCTCACCCTGCCGGTACTGCTCAAGGGCGGCACCTGCGTCCTCGTCGAGACCTTCGATCCGGCGGGCACCCTCGACCTGGTCGAACGCCACCGGATCACCTACATGTTCGGGGTGCCGGCGATGTTCGAGCAGATCGCCCGCCAGCCGCGCTGGCCGGACGCCGACCTGTCGTCGGTGCGGATGCTCAGCTGCGGCGGCGCCCCGGTGCCGACCCCGCTGATCGAGACGTACCAGGCGCGCGGGCTGACGTTCCTGCAGGGCTACGGCATGACCGAGGCGCTCGGCGTCTGCTTCCTCGACGGCGCGCAGTCGGTCAGCAAGACCGGCTCGGCGGGGGTGCCGCACTTCTTCGCCGACGTCCGGGTGGTGCGGCCCGACCTCACCCCGGTCGAGCCGGGGGAGAACGGCGAGGTCGTGGTCCGCGGCCCCGCCGTCATGTCCGGCTACTGGGGGCTGCCAGAGGAGACCGCGGCGGCCTTCGCGGACGGCTGGTTCCGCACCGGGGACGCGGCGGGCGTCGACGAGGACGGCTACGTCTACATCGTCGACCGCATCAAGGACATGATCATCTCCGGGGGCGAGAACATCTACCCCGCCGAGATCGAGGACCGCCTCCTCGCCCACCCCGACATCGTCGAGTGCGCCGTCATCGGCGTGCCGGACGAGAAGTGGGGCGAGGTGCCGCGCGCGGTCGTCGTGCCGCGTGAGGGCGCCACGATCGACGCCGACGAGATCCTCGCCTCCCTCGCCGGGCAGCTCGCCAAGTACAAGATCCCGAAGTCGGTGGTCCTCGCGGACGAACTCCCGCGCACCGCCTCCGGAAAGCTCCTCAAGTCCCGCGTGCGCAAGCGCTACGGCACCAACTCCTGAACTCCTGAAACTTTCCACGTAAGGACAGCTACATGAGCGTCACCGTCAACGGCATCGACGAACTGAAGAAGCTCGCGGGCAGCGACCTGGGCACCAGCGAATGGATCGAGGTCACCCAGGAGCGCATCAACACCTTCGCCGACGCCACCGGCGACCACCAGTGGATCCACGTGGACCCCGAGCGCGCCGCCGAGGGCCCCTTCGGCGCCCCGATCGCCCACGGCTACCTCACCCTCTCCCTCTTCATCCCCCTGTTCACGGAACTCCTGGACGTCCAGGGCGTCACCACGAAGGTCAACTACGGCCTGAACAAGGTCCGTTTCCCCTCCCCCGTGAAGGTCGGCTCCCGCATCCGCCTGGTCGGAAAGCTGGCGGAGGTGGAGGAGGTGCCGGGCGGTGTGCAGATCACCGTGGACGGCACGATCGAGATCGAGGGCGGCACGAAGCCCGCGGCCGTACTGCAGAGCCTGTCGCGGTTCTACGCCTGATCGGGGCGTACCGGCACCAGGTCGAGAAGGCGCTCCGAGGCCTCCTGTGCGAGCGGTGTGAGCCGGTCGTACACCGCCCGGAACGTCTTCTCGGCCCGTTCCGCCGGCCAGTCGTCCGGCAGGTGCTTGACCGGGAGGCGCGGGTCGCGGCGGATCACCTGCAGCCACTCGGCCTGGAGCCGCAGCCGCAGCGCGAGGGCGTCGTCCGCGTCCGGCAGCCGGCTCTCCCAGGCCTCCCAGCGGCGCACGAACTCCTCGTAGCGAGCGGCCAGTTCGGACAGCTCCCAGGTCTCCTCGATCATCGCCCCGATGTCCATGCCGGCGTCGGCGTGCGCACGGAAGACCTTCACATGCGCGGCGAGCCCCAGCTCGGACACCAGCTCCGCCACGTCGACCTCGCCCGGCGCGATCCACAGACCGCTGAACAGCGGGCCGAAACCGCTCCAGGTGAGCTTGGAGCGCAGATCGTGCCGCTGACGCTGCCAGGACTCCGGCAGTGAGAAGCCGAGCAGGGTCCAGGTGCCGTCCCACTGCCGGTTGACCGCACCGGTCTGCCAGATCCGGTGCTCACCGTCCCGCAGCACCGCCGCCGAGTGCTCGGTCAGCCCGAAGTACATCTTGCGCCCCTCGCGCTGGCGGCGCAGCAGCCCCCGCTTGACCATCCGGGTCAGCGTCGAGCGGGTCGCCTGCTCGCCGACCCCGGCGCGCGCGAAGACGTCGATCACGCTGCCCGAGTACACACAGACGTCCCGCCCCAGCACCTGGTCCCCGAGAAACGTCAGCAGGAGGGACTGCGGCCGCAACGACTCTTCACCGGTCATGCGGCCACGGTACGACGCGAGGGATCACTTCGACGTGTCAGCCACCTGCCACGTCGACGAAGACAGGGTTCGAATAGAACCAGGTGTCAGCCCACGGATCACCGTTGCCGGGCTCGTGCGGAATCGGCCCGTTGGGGTCGACCGAGGCGCCCAGGTACCCCGCTCCGTGGCGGTTGCCGTCGCTGCCGCGCAGCCGGACGTAGAAGGACTCGTCCCCGACGGTCAGCGGGATGCGCAGGGTGTACGTCCCCTGGCGGCCGGACACGTCCTTCGTCCGGACGACCCTGGTGTCCGGCGCCTGCCAGCTGTCCCGGTCGGTCACCGGGCCGCGCACCGCGCCCCGGATCACGTCCACGTGCGCCAACTGGGGCAGGATGCCCCGCGGGTTGGCCCGGGAGGCGGTCGTGACGGTGACGTACAGGGTGATCTTCTCGCCCTTGCGGACGCGCAGCCGCCCGCCGAGCGTGACGCCCCGGCCGGCGTCGCAGTCCCGCTTCAGGCGGACGTCGAGGCCGTCGAGCAGGTGTCCGTGGTCGAGCCAGACACGGCCCGCACGCAGACCCGCCATCACCGCGCGGTAGCCGTAGCGGGTCACGCCGACGTGGGTGCGGCTGAACTCGCCCGGCCAGAAGTCACTGCCCGCCTGCGGGGTGTCGGTGTTGACCGGGTCGGGCAGCTTTCCGGTGTTGTCGAAGGTCTGGCCGGCCGGCCAGTCGCCGTTCTTCCAGGTGTCGAAGACCGTGCGGTGGTTGTCGGAGTTGGTGGTGATCGTGAAGAGGCGGCCCTCGGCGAGCATCGAGTCCCACAGGCCGCCGACCGTCGCCGTCGCCCAGTCGAAGCCGCCGTACGTCAGATACGCGTCCGCCGGGTAGCCCGCCCAGGACTGCGCCGACGGCTTGTTCTCGTACTCGCCGCGGATCGAGGTGGCGCCGCGCCAGCCGGGGATGGCCGCGCCCTGGGCGCCCGGTGCGCCCTCCATGCCGATCATGATCTCGGGGGCCGCGTCCCGCCAGTTGCGCATCTCGTGCGGGGAGTCGATGCCGAGGCGCAGGGGGTGGTTGGCGAGGACGAGGACGTCGTCGACGTAACCCGAATCGCGCTGCTCGGCCAGCCACTTGATGGCCTTCACGGCGTGCGCCTCGTTGCGGGCGGTGTCGATGCCGGTCGCGGAACCGTCGGTGTAGCCGAGGAGCTTGCCGTCGTAGGCCAGCTCGAACTGCGTGAGCAGGTCGGTCTCGTGGGGGCCGGGCGCGGCGAAGATCGTGCAGTGCTCGGCGGCCGGGATGTACCACTCCAGGCCCTGGAAGATCAGCTGGCGCGGGTTCTCGGCCCGGGCCCTGAGGATCTCCTGGTGCTCCAGCGCGGCGCCGTAGCGGGCGTGCCCGAAGTTGGAGTGCTCGTTGAACACCATCCAGTCCAGGCCGTACGTGGCGGCCGCCTGCGCCTGCTGCGAGAACGTGTACTTGGCGTCGTGGCTGTAGACGGAGTGGACGTGGTGGTCGCCGACCAGGTAGGCGAGACGCGGGTCGCTGCCGCCGAAGCGGGGCTGCGAGGAGGCGGCGAAGGCGGGGGTCGCCATCGACCCGAGGGTGAACGCCGCGCCGAACAGGCCTGCGCGGCGCAGGAGCCCGCGTCGCGAGACGCCCTGGGCGTCGAGGTGGGCGGGGGAGACGGACGGGTCGGCCCAGGCGGGCAGCCGCTGCTCGGTCATCGTGAGTTCCTGTGCAGGTCAGTGTGGAGAGCAGTGAGATCAGTGGTTCATGAAGGAGGTGACGGGCAGCGCCCGCGAGACGATCCGCACGTCGCCGAGGCGACCGTGCAGGATCTGGTCGATCCTGCCCGCGTACTCGTAGCCGCCGAGCAGCCACGGCAGTCCGACGGAGGTGATGCCGACCGCGGGGGCCTTCGGGTTGCGGACGACCGGGCAGCCCTCGACGTAGAGGGTCGTGTGCTTGCCGTCGTTGACGACCGCGAGGTGCCACCAGGTCTCCAGCGGGGTCTCCTGGCCCCAGTTGGTGGCGATGCCCTGCTGGTTGAGGGGGCGCATCGCCCACTGCGGCTCGCGGTCGTTGGACAGCGAGAGGGTGGCCAGCGGCTCGTCGGGGTCGTCGGCGGTCTTGCCCGCCGCGCCGCCCGTGCCGGTGCGGCCGACGATGCCGGACCAGGCGTGGTGGTCCGGGTCCCAGTCGGCGGGCAGGCGGTAGAACGCCTCGATGGTGTAACCGTCCTTGAACGTCGCCGAGTTGAGCGGGGCGCCGTCGACCGTCTTCAGGTACGCGCCCTTCAGCGGCGACTTGAAGCCCTGGAACTCCAGGCTGCCGTGGCCGGGCTGGTCGGGGTGGTGGTCCACGGACCAGGTGAGGGCGCCGCCGCCCACCGTGACGAGGGTGAGGTCGTTGCCGCGCCCGGACAGGTCACGGACGATGCCGTCGACCGCCGTACCGTCGCCCTTGTTGTCGTGGTTGTCGAAGCGCCAGTAGGCGACCGTGCCGGGGATGACGACCTTGGACGCGGGGCGGGCCGGACGTGCCGGGACCGGGGCGAATCCGGCGAAACGTTTCTCGAAGTCGATCTCCACCGAGAAGCGGTCCGCGTCACCGCTCAGCTCGATCTCCTGCCGCTCCAGCTCGTTCAGGCCCTTGCCCGCCCGGCCGAGGATCCACGGGGAGACGGTCTCCACGTCGATGACGCCCCGATCCAGGTCGAAGCGGTAGAGGCGGATCATCGCCGCCCCGCCGAAGTAGCGGTTCTGGTAGTTCGTGAGATGCAGGTGTACGTCGTTGCCCGCCGCGTTCTTGCGGGTCGCGCGGCCCGCGGGCCAGTAGTGGCCGTTCAGGGTGAGGAAGATCTGGTCGTGCTCCTCGACCAGCTGGTCCCACAGCTGCTGACCGTACGTCGACAACTGGTCGTCCTCGACGACGAGTTCGTGCGTGGTGAGGATGACCGGCGCCTTCGGGTGCTTGGCGAGCACGTCCTTCGCCCAGGCGTACCCCTTCGCCGACAGCCGCCAGTCCAGGGCCAGCACCAGCCACTCGCGCCCGGCCGCCCTGAACAGGTGGTAGGTGTTGTAGCCGTCGTCGGACGCGCCGCCGAACGTCTTCCTTCCCTTGAAGCGCTGCGGCCCGAACGTGTCCAGGTACGGCGTCGAGCCGCGCTGGTCGTCCGTCGAGGACCGTACGTCGTGGTTGCCGGCCAGGACGCTGTAGCCGACGCCCCTGCGGTCCAGCAGCCCGAACGCCTCGCTGATCGCGGCGAATTCGTCCTTGGCGCCGTTCTGGGTGAGGTCGCCCAGGTGGGACAGGAAGACGAGGTTCTCGTCCTTGCCGTGCTCCAGCAGATAGCGCAGGGACGCCTCGACCGGCGCCTTGTCGATGCTGGGTCCGTCGAAGAGGTACTGCGTGTCGGGCATGACGGCGAGGGTGAAGCGACGGCTGTGGGCGTCGGGCCGCCACCTGCTCGCGCTCGCCGGTGCCGCCTCGGCGACGGCCGGCAGCGCGACCCCGGCGCCGGCGGCGGCGCCGAGCAGCGCGGTGGCTCTGAGGAAACTGCGGCGGGCGGCACCGGCCTGCGCGGCCTCGCCCTGGTGGCGGTCATGCGAAGTGCACACGTGTGCTCCGTGAAAGGTGACGTGAGAAACGGGGAAGGGCGGGGTGGCGGGGGCTCACAGAACGCGCAGGGTCCAGCTCCAGCGGTGAACACCCGGCGGGATCAGATACGAGGCGGAGGTGTCCGGCCCGCACGACGCGGTGCCGAGCCCGCGGTGCGCCGCGTCCAGGTGCACCACGCACCCGGGGCGCGGCACCAGCTCGTCGTGGTGCGAGGCGGCGGTCAGGTCCTCGGCACGATGGCGGGCGACGGAGACCTGGCGCGGTTCGTCCAGCACGACCGCGAGGCCGGTCGCGTCCGCCGCGGACAGTGTGAAGTGCCGTACACCGTGCCGCCCGCCGCTCTCCTGCGGGCGCAGATAGGGGGTGAACAGCGCGTCGACGGGCACGGAGTGGTGGCCGACGGGTGCGCCGACGCTCCGGTCGGGATACGACTCCCACGGGCCCTGCCCGAACCACTCCAGCAGGTCAAGGCCCGGTACCGTCTCGAAGACCGAGCCGACCCGCGCCACATCGTGGAACTCGTCGGGCAGTTCGGCCTCCTCGTCGATGCGGATGGCGCCCTCGACGGGGGTGAACACCTGCCGGTGCAGGACGACGCCGACCGTGCCCGCGTACTCGGCGTCCACGGTGACCCGGCCGCCGTCCTGCCGTACCGACACGACCTTGCGGACGAGCGAGTCGAGCCCCCAGGTCCGCCAGCGCAGGGCGATGCCGCCGAGTTCGTCGTTGTCGGTGGGCGCCCGCCACAGGGAGAGGGTGGGGGCCGCCGTCAGCAACGGATGGACCAGCAGGCCCTCGTCGTCGACCTCGACGGCACCGTCCACGGGAACCTCCCAGGACACGGACGGCCCGCGCAGCTGCACCTGGGGCGCGCACACGTCCGTGCCGCGCGGCGCCCAGGGCTGGTCCTCGGAGGTCGTCACCCGCAGTGTCAGCCAGGCCTCGCCGCCGTCGCGCGGGACGTCGAAGGGGAGTGGCACGGCGGCCGTCTCGCCGGGCCGCAGGGCGGGCAGTTCGGCGGGCGCGGTCAGCGTGCGGCCGTCGGCGAGGGACAGCTCCCACCGGCCGGACAGCCAGTCCAGGCCCCGGAAGTGCTGGTGGTTGCCGAGCACGATGCCCTCGTGCTTGAAGCACTCGATGCGCAGCGGCGCCGCGATCTCCCGGTGCTCGTACAGGACCGGCTTCGGGGTGCGGTCCGGGAAGACGACTCCGTCGGCGATGAACGCTCCGTCATGGATCGTCTCGCCGAAGTCGCCGCCGTACGCCCAGCGGTGGCCGGGCGCGGTGACACCGTTGTCATACAGGCCGGCGCCCGCGCGCCCGGCCGGTCTTCCGTCGTTCACGCGTTGCAGAATTCCGTGGTCCCAGAACTCCCAGATGAACCCGCCCTGAAGACCTGGCGTTGACTCGATGGCCGCCCAATGGTCCGCCAGGGTGCCGTTGCTGTTGCCCATCGCATGGGAGTACTCGCACTGGATGAGGGGCCGGGTCTGCCGGCCCGACAGGGCGTGGGCGACGCAGTCCTCCAGCGGCGCGTACATCGGGCAGGCGATGTCGGAGGCGTCGTCCGTCGCCGCCCAGTCCAGCTTCGCGGCGCCCTCGTACTGGACCGGCCGCGTCGGATCGTGCCGCCGTAGCCAGCCCGCCGCCGCGTCGTGGTGGGCCCCGTAGTCCGACTCGTTGCCCAGCGACCAGATGATGATCGACGGGTGGTTCTTGTCCCGCAGCACCATCCGCGAGACCCGGTCCACGAAGGCGCCCAGGTAGCGCGGGTCGTCGGCGATCTCGTGGGCGTGGTCGTGGGACTCGATGTCCGCCTCGTCGACGACGTAGAAGCCGAGCTCGTCGGCGAGGTCGTACAGTGCCGGGTCGTTCGGGTAGTGGGAGGTGCGGATCGCGTTGAAACCGAACCGCTTGAGCAGGACGAGGTCCGCGCGCATGTCGTCGTACGAGACCGTCCTGCCCGTCAGCGGATGGAAGTCGTGCCGGTTGACGCCCCGGATGAAGACCCGCTCGCCGTTGACGAGCAGGTCCCGTCCGGCGATCTCGACGTCGCGGAAGCCGATCCGGTGCTGCGAGGTGTCGGCGACCGTGCCGTCGGCGCGGTGCAGGCGGACGGTGAGGTCGTACAGCTCGGGGGTCTCGGCGTTCCAGGTGCGCACCTCGGGGACGGAGGTGTGGATGCGGGCCTCGCCCAGGAAGTCGGAGACGCGGTCGTCCTCGGCGTTGACGCGGTCGAACTCCCGGTCCTGGCCGAGGAGTTGACCCTCCAGCTCGCCGCTGACACACCACCCGTCGGGCAGCGCGCCGCGCGTGTCCCGCACCCGGCAGTCGACGCGCAGCTCGCCGTCGTACGACGCCCGCACCGTCACATCGGCCAGGTGCAGGGGATCGGTCGCGTACAGCAGTACCGAGCGCGTGATGCCGCCGTGCCACCACTGGTCCTGGTCCTCGATGTGCGAGGCGTCCGACCACTTCACCACGGTCAGCCGTACGGTCGACCGCTCGCCGGCCCGCACCACGTCCGTGAGGTCGAACTCGGCGGCCAGATGGGAGTCCTTGGAGATCCCGACGGGCCGCCCGTCGACATGCACCAGCAGCACGCTCTCGGCGGCCCCGACCTGGAGCACGATCCGGCGTCCGGCCCAGTCGGCGGGGACGTCCACCTCGCGCTCGTACACGCCCGTCGGGTTGGCGGCGGGGGAGCCGGGCGGGAACTCGGAGAACGGCATGCGGACGTTGGTGTACTGCGGCAGGTCGCCGGCACCGGCGGACTGCATGGTCCACACGCCGGGGACGTACGACGAGGACCAGTCACCGCCGACCGGCGCGTCCGGAGCGGGAAGCAACTGAAAGCGCCAGTCGCCGTCCAGGGAGAGGGCTCCGGAGC
The DNA here is from genome assembly GCF_053597275.1 of Streptomyces sp. NPDC001492. Classification (NCBI taxonomy): domain Bacteria; kingdom Bacillati; phylum Actinomycetota; class Actinomycetes; order Kitasatosporales; family Streptomycetaceae; genus Streptomyces; species Streptomyces sp. NPDC001492. The sequence continues at coordinate 404,553 of NZ_JBSFHW010000003.1, read as the reverse complement.
GCCGGTCGACGGCGTTCATGGGGAGGCGGCCCCAGGAGGTCACCTCGGGTGTCTGCCAGGGGCGGAGGGCGATCAGGGGATCGGCGGGGAGTGCGTCGGTCATGACCTGTCCGAAGTCGGTGCGATGGGCCGGGGGAGGACGCGGCCCTGCAGGCCCCAGGCGGGGTCGACGGGGATACCGAGCCGGTCCAGGACGGTGGGGGCGATGTCGATGAGACGGGGTGAGTCGAGCCGGGCGCCGCGGAGCCGGGGGCTGCGGGGTGGGCTGTCGGCCGGCTGGGTGTCGTCGGGCCGCGTGCTGTCGGGTCGGCGGTGGGCGGGTTCGGTGCCGAAGGGCTGGGTGTCGTCGGGTCGGCCGTCGGCGGGCCGTATTCCGTCCGGCCCGCCGGGCTCGGCGAGGATGACGAAGACCTCCCGTTCCGCGTGCGTGTCGCCGCCGTGGCCGCCGCTGTCGAGGTGCCCGTGGTCCGTGGTGACCAGCACGGTCCAGCGCTCGCCGGCCCGGCGCGGATCGCCGCGCCGGGCGTCGATCGCCTCCAGCAGCCGCCCCAGGTGGGCGTCCTGGGCGAGGAGGGCCCGGTCGTAGGCGGGGGAGAGGGGGCCGGTGTCGTGGCCGGCCTCGTCGGTGGCGCCGAAGTACACGAACACGACGTCCGGGTCGTGCTGGGTGAGCCAGCGCAGGGCGGTGCGGGCGACGCGGCGGTCCGCGGTCATGTAGCCGCGGAACTCGCCGTTGTAGCGCCGGCGCCGGCCGATGGCGGGGCCGAGGGTGCCGCGGCGGACCAGCTGCGGCCAGGACACCGCGGCCGCGGTGCGCAGACCGGCTGTGGTGGCGCGGGTCAGGAAGTCGGGGTAGCGGGCGTAGTCGGCGCCGACGAAGTCGTTGGCCCGCACGCCGTGCCGGTCGGGCCACACCCCGGTCAGGATGCTCGACCAGCCGGGCCCGGAGTCGGTGTACGCCATGCCGGCCGACGGCCCGTTCTCCGCCTGGCCGTCGGCCTCGCCGTAGGGCAGCAGGCTGGTGCCGACGGCGCCCGCCGCCATCAGGCCGTGCAGCACGGGGGCGGTGGAGGGCGACCGGGTCAGCCGGTCGAACCGCAAACCGTCCATGCCCACCACGAGCACCTTGCCGCGTCCCGGCCGCTCACCGTCGACGTCGTACGTCACCGCCCACCCCTCTCTCGCGACTCCGTCTCAGCTGCCCTGCACCGCTCCCTCGGTGGCTCCCGCGATGAACCCGCGGGCGAAGATGCTGAACACGATGACCAGCGGAAGCGCCGCCATCAGCACACCCGCCATGACCATGCTGTAGTCGGTGGTGTGGCCGACGTTGAGCTGGGCGAGCTCCACCTGGAGGGTCACATGGCCCGGGTCGGTGAGCACGACGAGGGGCCAGACGTAGTCGTTCCAGCAGTTGACGAAGGCGTAGATCGCGAGGAACGACAGCGCGGGCCTGATCATCGGCAGGGCGATGTTCCAGTACTGGCGGAAGAACCCGGCGCCGTCGATGCGCGCGGCGTCGAGGAGTTCGTCGGGCACGCCGTTCTGGATGTACTGGTGCAGCCAGAAGATGCCGAAGGCGTTGGCCAGGGAGGGCAGGGCCAGCGCCTTGAGCATGCCGACCCAGCCGATCTTCGACATGAGGATGAACTGCGGCAGGATCGCCAGTTGCAGCGGCAGCATCATGAACAGCAGCAGCGTGCCGAACAGCAGCTTGCGCCCGGGGAAGTCGAACTTGGCGAAGGTGAAGGCCGCGAGGGAGTCGACGAAGAGCACCAGGACGGTGGTGACGGTCGCGACCATCACCGTGTTGAGCATCGACCCGAAGAAATCGATGGTGTTCAGCACATGCCGGATGTTCTCCAGCAGATGGGAGCCGAAGGTGAACTTCGGCGGGCTCTTGTAGATGTCCTGGGTGGTGTTGGTCGCCATGACGATCGTCCACGCGAAGGGGAAGACCGAGACCAGGACGGCCACGACGAGGATGATGTGCGCCGTGAGGCCCCTGGGGCGGCGCCGTCGCCTGCCGCCCGTGGCCGGCCTCGTGGTGTCGACGGCCGTCATGCCTTCCTCCCCCGTGTGGTGATGCGCCAGTTGACGGCGACGAGGATGATGATCAGTACGAAGAAGGCCCACACGATGGCCGCGCCGTAGCCGTAGTCGTTGTTGAGGAAGGCCGACTGGTAGAAGTACAGCAACGTGGTCAGACCCGCCTGGCCGGGACCGCCGAGGTTCGCGTTGGCGGCGTTGCTGCCGAACAGGACCTGGGGCTCGCTGAAGCTCTGCAGACCGTTGATGGTCGAGATGATGACGGTGAACAGGATGATCGGCCGCATGATCGGGATCGTGATCTGGAAGAACGTGCGGATGGGGCCCGCGCCGTCCATCTTCGCCGCCTCGTAGATCGAGTTCGGTATCGCCTGCAGGCCGGCCAGATAGATGATCATGTTGTAGCCGGTCCACTGCCAGGTCATCAGCAGCGCGATGACCAGCTTGATCAGCCACGGGTTGCTCAGCCACGGAACCGGCGAGATGCCGACCATGCCCAGGATCGCGTTGACCAGACCGAAGTTGTTGCTGAACACCGCGCCGAAGAAGATCGCCACGGCGACGATCGAGGTGACGTTCGGGACGTACAGCGCGATGCGGTAGAAGCCCTTGAAGCGGCGCACCGAGTGCAGCAGCGTCGCCAGCATCAGCGCGCCGAACAGGGTGGGCACGGTGGACAGCACCCAGATCACCAGGGTGTTGCGGATCGACAGCCAGAAGACCGGGTCGTCCCACAGGAACCTGAACTGCTGCAGGCCCACGAACTGCATGGTGCCCATGCCGTCCCAGCGCTGGAAGGCCAGGTACAGCGAGTAGAAGACGGGGAAGAAGGAGAACGCGGCGAAGATCAGGTAGAACGGCGAGATCGCCAGGTACTGCCGCCAGTACGCCAGCGGGCCGCGCCGCCTGGGCCGAGCGGAGCCCGCGGGCGGTGTGCGCCGCGGGCGGAACCGGGCCGGGCCCGGCCCGCCGAGGCGCTGTGGCACCTCGGCGGAGCCGGTGACCGGTGGGGACGTCACCTCAGCTCACCCCCTGCCGCCGGGCGATCTGCTTGGCCTGGCTGACGGCGTCCTTCCAGGCGTCGTCGGGCTTCTTGCCCTTGGCCTCGATGTTGGTCAGTTCCGTCTTGTAGGGGGCCATGACAGCGGCGTCGGCCGGGGCCTCGTACGCGATCGGCACGGCCTTGGCGGCCGGTCCGAAGACGTCGATGATCTTCTGTCCGCCGAAGAAGGCGTCGGGGCCCGTCATGGCCGGCGTGGTGTAGGCGGCCGGGGCGGCGGGGAAGATGGCGGCGTCGGTGAAGCCGCGGGCGTCGTTGGCGGGGCTGAGGATCCAGCTGATGATCTTGAACGCCTCTTCAGGGTTGCGGCACTGCCTGGGCAGGGCCAGGTAGGAGCCGCCCTGGTTGGCCGGTCCGACGGGCATCGCGCACACCCGCCACTTGCCCTTGGTCTGCGGAGCGGCCTGCTCGATGTCCAGAGCGTGCCAGGCCGCGCCGAGCTCGGTGAGGAGGGTCTTGCCGACGGCGGCGTTCCAGGTGTTGTCGTTGATCTTGGCGTCGAGGCCGAGGGTGTAGGGGCGCACCGACGTGGTCCATGCGGCGCGGATGTGGTCCTGGTCGCCGATGAAGTGGTTGTTCTTGTCGATGAACCGCTCGGTGCCCTGGCCGACGGTCATGTCGAACATGGAGCCGATGTTGTTGACCAGGTAGGTGCCGGGGTTCTTCTTCTGCAGCTCGGTGCCGAGCGTGAAATAGTCTTCCCAGGTCTTGACCAGGGCGGCGACCTTGTCGGGGTCGGTGGGCACCCCGGCCTTGGCGAAGAAGTCCTCGCGGTAGAAGAGCGCGGTGGGGCCGATGTCGATCGGGAAGCCGATCTGCTTGCCGTCCTTGGTCTGGGCGAGCTTGGTCTTCCAGTCCAGGTACTGGGACGAGAGCTTCTTGAAGCCGAGGTCGTTCAGGTCGAGGAAGCGGTCGGCGTTGGGCAGGAAGGACGCGATGTCCTCGCCCTTGATACCGGTGATGTCCGGCACGGAGGTGCCCGCGGCGATGGTGGTGGTGAGCTTCTGCTTGAAGTCGCCGCCTATGGAGGCGGAGGTCAGCTTGACCGAACTGCTGAAGTGGGTCTTCGCCTCCGCGACCACCTTGTCGCTGAGCGCGCCGCCCCAGTACCACAAGGTGAGGTCCTTGCCGTTCTTGGTGCCGCCCGAGCCCGAGCTGCCGCCGCATGCGACGGTCAGGCCGGAGGCGGCCGCGGTGAGCGCGGCGGCCTGGAGGAAGCCTCTACGAGAAAGGTCCACGGGTCACTCCTGTTGTTCCTGTTCGACGTGGAGAGGGGGTTCGAGGGGGGCAGTGCCGCCGTTCTCAGGCGTGGGGGCCGACGGGCGTATGGGCGGGCGGGGTGACGGGGGCGTGCCGCACGGGCGGTCCGGGGTCGGCCGGGATCCGGTCGGCCAGGAAGCCGTACGCGCGCCGCAGTCCGGGATCTTTCAGCGACCGCCACCAGCGGTCGACGCCGTACCAGCCGGGAGCGGCCAGCGCCCCGCCGTGGTGGCCGACGGACAGCCCGGCGGCGAGCACGGCGAACCGCAGCCGTTCCTCCAGGGGCCAGCCGCCGAGCGAGGCCGCGACGAAGCTCGCGCCGAAGACGTCGCCGGCGCCGGTGGCGTCCAGGACGTCGACGTCGAGGGCCGGGACCTCGGCGTACTCGCCCGTCGTCTGGTCGACGGCCACCGCGCCGTCCCCGCCGCGGGTGACCACGGCCACCGGCACCAGCTCGGAGAGCGTGCCGAGGGCTGCGACCGCGCTGTCGGTACGGGTGTAGGCCGTTGCCTCGGTCTCGTTGGGGAGGAAGGCGTGGCACAGCTTCAGCTGGTCGAGGAGGTCGGTGGACCACTCCTGGGTGGGGTCCCAGCCGACGTCGGCGTAGATCTGTGTGCCGTTCGCGGCGGCCTTCGCAAGCCACTCGCGCGGCTCGGCCTCGAGGTGCACGAGGGCGGTGCGCGCCTCGGGCGGGTCGCCCATCAGCGTGTCCTGCGAGTACGGGGGTTCCTGGCCGTGGGTGACCAGGGCCCGGTCGTGGCCGGTGGCGAGCGAGACGGTGACGGGGGTGGGCCAGCCGTCCGCGGTGCGGGAGAGCGAGAGGTCGATGTCCTCCTGGTCGCACAGGACGTCACGGCAGTACTCGCCGTAGAAGTCGTCACCGAAGACCGTGGCCAGCGAGGTGCGAAGGCCGAACCGGGACGCGGCCACCGCGAGGTTCGCGATGCCGCCGGGGCCGCAGCCCATCCCGCCCGTCCAGATCTCCTCGCCGGGCGTCGGCGGCTTCCCGAGCCCGGTGAGGACGAGGTCGTAGAAGAGCAGCCCGGTCAGGAGCACGTCGGGCCTGTCGTCGTCCACGCGAAACAGCCTCTCGTCAAAACTCGTCATTTTCGATGACCGGAATCGTGCGCTGATCCACGAGATTGGTCAATACCCGAGCAGAACTGAGCATGGATTTGATTGAAGATGACGAGTAGTGTTCACGCCGTGCTGGCAGAACGACGACACCAACTCATCCTGCGGGCCCTGCGCTCCGGCGGGCCCGCGGCTGTGACCGACCTCTCCGAGCAGCTGGGTGTGAGCCCCGCCACGATCAGGCGCGACCTGGTCAAGCTGGAGGAGGACGGTCTGCTCACCCGTGTGCACGGCGGCGCCGTCGTGGAGGAGGGCGACCAGCCCTTCGCCGAGGTCGCCGAGGTGCGCGTGTCCGAGAAGGACGCGATAGCCGAGCGCGCCGCCGCGATGGTCAAGGACGGCCAGTCGGTGCTGCTCGACATCGGCACCACCGCCTTCCGGCTCGCCCGCCAGCTGCACGGCCGCCGGCTCACCGTGATCACCAGCAATCTGGTGGTCTACGAGGAGCTCGCCGACGACGAGGGCATCGAGCTGGTGCTGCTCGGCGGCATGGTCCGCCGCGAGTACCGCTCCCTGGTCGGTTTCCTCACCGAGGACAACCTGCGCCAGCTGCACGCCGACTGGCTCTTCCTCGGCACCAGTGGAGTGCGCCCGGGCGGGCAGGTGATGGACACGACGGTCGTCGAGGTGCCGGTCAAACGCGCCATGATCAAGGCGAGCGACAAGGTCGTCCTCCTCGCCGACCAGGCGAAGTTCCCGGGTACGGGCATGGCGAAGGTCTGCGGTCCCCAGGACCTGGACGTGGTGGTGACGAACGCCCCGGTCGACCCGGCGACCCGCTCCTCCCTGGAGGAGGCGGGCGTCGAGGTGGTCGTGGCAGGAAAGGTGCAGGCGTGAAGCTGACGATTCTGGGCGGCGGCGGGTTCCGCGTGCCGCTCGTGTACGGGGCCCTGCTGGGCGACCGCGGCGAGGGCAGGGTCACCGAGGTCGTCCTGCACGACCTGGACGCGGGCCGGCTGTCCGCGGTGACCCGCGTCCTCGCGGAGCAGGCCGCGCAGGTCGCGGACGCCCCGGAGGTGACCGCCACGACCGACCTGGACGAGGCCCTGCGCGGCGCCGACTTCGTCTTCTCCGCGATCCGCGTCGGCGGCCTGGAGGGCAGGGCGAACGACGAGCGCGTGGCCCTCGCGGAAGGCGTCCTCGGCCAGGAGACGGTCGGCGCGGGCGGCATCGCCTACGGCCTGCGGACCGTGCCCGTGGCCGTGGACATCGCCCAGCGGGTGGCCCGTCTCGCCCCGGAGGCCTGGGTCATCAACTTCACCAACCCGGCCGGCCTGGTCACCGAGGCGATGTCCCGCCACCTCGGCGACCGCGTCATCGGCATCTGCGACTCCCCGGTCGGCCTCGGCCGCCGGATCGCCCGTGTCCTCGGCGGCAACCCGAAGGAGGCGTGGATCGACTACGTCGGCCTCAACCACCTCGGCTGGGTCCGCGGCCTGCACATCGCGGGCCGCGACGAGCTGCCGCGGCTGCTCGCCGACCCCGACCTGCTCGGCTCCTTCGAGGAGGGCAAGCTCTTCGGCGTCGACTGGCTCCAGTCCCTCGGCGCGATCCCCAACGAATACCTGCACTACTACTACTTCAACCGCGAGGCCGTCCGCGCCTACCAGCAGGCCGAGAAGACCCGCGGCGCCTTCCTGCGCGAGCAGCAGGCCCACTTCTACGAGGAGATGCGCGACCCCGGCGCCCAGGCCCTCGCCGCCTGGGACCGCACCCGGGCCGAGCGCGAGGCGACGTACATGGCCGAGAACCGGGAGACCGCGGGCGCGGGCGAACGCGACGCCGACGACCTCTCCGGCGGCTACGAGAAGGTCGCCCTCGCGCTGATGCGGGCCATCGCCCGCGACGAGCGCACCACCCTGATCCTCAACGTCCGCAACCGCAGCACCCTCTCGGTGCTCGACGCCGAGGCCGTCATCGAGGTCCCCTGCCTGGTCGACGCCAACGGCGGGCACCCGGTCGCCGTGGCCCCGCTGCCCGAGCACGCCACCGGCCTGGTCTGCGCCGTGAAGGCCGTCGAGCGCGAGGTCCTCGCCGCCGCCGAGTCCGGCTCCCGCACGACGGCTGTGAAGGCCTTCGCGCTGCACCCGCTGGTCGACTCCGTGAACGTGGCCCGACGGCTGGTCGAGGGCTACACGGCCGTCCACCCCGGCCTCTCCTACCTGAAGTAAGCTCCCGGCGGAAAGCGCTTTCCCGCATGGTGCGCCCTCGCCGCCCTCTCTCTGGAGACCTCTCATGCACGACGAACGCCGCCGGATCGAGGAGCGCGCCGAGCGCCTCCACAACCAGCGCATCAAGACCGCGATCTACGCGGCCACCGTCCCCCTGACGGTCGAGGCCTGGCAGGCGCCGGGCGAGCCGGTCCCCTTCGAGGAGGCCGCGGCCGCCTCGTACGAGCCCTTCGCGATGGGCACCCCGTGGGGTCCGCCCTGGGGCACGACCTGGTTCCGGATGCGCGGGCAGGTGCCCGCCGAGTGGGCCGGAAAGCGCGTCGAGACGGTCATCGACCTCGGCTTCACGGGCGACTGGCCGGGCAACCAGGCCGAGGCGCTGGTCCACCTCACCGACGGGACCCCCCTCAAGGCGGTCAACCCGCTCAACCAGTACGTGCCGATCGCCAACCCGGCCACGGGCGGCGAGGAGATCGACTACCTGGTCGAGGCGGCCTCGAACCCGGACATCCTGGCGAACAACTTCTCCGAGCCCACCCCTCTCGGCGATGTCCTGACGGCGGGCGACAAGCCGCTCTACACCTTCCGGCGCGCCGACCTCGCCGTCCTCGACGAGGAGGTCTTCCACCTCGACCTGGACCTCCAGGTCCTGCGCGAACTCATGGTCCACCTCGGCGAGCACGAACCCCGCCGCCACGAGATCCTGCACACCCTCGACCGGGCCATGGACGCCCTCGACCTGGACGACGTCTCCGGCAGCGCCGCCGCCGTCCGCGCGGTGCTCGCGCCCGTCCTCGCCAAGCCCGCCCACGCCAGCGCCCACACCGTCTCCGGCGTCGGCCACGCGCACATCGACTCGGCCTGGCTGTGGCCCATCCGCGAGACCAAGCGCAAGACGTCCCGCACCTTCTCCAACGTCACCGCGCTCGCCGACGAGTACGACGACTTCATCTTCGCCTGCTCCCAGGCCCAGCAGTACGAGTGGGTGCGCGACAACTACCCCAAGGTCTGGGCGCGCATCCAGGAGTCCGTGAAGAAGGGCCAGTGGGCGCCGGTCGGCGGCATGTGGGTCGAGTCCGACGGCAACCTGCCCGGCGGCGAGGCCATCGCCCGCCAGCTCGTCCACGGCAAGCGGTTCTTCATCGAGCACTTCGGCATCGAGACCAAGGGCGTCTGGCTGCCGGACTCCTTCGGCTACAACGCGGCCTACCCGCAGCTCGCCAAGCTGGCCGGCAACGAGTGGTTCCTCACCCAGAAGATCTCCTGGAACCAGACCAACACCTTTCCCCACCACACCTTCTGGTGGGAGGGCATCGACGGCACCCGCATCTTCACCCACTTCCCGCCGGTCGACACCTACAACGCCCGCTTCAGCGGCGCGGAGATGGACCGCGCGGTCCGCAACTACGCCGAGAAGGGCGCCGGTACCCGCTCCCTCGCCCCCTTCGGCTGGGGCGACGGCGGCGGCGGCCCCACCCGCGAGATCATGGAGCGCGCGCGCCGGCTCGCCGACCTGGAGGGCTCGCCCAAGGTCGTCGTCGAGCACCCGGACGACTTCTTCGCCAAGGCCCGCGAGGAGTACCCGGACGCCCCGGTCTGGAACGGCGAGCTCTACCTGGAGCTGCACCGCGCCACCTACACCTCCCAGGCCCGCACCAAGCAGGGCAACCGCCGCTCGGAGCACCGCCTGCGCGAGGCCGAGCTGTGGGCGACCACGGCCGCGCTGCACGCGCCGGGCTACTCCTATCCGTACGAGAAGCTGGACCGCCTGTGGAAGACGGTCCTCCTCCACCAGTTCCACGACATCCTGCCGGGTTCGTCGATCGCGTGGGTGCACCGCGAGGCGGAGGCCGAATACGCCCGTGTGGCACGGGAGTTGGAGGAGCTGACGGCCGAGGCGGTCGCCGCGCTGGGCGGTGGCACGGCCCGGGTCTTCAACACCAGCCCCTTCGACCGGGCCGAGGTCGTGCGCGCGGCCGAGGGCGGCCCGGCGTACGTCGAGGTGCCGGCGAGCGGCAGCGCTCCGCTCGCGGCCGCCGAGCCGCCGCAGCCGGTGACGGTGGCCGGACGGGTCCTCGACAACGGCCTGGTCCGCGTCGAGGTGGCCGAGGACGGCACGCTGGCGTCCGTACGGGACCTGCGGGCCGGCGGTCGCGAGGTCCTCGCCGACCAGGGCAACCTGCTCCGTCTGCACACCGACCTTCCGAACTACTGGGACGCCTGGGACATCGACAAGCACTACAGGAACCGCTACACCGACCTGCTGGACGCCGACTCGGTCACGGTCGTCGAGCAGGACCCGCTGCTCGGCGCCATCCGCGTGGAACGCAGCTTCGGCAAGGGCTCCAGGCTCACCCAGACGATCACCCTGCGCGCCGGCAGCCCCCGTATCGACTTCGAGACCGACATCGACTGGCACGAGGCCGAGAAGATCCTCAAGGCGGGCTTCCCGGTCGACATCCGGGCCCCGCACTCCTCCGCGGAGATCCAGTTCGGCCACATCCAGCGGCCCACCCACACCAACACCAGCTGGGAGGCGGCCCGCTTCGAGGTCTCCGGCCACCGCTGGGTGCACATCGCCGAGCCCGGCTACGGCGTCGCGGTCATCAACGACTCGACCTACGGCCACGACGTCTCCCGCACGGTCCGCGAGGACGGCGGTACGACGACCCGCGTGAGCCTCAGCCTGGTGCGCGCCCCGCGCATCCCGGACCCGGAGGCCGACCAGGGCCGCCACCGCTTCGTCTACTCCCTCCTGCCCGGAGCGAGCATCGAGGACGCGGTCGCGGAGGGCTACGCCCTCAACCTCCCGCTCCGGGTGGCGGATTCCGCGGGCGCGCCCGAGCCGGTCGTATCGGTGGAGGGCGAGGGCGTGACGGTCGAGGCGGTGAAGCTGGCCGACGACGAGTCCGGCGACGTGGTCGTCCGGCTCTACGAGTCCCGCGGCGGCCGCGCCCAGGGCACCCTGCGCACCGGCTTCCCGCTCGCCGGCGCCCAGGTCACCGACCTGCTGGAGCGCCCGCTGCAGGACGCGGAGCTCGTCGAGGGAGCAGTCCCGGTCACGCTGCGCCCCTTCCAGATCCTGACCCTCCGGCTGCGGAGGGGCTGACGGATGGCCGTGCAACCCTGGTTCACCGACGCCAAGTTGGGGATCTTCATCCACTGGGGGATCTACGCCGTCGACGGCGTCCAGGAGTCCTGGTCGTTCTACGACGACATCGTGCCGCACGACCGGTACATGTCCCAGCTGGAGCGCTTCACGGGCGCCAAGTACGACCCGAAGGCCTGGGCGGACCTGTTCGCCCGGGCGGGCGCGAAGTACGCGGTCCTGACGTCCCGTCACCACGACGGCGTCGCCCTGTGGGACACGGAGTACGGCGACCTCAACCTCGGCAAGGACTACCTCGGCCCCTACGCCGAGGCCCTGCGCGAGAAGGACCTCAAGGTCGGCTTCTACTACTCCCACTCCGACTGGAACCACCCCGACTACGCCTCCACGCGCAAGCCGGGCCGCCCGCCGGAACAGGAGGACAACCGCTATTCGGAGGTCGCGGCCGAGGACGAGGACCTGGAGGCCTGGGAGCGGTTCATCGCCTACCGCGACGGCCAGATCCGCGAGCTGGCCTCCCGCTACCGGCCGGACCTGATGTGGTTCGACGGCGAGTGGGACCGCAGCTTGGAGCAGTGGCGCATCCCCGAACTCGCCGCGCTCATCCGCTCGTACGTGCCCGACGTCGTCTTCAACGCCCGCATGCTCAGCGAGGGCGACTACGCGACGCCGGAGCAGGGCGCCCCCATCGTGCCGCCGGACGGCCCCTGGGAGCTGTGCCTGACGATCAACGACTCGTGGGGCTACCAGCACCACGACCACAACCACAAGTCGCTCGCCCAGCTGATCCGCTACTTCACGGAGACGATCGGCGGCGGCGGGAACCTCCTGCTGGACGTCGGCCCCATGGAGGACGGCACCATCCCGCAGCCCCAGGTCGAACGGCTGGAGGGCCTGGGGGAGTGGATCCGCAGGCACGCGGAGGCGGTGTACGGAACGGTGCGCGGCCTGCCCGCCGGGCATCACTACGGGCCCAGCACCCTCTCCGCCGACCGCCGCACCCTCTACCTCACCCTGTTCGACATCCCCCGTGCCGAGATCGGCGTCCGGGGCCTGGCGACAGAGGTCCGGAAGGTCACCGTGCTGGGGAGTGGCACCGAACTCGCCCACCGGGTGGTCGGCGGGCTGCACGACGCGGTGGGCGTGCTGTGGATCGACCCGCCGGCTGAGGCGGACCTCGATCCGTACGCGACCGTGCTGGCCGTGGAGCTGCAGGGAGAGCTGGAGCTGTACCGCGGTTCGGGCCGCTTCTGAGGCCCGCTCACATATAGCCGTCCCGGCTCTGATTGCGCTGCCGACGGGCTTCCCCACGAGCTCGCACGAACTCGGTGAGGGGAGCCCGTAGCGCGTAGACGGCGACCAGTGCGGTCGCGATACCGCCCGCCGTGATGAGCCAGTCCTTCATCGAGTCGATGCGGTGCGGCCACGTGTCGTGCACGGTCAGCCGGAGCCTGATCGGGGGCCGCAGGGTGTCGAGGGCGCGTTCCGTGTCGCCCTGGTAGGTGGTGACGCTGAGCGCAAGGTCGTAGTCGCCCGGTTCGTCGGCGGAAACGCTCCACTGCCACTCCGCGGTGTCGCCGGGCTGGGCGATGAACTGCTCCGGCTTCGAGTCGGTGAGCATGACCACCCGCACATTCCTGCTCCCGCAGGTCAGCGCGGCGCCCTCCACCCCGCCCACCTGGAAGGCCCGGGTCACCAGCGCGGCCTGAGCCGTACCCGACGACTTCTCCCCGCGGGCGGTGAGCAGCACGTCGTAGGTCAGGTTGCCGCCGACGGACATCGACACCGAAGGGTCGTAGGCGAGCGACCCGTTGAAGAGGTGCTTGCGGTCGCTCACGACCGAGGCCCGTAAGTCCGCCTGCCCGGGGCGCAGCCCCGGCGCCTCGCCACTGCCGCCGCGGCTGTAGTCGCCCCCACCGCAGGAGGCGAGCAGGGCGACGAGGCCGAGGGCGAAGAGGAACGACAGGCATCGGCCGGCAGTACTGCTCGTTCTCCTCACGCCTGCGCCGCCTCGGTCATGAACCGCCCCCGGATCCCGTGCCGTCGAGCCGCGGGAAGGCCCCCGCGGCGGGTAGGTCCAAGATTCTTCCCGCCGCGGGGGCCCGGGCGCCAGCCCTTCTTCCAGCCGTGTCAGCCGGTGAAACCGGCCGTGATGGAGGTGAACTGCCAGTTGTTCTGGCTGATTCCGGAGCAGTTGCTCACCACGCCGCCGCCCGGGCACGGCCGGTCGCGGTTGACCGACCAGAAGGCGAGCCGCGCGATGTGGTGGCTGTTGGCCCAGTCCTTGATCTGGGTCCAGATCGCCGGGGTCGTGGTCTCCTGCTGGTCGGACAGGCCGTTCATGCCGGAGATCCCGATGTGGGAGTAGGCAGTGGCGTCGTCCCAGCCGAAGGTCGACTTCAGCTTCGCCTTCAGGCCCTCCGCCGCGTTGACGGTGTTGCCGTACATGTCGGAGCCGCCGCCGAAGTCGAACGGCATGATCGTGAAGACGTCGATGTTGGCGCCGAGCGACTGCGCCTGCTCGATGAGCCGGTTGCCGTAGTACGTCGGGCCGGTCGTCGACGTGCCGAAGGTGACGATGGTCCGCAGGCCGGGGTTGTTGGCCTTGACCGTCTTCAGGGCAGTGAGGATCTTCGCCTGGACGGCCTCGTTCTCGAACTCGTCGGAGTTCTCGATGTCCATGTCGATCGCCTTCAGCGAGTAGGCGTCGATCACCTTCTGCAAGGCCCCGGCGAGCGCGCTCGCGGAGGAGCAGTTGGCGCCCAGCTTGCTGCCCTGCCAGCCGCCGAACGACGGCACGATGTCACCGCCGGCCGAGCGGATGGCGTTGATCGCGGACTGGTCGGCACCGCCGGTCAGCGGCCGGCTGCCGTCCCAGGCGGGAGTGCAGCCGCCGGAGTCGAGCACGAAGGCCATCGTGAACCACTTGACGCCGGTCGCGCTCATCACCGTCGACGGGCTCGGCGGATCGCCCCAGCCCTCGTACAGATAGGGCGCGGCCTGCTTGAAGCCGGTGCCGCCACCGCCGCCCGCATCCGTGGTGACGGACACGGAGTTGGACGCCCCGGAGGTGTTCCCGGCCGCGTCCCGCGCCTTGACGGTGAAGGTGTACGCCGTGCTCGGCGAGAGCCCGCTGACTGTGGCGGTCGTGCCGGAGACGCTGAGGACGTTGTTCGAGCCGCTGTAGATGTCGTACGCCGTGACGCCGACGTTGTCCGTCGAGGCGTTCCACTTCAGCGACACGCTCGACGAGGTCTTGCCGGTGGAGGTCAGCCCGGTCGGCGCGGTCGGCGCCTGGGTGTCCGAGCCGCCGCCCCCGCCGGGGCCGTCGAGGCTGATGTCGTCGGCGTAGTACGTCCCCTGGGCATACCAGCCGTGGACGTAGATCGTGGCGCTGGTCTGCGAGGCGCCGGTCGTGAAGGACACCGACAGCTGGCTGTACGCCGACGGGGACGTCGTCCACGTCGACGCACCGCCGTTCACGCCGAGGTAGACGTAGGACCCGCGCACCCACCCTTGAAGCGAGTACGTGGTGTTCGGCTGGACCGAGACGGTCTGGCTGCACTGCGCGTTGTCGCTCGAACTCACCGCTCCCGCAAGGGCCTTGGAGCCGCCGTGCACGGGGGAGGAGACGACCGAGCCGAGGCTGCCGGTGCAGGTCCAGGGGGAGAGGCTGCCCGACTCGAAGCCGGGATTGGTCAGGATGTTGGCCGCTTGGGCCGTACCGGGAAGGGCGATGGCTCCGGCGAGCGCGAGAGCAGCGGAGCCGAGCAGGGCAAGAAGCCGACGTCTGTGACGTCCGAGTGTGTTGCGCACGCGATCTCCCTGGGGAATGGGGGTGTTCGGGAGTGCACGGAGGTGCAGAGAGGTGCGCAACACAAGTTGGTATGGACCAATCTCGGTGTCAAGGCCTGGCGCCGAATTGGTCCATACCGGTGAGCTTCTTCAGGAGCGCGGGGCCGTATCGATCTGCGGCTCCGCCGCGTGGGCGCGACACAAGCCACACGCGGCCCGCTGCCGGCCGAAAGCCTAAAGCGGCAGGACCTGAGCCGAGACCTCGACGGAGTCAACAGGCGCAGGCACCGCCGGCAACAGAGGCTCCGCCTCAACCCTCTGCTGCGGCAGCGAAACCGCCCGCAGCGGCCGCGGCCCCGCCACCACCGTGTAGTCCTGCCCCAGGAACGGCGGCACCATCTCCCCGGGGTCCTCCCCGAGAGCCAGCTGCACGGCCGCCCAAGGCGCGTTGACCCCGCACAGCGACAGCTGGTGCAACCCGCCGGCGGGCCGCGTGTTGACATCCATCAGCACCGGCTCGTCACCGAACATCCGGAACTGGATGTTCGACAGATAGTGCAGCCCGAACCCCTCGGCGAGACGCCGCGCCGGCTCCAGCCACTGCTCGTGCAGGGTGAACCCGCGCCGCCGCCCGTTCTTGGTGCGCCCGATCGCCAGCCGCACCCGGTTGTCAGGACCGGTGAGGCAGTCCACCGAGACCTCCGGCTGCTCCAGACGCGGCATCACCAGCCAGTCGACGGGCTCGTCGGCCCGCTCCAGGGCCTCCACGACCAGATCCAGCGGCACATGCGGGCCCGGGAAGCCGTTGAGGTGAACGAGCGAGAAGGGGGTGCGCGTGATCACGCGGAAGCCCACGCCGCCCGCGCCGGACGCCGGCTTGAAGCACGCCTTGTGCCCGCCCGCCTCCAACTCCTCCACGGCGGCGACGAGTTCATCCGCGGTCCGCACCCGCCACCACGGCGGCACGGGCACCCCGATCGCCTGGACCGCCTCGTACGCGATCACCTTGTCGTGGAAGACGGCCACCGCCTCCGGAGGCGGTGCCAGCAGCGCCGTACCGACCGCCTCGAAGTCGGCGCGGTGCGCCACGATCGCCGACTGCTGCAACCGGGGCACGAACACGTCGATGCCGCGCCGCTGGCACTGGTCGAGGGCGTACTCGACGTACGCGGCCGGGGACAGGCCCTCCGGCTCCAGATCGGCGGTGTCGGCGGCGGCCAGCACGGGGGAGTCCGCGTCCCCGTGCGTCGCATGGATCTCGACGGCCCGATCGCTGGGATTTCGCCGCAGCTGATCCATGAAGAACACGTTCTCCGCGTACGTGCGGTTGAGCCAGACGCGTACGCGAGAGACCATGCAGGGCCGTCCTTTCACGGTTCGCGGGCAGGGCTGAGCAGCCCGTGCCCGGGCAGGGGAGTTGGAGGGTCACCAAACCGCCCTTGAATGAAGGGAATTTCATGGCGGTGGTGTTGGGGCGATCATACGGCCTCCCGGAGGCCGCGCGTGCAACGTACGTGTTACGGATTCACCGATCTTGCCGCCTTGTCGGTGAACCGGGAAATGTGTTCTCGTGGTCCCATTCGTGACGGCGTGGATGCGCTGCGTGGACGGAGGGGGCGGAACGTGACGTCGACGGCCGGTGGTGCCGCTCAGCTGCTGGCCATCAGCGACCTGCACATCGGATACGCCGAGAACCGCGCCCTGGTCGAGGCGATGCGCCCCGAGTCGGACGGGGACTGGCTGCTCGTGGCCGGCGACGTCTCGGAGAGCGCGGCCGACATCCGCTGGGCCCTGAAGACGCTGGCGAACCGCTTCCACAAGGTGATCTGGGCGCCGGGCAACCACGAGCTGTGGACCCATCCGAAGGATCCCGTCGCCCTGCGCGGCGTCGCCCGCTACGAGCACCTGGTCGCCATGTGCCGCGAGCTCGGCGTGACGACGCCCGAGGACCCCTACCCGGTGTGGGAGGGCGCCGGCGGCCCGGTGGCCGTCGCACCGCTCTTCCTCCTCTACGACTACTCGTTCCTGCCGGCCGGCTGCACCACCAAGGAGCAGGGCCTCCAGTACGCGCACGGCACCGGCATCGTGTGCAACGACGAGTACCTGCTGCACCCCGACCCCTACCCGAGCCGCGAGGCCTGGTGCCGGGCCCGGGTCGCCGAGACCGAGGGCAGGCTCGCCGCGCTCCCCGCCGACCTGCCGACCGTCCTGGTCAACCACTACCCGCTGGACCGGCACCCCTGTGACGTCCTGTGGCATCCGGAGTTCGCGATGTGGTGCGGCACCGAGCTGACCGCCGACTGGCACCGCCGCTTCCGCGTGGAGACCATGGTGTACGGGCATCTCCACATCCCGCGGACCACCTGGCACGAGGGCGTCCGCTTCGAGGAGGTGTCCGTCGGCTACCCCCGCGAATGGCGCAAGCGGCCGCAGCCGCCGGGGAGACTGCGCCGTGTGCTGCCGAAGGAGGTCGGGGTCCGGTGATCGAGGAGCTGCTGCCGGACGAGGTGGTGGCCGTGGAGGTGCACGGCGACGACGGGAGCGAGCCCGCGCCGCTGTACCCCGAGGAGGCGGAGGTCGTCGCGCAGGCGGTGCACAAACGCCGCCGCGAGTTCGCCCTCGTACGCGCCTGCGCGCGCCGCGCCATGGAGAAGCTCGGCGTGCCCGCCCAGCCCCTCCTGCCCGGCGAACGCGGCGCACCGGGCTGGCCGCCCGGCCTGGCCGGCAGCATGACCCACTGCGACGGCTACTGCGCCGCCGCGCTGGTCCGCACCACCGACCTGGCCTCCGTCGGCATCGACGCCGAACCCCACCGGCCGCTCCCGGGAGGCGTGCTGGACGCCGTGGCCCTGCCCGCCGAGGCGGCCAGGCTGCGCCACATGGCCGTGCGGCACCCCGAGGTCCACTGGGACCGGCTGCTGTTCAGCGCCAAGGAATCGGTCTACAAGGCGTGGTTCCCCCTCACCGGACTGTGGCTGGAGTTCACCGAGGCCGACATCGAGGTCTTCGTCGACCCCGACGAGCGGCTGCACGGCGGCTTCCGCGCCGAACTCCTCGTCCCCGGCCCACTGGTCGGCGGCCGCCGGCTCGGCCACTTCGAGGGCCGGTGGACCGTCCAGCGGGGGCTGGTGGCGACGGCGATCACCGTCTCGCACACGCGCTGACCCCCGCCGGCCGTCACGGCTCCGGGCACCAGCTCCGCAGCAGCCGGAAGAACTCCTCCTCGTTCCCCGCCAGTCCCGCGGCCGCCAGTGCCTGCTCCGCCTCGGCGAGCACGGCGGGCGGTACGACGGGTGGTCGAGAGGAGCCGGGGGGACCGTCGAACGCGGCTCGTACGGTGTGCAGGAGCCGCAGATAGGCCTGTACGGCGGTGCGCTCGCGGTCGGTCAGTACGGCTGTGGGCATCGGTCGGCTCTCCCCGTGTCGGCGTCGTCGGTCGCACCCCGCACAAGGGGGCGCGACTCCAGCTTGCCGCCCGCCACTGACAATGGGGTCCGGCCACCGGTCCGTTCGCCCGCTTAGCGGAGGCGAAACGTCCTCGAAATCCCTTGTGGGAAAGGAGTTCTACGCTGGAGGACAAGGGCTTTCGGCCGCCTGTGCGCGGCCCTGGAACGGGGAGGCGAGTGCGTGGCCGACGTCCCACGACGGCACCCGGTGCGCGCTGTACGGCTGCGCTCGGTGGGCGACGGAGAACTCGAGTTGCAGTACCGCATGGTGCACGGATACCGGCGCGCCTTCCGCATGGCCGGCGAGGGACCGGCGCTGGTGCTCATCCACGGCATCGGCGACTCCTCCGCGACCTGGGCCGAGCTGATCCCCGACCTGGCCCGCACGCACACCGTGATCGCCCCCGACCTGCTCGGGCACGGCGCTTCGGACAAACCGCGCGCCGACTACTCGGTGGCGGCGTACGCGAACGGCGTGCGGGACCTGCTCACCACGCTCGGCATCGAGTCGGCGACGCTGGTCGGGCACTCGCTGGGCGGGGGCGTGGCCATGCAGTTCGCCTACCAGTTCCCCGAGCGCACCGAGCGGCTCATCCTGGTGAGCGCGGGCGGGGTGGGACGCGAGGTCAACCCCGTGCTGCGGCTGGTCTCCCTGCCCGGTGCCCATCTGATGCTGTCCACGCTGCGGTTGCCGGGGATGCGGCTGCAAGTGGGGCTGGCGGTGCGTCTGATGAAGCTCCTGGACACCGACCTCGGCCAGGACGCACCCGAACTGCTCACCCTCGTCGACGCGCTGCCGGACGAGACCTCCCGCAACGCGTTCATCCGCACCCTGCGCGCGGTCGTCGACTGGCGCGGCCAGGTCGTCACCATGCTCGACCGGTGCTATCTCACCGAGGGCATGCCGACCATGCTGCTGTGGGGCGACCGGGACAGCGTGGTGCCGGTGCGGCACGCGTACGGGGCGCACGAGGCGATGCCGGGCAGCCGCCTGGAAATCTTCGAACAGGCGGGCCATTTCCCGTTCCACAGCGACCCCGCACGATTCGTGTCACTGGTCGAGGAGTTCACGGCGACCACGCGTCCGGCGGACTGGAGCCGGGAGCACTGGCGCGAACTGCTCGTCGGGGGGCGGCCGGGCACCACCGCGGGCCGGCCGGACACGGCCCGCAACCGCAAGGTGGAGCGGGATCTGAGGGAGGCGAGCGAGCGCAGTGCGACCTGACATGCCACCGCGGTACTCGCCCGAGGGAACACCCCTGGGGCGCACCGCTGACGACATCGGGTTCCGCACCGGCTACTCCACCGGGACCCCGCGGGCCCGCAAGCTGCGGTGGCGCATCAGGGACGTGCTCCGCCGGCCGGTGAGGAACAGCGGGTGGCGCCGCTGACGTGCGCACCCGTGCCGCTCGTCCGCCACTACCCCTGCGGCCCCAGATACCCCAACGACGCCTCGATCCGCCCCGCGAGATGATCGCGTTGCACCGGCCCCCGTACCCCTGGGCCCGCCAGCCAGGTACGGCACCTGCTGGCCAGCAGCAGGCCGAAGGACTCGGCCTCCTGCTCCTCGGCGAGGTCGAAACGGCTGCGGGCGGCCACCTTGCGGACGGTGTCCCGCAGGTCCGCGTCGTCGCTGAGCAGGCGGGCCGCGACCCGGGCGCCCTCGACATGATGGCCGCAGTGGCCGGCCTTCATGTGCCACAGCTCGTGGCCGAGGATCACCAACTGGTGGTCCGGCGCGGTCCGTTCCTCGATCACGACGAGGTCCTGGTCGGTCATGTCGAGCCACAGCCCGCTCGCTGTGCCGGTCGGGAAGGCGGCCGTGCGGAAGTGCACCGGGCGGCCGCGGCGTCTGCTCATCGCCGCGCACAGCGCGCCGTACAGGTCCTCGGGCGGTGCGGGAGCGGCAAGGGTGAGCTCCGCGACCAGCTCGCCGCACAAGCGGCGCATGTCCCTTCCGATGCCCACAGCTCTCCCCAGGCTCACGACTCGGGCCGCTTGACGCTCTCCAGGAGCATGTCCAGCCACTCCGCGACCTTGTCGCGGTGCTGGTCGGTGGGCAGTTGTGCGGCCCGCCAGGCGATTCCGCGCACGCCGTGGTCCTGCAGCAGCCGCTCCAGCGGGTCGTCGGCGGCCGCGGCCGCCTCCCGCTCGGCGAGTTTGTGCAGGAGTTCCTGCTCCGTGCTCTGGAGGGCGCCCGTGAGGGCTTCGGGGTCCTCGGCGGTGAGGAATCCGGCGTGCACCCGGAAGAAGCGCTGGATGGCGTCGCAGTGCTCCATGGTGGGGCGCCGGTCGCCGTTGATCAGCGCACCCGCCTGCTGGCGCGACATGCCCGCGCCGTCGGCGATCTCCTGCTGGGTGTACTTGCGCCCGTTGGGCTTGAGCCGGGTGCGCCGCAGCAGGTCGAGCCGCTGCAGAAACCGCTCCTGCACATCGGGCTCGCCAGCGGGACGGCCGCTGAGCAGGGCTCTGACCACGGGCTCGGGGACGCCGGAGGCGGCGGACAGACGGCCGGTGTCGAAGACCTCCGTGTGCGGTACGCCGAGCCGGTCGGCGAGCGCGGTGACGCGAGCGACGACGGCCGGCAGCGCAGCGGTCGTAGCCGTGGTGCCCGGACCCTCGAAGCCATCCGTCACCGACAGATCTCCTACGTTTCGCACAGGCTTCTCACAAGCGGTTGCCGTGAACTTGACGGAGATTACCGGGTAGTTCGAACTCACATCCAGGTGTCGCCACAACTGTGGCCAATTTCAGCCGTCAACAAGCATGAAATGCCACGATAGTTGACACGACTCGATCCGGGGCCGCAGGATCAAGGCGCCGCGTGAAGGCCGCAGAGGCAAGAGGGGTGACCTCCCGATGGCATATCAGGCAGGAGGGCAGCGTCCGGCACCGCGGCCCGTCCCCGAGAGTCTCGAGGCCCAGGCGTATCTGCAGGACTACGCCACCCTCCTGGAGGCCGTTCCGTTTCCCTCCGTCGTCCTCGACCACCGCTGGGACGTCGTTCTCTCCAACAATGCTTTCGCGTCACTTTTCCGTGAGGTGAGCCCGCATCCGACAGCGATGCCCGGCGACAACTTCCTCAGGTTCGTGCTGTTCCACCCGGACGCGGGCACGGTCCTCGGCGAGCACGAGTGCAGCTGGTGCCTGCCGATGCTCGCGCACTTCGCGGCCGCCGTCGAGCGTTACGGCCACGACCACGGACTGCAGTCCATCCGCCGTGACATCGCCCAGGACCCGATCATGGAGGCCGCCTACCGGCAGGGCCTGCCGCACTGGATCCGCGCGGTCGGCGAACAGGCCGTGGCACACGACGGCGCCGTACGCCCCCTGACGCACCCCGATCCGCGCTGGGGCGCCACCGACTGCCGTGTCGTGGACGAGACCCCGAGGACGCTGCAGGACATGGGGTACACGCGGATGACGCTGGTACTGCGCGAAACCCGCCCCGCCCGCCCCAGGGTGCGCGGGCCCCGGCATGCGGCGGCGCACCTGCGGGTGGTGCCGGCCCCCGAGGTCTGACCGGGATCAGCGCGGGGAGATCACCAGGACGAGCGGGACGTCCCGGCAGGGGACCAGCCGCAGTCCGCGAAACCGTCCGGGCCGCCCCCGCTGCAGCACGGCGGCGAAATCCGGCCCCTTCGTGAGGGGTCCCGCGAGATGGGCGGGGTCGGCGGAGGCGGCCACCCGCCCGCGGGCGTTCACCAGATGGGCAGGCCCGGGCAGCCTGCGCAGCATCGGCAGCACGGCCGCCTCGAAGTGCCGCAGATACACGTCCGCCGCGGCCACTCCGGCGAACCGCCCCTCCATCCGTACCGGCGCGGACAGCGTGAGGCTGCACTCGTCGGAGCAGAGGAGTCAACGTACGGCCCGGCAACCGCGCGTTACGAGGTCCAGCAGGAGCGGCCGTACATCGCCCTCGGAGCCGCGCTGCTCCGTTACGGCGTCGCGGGCCTGGGTTCCCCGGGTTCGCGTACCGCCGCCTCGTGGAGCTTCTCCATCTTCAAGCAGCCGGCGCCGTCCGGCTCGTTCCCTTCGAACACGACAATCACACTGCCGTCCCGCGCCGTCACGGTGACGCGCGTCCCCCAGTCGGCACTCTCCCCGCTCCCGCTCCGCCATTCCTTGCGGTGAAGGGTGAGCTCGGTCCAGCGGTAGGCCCGCAGGACGTCGCCGGTGGCCACCACGACTCCGCGCTGGAAGCAGTACAGCCGGGGGGTGGGGCCGCCCGTGCGCCGCTCGTACCGGGACACGAAACAGCAGCCGATCAAGAACACGGTCCAGAGTCCGCTGAGCGGGGCGAACCAGCCGTGCAACCAGCCACCCTCCCCCTTGAAGATGTGGACGAGATCGACCGTGGTGCCCCATCCCTGCAATACGCCAAGGGGCCCGGCGAAGGCCCACACGCGCGAAGAGGCAGGGCACGCGAACCGCACATAGCTGCCGTAGTCGGCGTCTTTCCCCATGGCCAGAGCCTTGTCCCGTTCGCGCACAACACTTCCCCCGGTTCTTGAAGCCCTGGACGGTTCAATGCCCGGCGAGAGGGGCGCCGAAGCTCAAGCCTCAGTCGGGCCTCTGACGTGTTGAAGCGGACCCAGATGCACGGTCTGCAGCCGTAACGTCCACGGTGCCGACCGGCATGGGCTCGCGTGACCTCATGCCGCCTCAACTCGAGCCGGCATAGCGGCGCGTCGTCGTCAACGCCGGAGCCGTCGGTCAGCTGATGCGCTGGTGCGACCCGTGGCCAGAACGTCGATTTGCCGTCGACGGCGCCAAGGGACTTGGCCGGCCCTCTCCCCTCTCCGCCCGGGCCGCGCGCAGGTCACCGTGCCGGTGGATCAGGCCGTGGCGGACGCCGGCGGAGCGGGCGGACGTAGGAGACGGTGATCTCCTCGCTGTCGCGACCAGACTGTCGAGGGCCCTGATCCCGCGACGGCGCAAGTGGACACGCTGAGACGCGTTGTTCATGCGCGCCGACCGAGGGCGGCACGCGTCATGAGGCCTGCCAGCGCTGATCGGGACGGCACGGAGGTCTTCCGGTAGATGGCTGAGAGGTGGGTCTCTACGGTACGGCGGCTGAGGTACAGCTTCGTCGCGATGGCCTGGTTGCCCAGTCCTTCGGCGACGAGCTCGGCTATCTCCCGTTCTCGTGCGGTCAGTTGGTCGAGCTCCGTGGGTGTGGGGGGAAGTTTTTCGGGTTGGGGGCGGACGAGTGCGGCCAGGTCGGACAGCAGGCGTGCGCCGCCTGTGTCGGCGATGCGGTGGGCTCGCTCCCACATCACCAGGGCGCGCGGACCGTCGCCGGCGGCCTGCGCCTGGGCGCTTGCCAGCAGCAGGGAGTACGCCTCCCAGAGTGTCGCGCCGGAGGGTACGTACGCCCGCGCGGCGCGCTCGAAGAGGTCCGCCGCCGCGCGGTTGTCGCCGTGATGCTGGGCGAGCGCGGCCTCGGCGCGCAGCGCCGCCCCGTGCTGGCCGCTCAGTCCCATCCGGTCGGCTTCCTGGACGGCCAGTGCGGCCCAGTGCGCGGCCTGCTCCGAGTCGCCTGTCGCGAGCGCGGTGCTGACGAGGGTGTCCAGCTGGCCGGGGCGTATTGAGGGCTGCAGTCGCAGGAGTTCGGGGCCGCCGGCTTTCAGGATCGACTCCTGCGCGCGGTGCGGATCGCCGTTCACGAGCGCCGTGTGGCCGAGCATGCACCTGGCCAGCGAAGCCCACCAGTGGCTGCTTCGGCCGACCGTGGCCACGGCCTCCTCTGCGGTCTCCAGCGCCCTGGTGTCACCCAGGGGACTGTGCACCAGCAGGATCAGTGCTTTGAAGCACAGGGTGAAGGCGAGGAGGTCGCTGCTGCCGATCGCGCGTGCGACGGACTCCGCTTCCTCGGCCGACTCCAGGGCGGACGACAGCTCGCAGGTGTTGAGGTGCACGAAGGCCTTGCTGCTCAACAGGTGGGGCAGAACGTGGACTTGGCCGCCGCGTCGGGCGATGTCCAGTCCGCGGTCGGCGTGGCGTTCCGCGTCGGCGTAGCGCTCCAGCAGGGCTTCCGCCCAGGCCAGCCACACCAGCGCTTCCCCCAGTTCCGTGAGGTGGGGGCCGGTCAGACAGTCCGCGATCCCGGCGGCGGCGTCGGCGAACGCTCGGGCGGCTGTCGTCTCCCCTTCGTAGGCCTCTCCCAAGGCCCCCAGGGCCAGAGCCCCCAGCTCTCCCGTGAGGTCGCCGTGGGCGCGAGCCACCGCGAGCGTCCGCTCGATGACGTGGCGTACGTCGGGATAGGAGACGGTGTTCAGGGCGGTCATGCCGAGCGCGAGCCCCAGGGAGACCACCTGGCGGGGCCCGGGAAGGGGGCTGCGGGCCAACTCCCGTTGCAACAGGGCGGTCGCCTCTGGGGAGTGACCGAGGTGCCGTTCCAACGCGGCGTACAACGCTACGGCGTCCCCGCGCAGCGATGTGTCGTCCTGCCCGGATCCGCTGATGAGCGTGTGCAGCAGGTCGCGGCTCTCCCGCAGACCGCCTCCCACGGCGAGGGCACGGGCGCGGGCCAGCGTCAACTCCCCACACTGCTGGGCGTATGCGGGTGTGGGAGGCATGAGCCGGAGTACGACGTCCAGCAGATGGGCGGCGGTCGCGGGCGCCGTATGGGTGAACTGGGCGGCCGCCTCGGTCAGTACGGCCGCCGCCGCGGGATCCCAGTCATGCAGCGACCGCTCGACGTGATGAGCGCGCTCGGCGGCGGACGCTCCGGCCCGCGCCAGTGCGTCCGCCGCGCCGCGGTGGATCGCGAGGCGGCGCGCTGCGGCGGTGTTCTCGTAGACCAGCGCCCGCAGCAGCGGGTGGCGCAGCATCCAGCGGCCGTCGGATCCGATGCGCAGCAGGTCGCGCCGGGCCAGTGCGTCCAGGCAGTCGTCGAGTTCGTCCGCCGTGGTGTGCGGGACCGTCAGAGCCAGCATGGCGGGTGTGGTGTGGGCGCCGAGGACCGCCACGGCTTCGACGGCGCGGCGCTGTGCCTCGGTCAGCGCGCTCAGCTCGTCCAACAGCAGGGAGGCAAGGCCGCTCGGCACGCCGGACGCGATGCCGTCGTGGGCCCGGGCGGTGGTGCCGGGCGACGACGCACCGCTCCGGTAGGCGTGCAGCAGGGAGCGGAGGTAGAGCGGATTGCCCTCGCTGGATGCGTAGATCTGCTTCGCGTCGGCCGGCGGCAGGTCAGGGGCGAGCGCCTCGATCGAGTCCCGCTCGGGCAGCGGCCCCAGAACCATCGGCAGTACGGCTGCGGTGTCGACGCCGCGTGTGAGGGCAGCGGCGAGGGAGGGCGGCGTCTGACGCTGCCGGCGAGCGACGAGCAGAAGCACCCGCCCGCTCACCGGGTGCCGTACCAGGTGGTCCAACAGCTCCAGGGAGGCGGGATCGGCCCAGTGCAGGTCGTCCAGGGCCATCACCAGCCCGCCGCGTTCCCCGAGCCCGGTCAGCACCTCGGCCACGGCACGGTAGAGGCCGAACCGGTCGCGGCTGCGCGTGCCCTGCGCACCGTCGACGCCCCGCAGCACGGGCATCGCCGCATCGGGTACGGCGCCCGAGTCGAGAAAGGCACGGTCGACGTCGGCGAACGCGTCTGTGAAGGTCTGGAACGGAGTATGCCGCTCGTACTCCGTGGCCCTGCCGCGTACCACGGCCAGCCCAAGCCGCTGCGCCCGCGCACAGACCTCGCTCAGCAGCCGGCTCTTGCCCATGCCTGCGTCGCCGGCGATGTCGACGACAGCGGGAACGCCGTCCTGCCCCAAACGACCGAGCACCGAGCTGAGCCGCTCGAGTTCCTCGGCTCTGCCGACCAGCGTCATCGCTGTCTCGTCCAACCCTGACACCAGTGGGTCTCCCGTCTCCAGCGAACACGACCAGGTCGTATCTTCATACATCCGCCATTGCGTGGACTCGCTCGACTTACGTGTTGGTTCCGTTGCTGGGGAGCGTCGACCCGCCGCGTCCGTCACGAATGGTGGAGAGCCGTCGGGCAGCGGTCGCCGTGTGGAGGCCCGGCCAGTTTCACGAGTCACCGGATCGCCCGGGCCGCTACCTCGGAGCCGGAGGCCGCAGCGGTCCGGTCCGGTCCGAAAGAGGTGCAAGCCCGGCAGTGTGCACGCCTGACGGCGCAACGTACGTGGTCCCTTACGTAGTTTTACGGTGTTCCCGTAAGGCGCCGCATATGACGCTTTCCCCTCGACATGACGCCGGTCCCCCTGGGCG
The DNA here is from genome assembly GCF_053597275.1 of Streptomyces sp. NPDC001492. Taxonomy (NCBI): domain Bacteria; kingdom Bacillati; phylum Actinomycetota; class Actinomycetes; order Kitasatosporales; family Streptomycetaceae; genus Streptomyces; species Streptomyces sp. NPDC001492. Next base: position 378,300 of record NZ_JBSFHW010000003.1, on the reverse strand, counting down.
CTGCCACGGTTCGGTGGATGTCATCCGAAGCACTTGCCGGATCCCTTGTGGGAGGCCTCAGCCCAGGCCTGCGGAACCCGCCCCCGTACAGCCCGGCTTGTCGGTCGGATTTCTGGACGCTTGTTCGGACGTCGAGTGCCGGGAGGGCACGTATATGTCGACCTTGAATGGAATCGGCACCACATATCTCGGTTACAGCCACCGCAACCGCGACGGCAGTCACTTCGCCACCAAGTGGTTCGTGCTGTGGGGCCTATCGGTGATCCCCCTCGGCCGGTACCGGCTGACCGTGGGCGACACGGTACTTACTCCGATGGGGAACGGCAGCAGGTCGGTCCGGCCCGGTCCGGCGATCCGGTCCGCGCCGAGGCGCTCGCCTGCCGCGCGACACGACGATCAGTAGATCAGCTGATCCGTGGGCGACGTACGACACCGTGCCGAACCGCACGTCACCTCGATCCGCCGGGCCACGGCGTACCTCCCGCGCGCACAGGTGCCTCGCTGGGAACGAAGGGCTGCCAACCCCTTGTCCCCTGTAGGTCAGCGCTGATTGTGAGAATCACTGCATGATTCCCAAGTTGTCCTTGCACAGCCCTCGTTGGCTCGACTTCGACGGAGTGACAGCCGAGGAGGTGAAAGCGCTCCTGGAGCAGATGGCTTCCACGGCTGCCGGCGGCACCGGCAGTGAATGGCGGCAGGCCTGGACGTACATGGCCGAAAGCCTGATGGATGACGGAATCGTGTCCGACGGGGCCTACGCGGCCCTGCCACATCTCGTCGAGGCGGCAGCGGCCCTGCCTCCGAGCCAGTCCGTGGATTTCTGGGTGGACCTGGGATTCATCGTGACCGCGGACTACAGGCCTCCCGTCCCGGCGGATCTCGAGGTGGGGTTCAGCGCCGCACTGCGTCTGGCCGAGCGGGCGGCCGCACAAAGCCTCCTTGCCGGGAACGCTCCCCCGGAGGTCTGCGCCCACCTCGTACTCTCCTGCGTGGCCTTCGCCGGCCACCACATGGGCGAAGCGCTGGGGCGGCTTGTCGATCCCAAGGAGAGCGGCCTCCTGTTGGTCTGTCCCGGGTGCGAGAGCGACACCGAGATCCCCGACTTCTTCGTGGACCCGGTGCGTCCGGCTTTCGAAGCCCCGGAGCTTCTTGAGCCCATCCATGTCCGCCAGGGAGAACACCCGTGGGGCGAGGTGGCCGCAGTGTTGCGGGAGGAGGCGCTGGGGGAGGGGTGGGAGCCCTTCCTGCGGGTGGCACGCCGAGTCGCGGAGGCGGGACTACCCTCCGAAGCACCGGGGCAGGCCGTGCTGTGCTTGGCCGCCGGTACGGTCGCGGTCACGGGCAGCCCGCCACAGGTGGGGAGGGAATGGGCCCGCGAACTGATGATGCTGACCGGGTACTTCCACTGCTGGGACTGCGAGCGGACATGGACGATCGCCGACGGGCTGACGGAGAACCCCGCCGGAGCGCACCCCCAGAACAATCTGACGACAACCGAGGCGGCCTCCGACGGGCCGGCTGCGACGGTGGAGTCCGCGGCGGCCGACCGGCCACATGAAGCGGCGACCCGGTTCCGACAGGACGGCAACGCTCTGCTCGCGGGCGACGGCTCCCCCTGGGGCCACATCTCGGTGTTCTCGGATTCCGAGGCCGGCGCAGCAGGGGGTGTCGACGCACTGACGGTAGTGACCCGCCCGGGTCGGCCACCCCTCGTGGCGGGAGGCGGGGACAGGGGCGTGGTGTGCCTGTGGAGCGTGGCCGACGGCCGACTCGTCCATGAACCGCTGCCAGGACATCCTGACCGCATCCGCTCCATGACCGCCCTGACTCTGCTTGACGGCCGCATCCTTCTGGCGAGCGGAGGCGACAGCGGGACCATCGCCCTGTGGAATCCGCTCACTGGGCAGCCGGTTCGCGAACCGGTCGGCGACTGGCCCGGCGGGGTCACCGGAATGTGTACGGCGACCGTCCCCGACGGTCGGACCCTGCTCGTCACCGCCACCCCCCGCGGCGCGGTGCGGTTGTGGGACCCACTCACCGGTGAGCCCGTCGGGCGCCTCAACCCCTATGGCAGTCCGATCCAGTCGATCACCGCCGTCCCGATCTCCGCCGGCCACACGCTGATCGCGGCCTCGGACACCGGGGGCCGCGTTCACGTGTGGGATCCGGCCGTCGACGACCCCTGGGAACGAGGCGCGGCCGTCCAGTTGAGCGCACAATCGCTCAAGGATGCCGATCACCGTGTGGCAACTGTGGCGGCCGTGCCCACACCTCACCGAACGGTGCTGGCCACCGGAGACAACCTCGGCGTGGTCATGCTGTGGGACCTTGCCACCGGTGCCCCGATCGGCGACGGTCTGCCGGCCTCGACAGGCACCGCCGGCCTACCGGTCATCACCGGCACCACCCTGCCCGACGGCCGCACTGTCCTGGTCACCGGCAGCAAGAGCGGGAACAGACTGCGGACATGGGAACCGGAATCCGGCGCGGTGCGACACATCGCCCTGGACGTGACGCTGACCTGCCTGGCCACCGCAGGCCCAGAACTGATCGTCGGACATGACCGTGGAGTCCTCAAACTCCCGCTCGCCAGGCAATGAACCGTTCGGCCGCGCAAGCATCTGTGCGCCACTCAGCCGTGGAACACGTACGCCTGCGCGGCGCCTGGTCGCCGCCTCGGATCCGACCGGTGGCTGCGCGGAAATCGCCCGACCGAGAGGCAACTGTCCCGGCTGCTACGACCGCCCGCGCACCGACACAAGCAACTCACCCCCAAGCCCGCGCAGAATGACCTCTGAGCCCCGTTCCGCTACGTGCACAAGTCAGTAATTTCCCCGGTGTATCCGGGGCTGCGTCTTGCGATCATGGCGCATTGCGTGCACCGGGTGTCGGTGCGGAGGGGGTAGTACATGAGGGTTTCCCAGAGGCGGCATGCTGCTCTGGAAGCGTGGGCGAAGGCGCCTGGGCCAGACACGCGGACACGAAGAGAAGGATGCTGTCCCGTGAACATGACGGTCCGCTCCCGTCCTGCCGTACGAGGTGTTCTCGTCATGACAGGCACGGCCCTGCTGCTCACCGCCCTCGCCGGGTGCTCCGAGGACAAGGAGACGATGGCGGGCTGGGTCAAGAACGGCAGCGAGAAACACGTGAGGGCCATCGCCACGGATTTGAAGACCCTGGTGGACGCGAGCGATCAGTCTACTGCGGACCCCACGATCGCGCGGCGCTGCACTCAGGTGCTCGATGACGTGAAGGCGGCGAAGGCATTCCGTGACCCGCCTGACAAGATCGTCAACACCAGTTGGCAGGAGACGCTCAATCGGGTCCAGACGGCCGCTTCCCACTGCCTGCGCAACGTCAAGACCGGCGGGGGATCGAGCCTCCCCGAGGCCATAGACGCGCAGACCTCTTTTGGCGTTTTCACCAGCGAGTTCGAGCGTGCCCTCAGTCAGTCCTGATCCTCGCTGTGCCCAGTGCCCGGCTCGCCGGTCAGGAGCCGGCGGATCCCACAACGAGCCGGGCTCCCCCAACCGCAGTACCCAACCGCACGCCGGACACCGATCCAGCAGCGTCACCTGATGCTCAGGGCACACCGCCGCACACGACAGCCTTCACCGCCGCCACGCTCAGCGGCCCCCCTTCGCTCAGCTGCGGCTGCGACCGGCCGTGCGCGCACCATGTTCAGGATCAGTGATATGTGACATAGTACTGTCGTGAGTCAGTCACTGACCTGCGATGTCGTGATCGTCGGAGCCGGTATGACAGGCGCCGCCTGCGCCCTCTACGCCTCCCGAGCCGGCCTGGACGTCGTCGTCGTGGACCGCGGCCCCGTGGCCGGCGGCACCACCGGGGCGGGGGAGGGCAATCTCCTCGTCTCCGACAAGGAGCCCGGCCCGGAACTCGACCTCGCCCTGCTCTCCCAGCGCCTGTGGGCCGAACTGGCGCGGGAGTTCGGGGAGGCCGTCGAGTACGAGGCCAAGGGCGGCGTGGTGGTGGCCACCTCCCCCGGCGGTCTCGCCGCACTGGAGGACTTCGCCGCCGGGCAGCGAGCCGCCGGAGTGACCGCCACGACAGCCACAGGCACCGAACTGTACGAACTCGAACCCCATCTGGCCCCCGGTCTGCCCGGCGCCGTCCACTACCCGCAGGACTCCCAGGTCATGCCCGCCCTGGCCGCCGCCCACCTCGTCCGGGCCTCCCGCGCGCGCCTGTTCACCGGACGGACGGTGACGGAGGTTCTGCGGACAACTGACGGGACGGTACGGGGAGTTCGTACCGACAGAGGTGACATCCACACTCCGGCCGTGGTCAACGCGGCCGGCACCTGGGGCGCCGAACTCGCCGCCCTCGCGGGCACCGGCCTGCCCGTCCTCCCGCGGCGCGGCTTCGTCCTCGTCACCGAACCGCTCCCGCGCATGGTCCACCACAAGGTGTACGCCGCCGACTACGTGGCCGACGTGGCCAGCGACTCGGCCGCGCTGCAGACCTCGCCGGTCGTGGAGGGCACGGCCGCGGGACCGATCCTGATCGGCGCGAGCCGTGAACGGGTCGGCTTCGACCGGTCGTTCTCGCTGCCGGCCCTGCGCGCCCTCGCGGCCGGCGCGACCCGGCTGTTCCCGTTCCTGTCCGACGTCCGCGCCATCCGCTCGTACGCCGGCTTCCGCCCGTACATGCCCGACCATCTGCCCGCCATCGGCCCCGATCCCCGCGTTCCGGGCCTCTTCCACGCCTGCGGCCACGAGGGTGCGGGCATCGGGCTCGCGACCGGCACCGGGCACCTGATCGCCCAGACCCTGACCGCGAAGACACCCGACCTGGACCTGGCCCCGTTCCGCCCCGACCGCTTCCCCGAGGAGACCCCGTGAGCTCCCCACTGGACCTGGCACAGGCCCACCCGCGCCCGGCTTTCCCGGTCACGCTGGACGGCCGGGAGATCGAGGCGCTGCCCGGCCAGACGGTCGCCGCCGCGCTCTGGGCAGCGGGGGTCACCTCCTGGCGCACCACCCGGGACGGAGGCCGCCCGCGCGGCGTCTTCTGCGGGATCGGCGTCTGCTTCGACTGTCTGGTGACCGTCAACGACCGCCCCAATCAACGGGCTTGCCTCGTTTCCCTCCAGCCGGGCGACGCGATCCGCACCCAGGAGGGGACCGGCCATGACGACTGACCGACCCCATCTCGCCGTCATCGGCGCGGGCCCGGCGGGCCTGGCCGCCACCGTGGCCGCCGCCGCGCACGGCGTGCGGGTCACGCTCCTCGACTCGGCCGCACGACCGGGCGGCCAGTTCTACCGGCAGCCCGCCGCCGAACTGCGCGCGCGCCGCCCCCAGGCGCTGCACCACGACTGGCGGACCTGGACGCGACTGCGGGACGGGCTCGACACATACGTAAAGGCAGGCGCAGTAACGCACTTGACGGACCATCACGTCTGGTTCGTCGAACGGCACGCGGGCCGGTTCACCGTGCACGCCCTGCTCGGCCCCGAGCAGGAGGACCCGGTCGCCGTGCACGCCGACGCCGTGCTCCTGGCCACCGGCGGCTACGAGAAGGTGCTGCCCTTCCCCGGCTGGACCCTCCCCGGCGTTCTCACCGCCGGCGGCGCCCAGGCCATGCTCAAGGGAACCCTCGCCGTGTCCGGACGCACCGTCGTGGTCGCCGGCACCGGGCCGCTGCTGCTGCCGGTCGCGACCGGCCTCGCCGCGGCCGGAGTGCGGATTGCCGCGCTGGTCGAATCCGCCGATCCCAGGGCGTTCGTACGACGGTCCCGGGCGCTCGCGGCCCAACCGGGCAAGCTCACCGAAGGGGCCGGATACGCCGTTCGGTTGCTGCGGCATCGCGTGCGCGTCCTCGCCCGGCACACCGTCGTCGAGGCACACGGCACCGAGCGGCTGGAGGCGGTGACCGTCGCCGCGCTCGACGGCGAGGGGCGGGTCCGTCCCGCGACCGCCCGCCGCATCGCCTGCGACACCCTCGCCGTCGGCCACGGCATGCTCCCGCACACCGACCTCGCCGAGACCCTCGGCTGCCGCCTCGACGGCATGAACGTGCAGGTCGACGGCGAGCAGCGCACCGATGTCCCCGGCGTATGGGCTGCGGGCGAGACCACCGGCATCGGCGGTTCGGCCCTCGCACTGGCCGAGGGCCACATCGCAGGACGCTCGGCCGCGGCCCGCCTCGCGGGCCGTGCACCGGACCCGCGCGAGTGGGCCGCGGCCACCAGGACCCGTGGCCGACTACGGGAGTTCGCCGCCACGCTCGACGCCGTGTACGCGCCGCCCGCCCACTGGAGCGAGCTGATCACCGACGACACCGTCGTGTGCCGTTGCGAGGAGGTCACCGGCTCCGCGATCCGCGAGGCCGTCGCGGAGCTCGGCGCCGGTGACGTCCGCACGGTGAAGCTGCTGACCCGGGCCGGGATGGGCTGGTGCCAGGGCCGGGTGTGCGCACCCGCGGTCGCCGGGCTCGCCGGGTGCCGACTCACCCCGTCCAGACGGCCCTTCGCCCGTCCCGTACCGCTCGGTGTCCTCGCCCGCGAGGACACACACCCCACCGGGAGAGGATCCTCATGACCGACCACCGTCCCTGGCGCGGAGTCCTCGTCGCCACCGCACTGCCGCTGAACGACGACCTCACGGTGAACCACGACAAGTACGCCGAGCACTGCGCCTGGCTCGTCGAGAACGGCTGCGACGGCGTCGTCCCCAACGGCTCGCTGGGGGAGTACCAGGTGCTCACCCCCGAGGAACGCGCCAAGGTCGTCGAGACGGCCGTCGCCGCGATCGGCGGGCAGCGGGTCATGCCCGGGGTGGCCGCGTACGGGTCCGCGGAGTCCCGCCGCTGGGCCGAGCAGGCCCGCGACGCCGGCTGCCACGCGGTGATGCTGCTGCCGCCCAACGCCTACCGCGCCGACGAGCGTTCGGTGCTCGCCCACTACGCGGAGGTCGCGAAGGCGGGCGTACCGGTCGTGGCGTACAACAACCCCATCGACACCAAGGTCGACCTCGTGCCGGAACTCCTCGCCAAGCTGCACGGTGAGGGGTACGTCCGCGCCGTCAAGGAGTTCTCCGGGGACGTCCGGCGCGCGTACCGGATCGCCGAACTCGCCCCGGAACTGGATCTGTTGATCGGCGCCGACGACGTCCTCCTCGAGCTGGCGATCGCGGGTGCGAAGGGCTGGGTGGCCGGCTATCCGAACGCCCTGCCCGCGGCGAGCGTGGAGCTCTACCACGCGGCCGTCGACGGCGATCTGACCACCGCGAACCAGCTCTACCGGCAGCTGCATCCGCTGCTGCGGTGGGACTCCCAGGTGGAGTTCGTCCAGGCGATCAAGCTGTCCATGGACATCGTCGGGCGGCACGGCGGGCCGGTGCGGCCGCCCCGTATGCCGCTGCTGCCCGAACAGGAGGCCGTCGTACGGGCGGCCACCGAGAAGGCCGTCGCCGCCGGACTCGCGTAACCCACAAGGAGGCAGGCCATGCGCAGCAGACTCGTCCTGCACGCCGTCGACTCGCACACCGAGGGCATGCCCACCCGTGTGATCACCGGCGGGATCGGGACCATCCCCGGCGCGACGATGAACGAGCGGCGGCTGTACTTCCGCGAACACCGCGACGACATCAAGCAGTTGCTGATGAACGAGCCGCGCGGGCACTCCGCGATGAGCGGTGCGATCCTCCAGCCGCCGGCCCGGGACGACTGCGACTGGGGTGTCGTCTACATCGAGGTGTCCGGCTATCTGCCGATGTGCGGGCACGGCACGATCGGCGTCGCGACCGTGCTCGTGGAGACCGGCATGGTCGAGGTCGTCGAACCGGTCACCACCATCCGCCTCGACACCCCGGCCGGAGTCGTGGTCGCCGAAGTGGCGGTGGAGGGCGGCGCGGCCAGGTCGGTGACGCTGAGGAACGTGCCGTCGTTCGCGGCGGGGCTCGACCGCAAGGCGACGCTGGCCGACGGGCGGACCGTCACCTACGACCTGGCATACGGCGGAAACTTCTACGCCATCCTCCCCCTGGACCAGTTCGGCCTCCCCTTCGACCGCGCCCGCAAGGACGACATCCTCGCGGCGGGGCTGGCGCTGATGGACGCCATCAACGCCGAGGACGAGCCCGTCCACCCCGAGGACCCGTCCATCCGCGGCTGCCACCACGTCCACCTGCTGGCCCCCGGCGCAGGCGCCCGCCACTCCCGGCACGCGATGGCGATCCACCCCGGCTGGTTCGACCGCTCACCCTGCGGCACCGGCACCAGCGCGCGCATGGCGCAGCTGCACGCGCGCGGCGAACTGCCCCTGCACACCGAGTTCGTCAACGAGTCCTTCATCGGCACCCGCTTCACCGGCCGCCTCCTCAGCACCACCGAGGTCGCGGGCCGCCCCGCCGTCCTGCCCAGCTTCACCGGCCGCGCCTGGATCACCGGAACCGCCCAGTACCTGCTCGACCCTGAGGACCCGTTCCCCGCGGGGTTCGTCCTGTAGCCGGCCCGATAATGTCCGGTAACCCAAGGAGGACGATCACGATGGCCCAGCAGCACCGCCCCTCCCTTCCCTCGCTCGGTGGCAGGAAGCCCAACTTCCGGGAGAAGGTCGTGGACGTGCTGCGGGCCGCGCTGATCTCCGGCGAACTGCGCCCCGGCCAGGTGTACTCGGCGCCGACCCTCGCCCCCCGCCTCGGCGTCTCCGCGACTCCGGTGCGTGAGGCGATGCTGGAGCTGGTGAAGGAGGGCATGGTCGAGATCGTCCCGAACAAGGGGTTCCGGGTCACCGAGGTCTCCGAGAAACAGCTCGACGAGTACACCCACATCCGGTCCCTGATCGAGATCCCGACGACCGTCGGCCTCGCGACCACTGCCGCCCTCGACGATCTGAAGGCGCTGCGCCCGCTCGCCACGGAGATCGTCACCTCGGCCACGCGCGGCAACCTCACCGACTACGTCGAGGCCGACCTGCACTTCCACCTCGCCCTGCTCTCCCTGGCCGGCAACGACCATCTCGTGGAAGTCGTCAGGGACCTGCGGCAGCGTTCACGCCTGTACGGACTGACGGCCCTGGTCGAGACCGGACGGCTGAAGGCCTCCGCCGAGGAGCACATCGAACTCCTCGACGCACTGCTCGCCCGCGACGCCGAGGCCGTGCGCGAGGTGATGACGCGGCATCTCGGGCACGTCCGGGGGCTGTGGGCAGCCCACTGACAGCCCGGAGCGCCCATCACGCAAGCCGCTTGCATTTCTTGCGCTATTCTTGCGCGTATGACGCGACGACTTGCTGAGGTGGCCAAGAAGGTCGGGGTCAGTGAGGCCACGGTCAGCCGGGTGCTGAACGGCAAGCCCGGGGTCTCGCAGGCCACCCGGCAGGCGGTGCTCAGCGCCCTGGACGTCCTCGGCTACGAGCGGCCCACGCAGCTGCGCGGCGAGCGCGCCCGGCTCGTCGGCCTCGTCCTGCCCGAGCTGCAGAACCCCATCTTCCCGGCGTTCGCCGAGGTGATCGGCGGCGCCCTCGCCCAGCTCGGCCTGACCCCGGTGCTGTGCACCCAGACCAAGGGCGGCGTCTCCGAGGCGGACTACGTGGAGCTGCTGCTGCAACAGCAGGTCTCCGGCGTGGTCTTCGCCGGCGGTCTGTACGCCCAGGCCGACGCCCCGCACGACCACTACCGGCGGCTCGCCGAGCGCAACATCCCGGTGGTGCTGGTCAACGCGTCCATCGAGGACCTCGGCTTCCCGGGTGTGTCCTGTGACGACGCGGTGGCGGTGGAGCAGGCCTGGCGCCACCTGGCCTCGCTCGGGCACGAGCGGATCGGGCTGGTGCTGGGGCCGGACGATCACGTTCCCTCGGCCCGCAAACTGGCCGCCGCCAAGACCCTCGGGGACCTCCCCGACGAGCATGTCGCGCGCGCGATGTTCTCCATCGAGGGCGGTCACGCGGCCGCCTCCCGGCTGATCGACCGCGGTGTCACCGGGTTCATCTGCGCCAGCGACCCGCTCGCCCTCGGTGTCATCCGGGCCGCCCGCCGCAAGGGACTGGACGTGCCGGGCCGGGTCTCGGTCGTCGGCTATGACGACTCCGCGCTGATGAACTGCACCGAGCCGCCCCTGACCACCGTCCGCCAGCCCATCGAGGCGATGGGCCGGGCGGCCGTGGAGCTGCTGAACGCGCAGGTCGGCGGTGGTTCCGTACCCATCGAAGAGCTTTTGTTCGAGCCGGAGCTGGTGGTGCGCGGATCGACCGCGCAAGCCCCTCGTCCCTGAGATCCGATTCTCTGTCGAATAATTACAGATTCTGCGCGACATCTTGCGGACCGATGTCGGCGGTGCTTGAGTGTGCGGCGCCCACCGCTCCTGCCACGAGGGGTCACCGATGAGAAGCACCGGGTTCCGCCGTACGTTCCTCGCGCTCAGCGTCTGTACTCTCGCCCTCGCCGCCTCCGCCTGCGGATCGGGCGGCGACGGCTCGGCGAGCGGAAAGACCCGTATCACCGTCAACTGCGAACCGCCCAAGAGCGCCAAGGTCGACCGCGGATTCTTCGAGCAGGACGTCGCCGCCTTCGAGAAACAGCACCCGGAGATCGACGTCGTCGCGCACGACGCGTTCCCCTGCCAGGACCCGAAGACCTTCGACGCCAAGCTGGCCGGCGGTCAGATGGAGGACGTCTTCTACACGTACTTCACCGACGCCAGGCACGTCGTCGACATCCACCAGGCGGCCGATCTCACGCCGTACATCAAGGAGTTGAAGAGCTACGGCACCATCCAGAAGCAGCTGCGCGACATCTACACCGTCGACGGGAAGATCTACGGCGTCCCGCGCACCGGCTACTCGATGGGCCTGATCTACAACCGCAGGCTCTTCCAGAAGGCCGGCCTCGACCCCGACAAGCCCCCGGCCACCTGGGACGAGGTCCGCGCCGACGCCAGGAAGATCGCCGCACTCGGCAACGGGACCGTCGGATACGCCGACTACAGCGCCCAGAACCAGGGGGGTTGGCACTTCACCGCCGAGCTGTACTCCCAGGGCGGCGACGTCGTCAGCGCCGACGGCAAGCAGGCCACGATCGACACCCCCGAGGGCCATGCCGTGCTGCGGAACCTGCACGACATGCGCTGGGCCGACAACTCCATGGGCAGCAAGCAGCTGCTGGTCATCAACGACGTGCAGCAGATGATGGGTTCGGGCAAGCTGGGCATGTATCTCTCGGCCCCCGACAACATCCCGATCCTGGTGAAGGAGAAGGGCGGCAACTACAAGGACCTCGCCCTCGGCCCGATGCCCGGCGGCAAGGGCACGCTCATCGGCGGCGACGGCTACATGTTCAACAAGCACGACACGCCCGCCCAGATCCGCGCCGGCCTGACGTGGCTCGACCACATGTTCCTCACCCCCGGCACGGGCTTCCTCGGCGACTACGCCCGCGCCAAGAAGGCGGACGCCCCGGTCGGACTGCCCGAGCCGCGCCTGTTCACCGGCGCCGCCGACACCAAGGACCAGCAGGTCAAGAAGGCCAACGCCAATGTCCCGGTGGAGAACTACCGGTCCTTCCTCGACGGCAACCACACCCTTCAGCTGAAGATCGAGCCGCCGGACGCCCAGCAGATCTACTCCGTCCTCGACTCCGCAGTCTCCGCCGTCCTCACCAAGAAGGACGCCGACATCGACCAGCTGCTGAAGGACGCCTCCGGCAAGATCGACGGCATCCTGGCGCGGGGCTGACGAGATGACGAAGACGGCCGAGCGGCAACCCGTGCGGACGGCCGCCGTCCACCCGGTCACGGCGCCGTCCCCGCTAGGGGGCCGGGGACGGCGCCGCCTCGCCGACCAGGTCCGCGCCTACGCCTTCCTCCTCGGCGGCCTCGTCTGCTTCGCCCTGTTCTCCTGGTACCCGGCGATCCGCGCCGTCGTGATCGCCTTCCAGAAGTACACGCCGGGCTCGCCGCCCGAGTGGGTCGGCACCGCCAACTTCGCCCGCGTCTGGCACGACCCCGAGTTCACGGCAGCCTGGCGCAACACGCTCGCCTTCACCCTGCTCGCCCTGCTGCTCGGCTTCGCGATCCCCTTCGTGCTGGCCCTCGTCCTCAACGAACTGCGCCACTGGAAGGCCTTCTTCAGGATCGTGGTGTATCTGCCGGTGATGATCCCGCCGGTGGTCAGCGCGCTGCTCTGGAAGTGGTTCTACGACCCCGGAGCCGGCCTCGCCAACGAGACACTGCGCGTCCTGCACCTGCCCACCTCGAACTGGTCCAACGGCACCGACACCGCCCTCATCTCCCTTGTGATCGTGGCCACCTGGGCCAACATGGGCGGCACCGTCCTGATCTACCTGGCCGCCCTCCAGTCCATCCCCGGCGAGCTGTACGAGGCCGCCGAACTGGACGGCGCCAACCTGCTCCAGCGCATCCGGCACGTGACGGTTCCCCAGACGCGTTTCGTCATCCTCATGCTGATGCTCCTGCAGATCATCGCGACGATGCAGGTCTTCACCGAACCGTTCGTGATCACGGGCGGCGGCCCGGAGAACGCCACGGTCACCGTCCTCTACCTGATCTACAAGTACGCGTTCCTCTACAACGACTTCGGCGGCGCCTGCGCGCTCAGCGTCATGCTCCTCGTGCTGCTCGGCGCCTTCTCCGCCGTATACCTGCGCCTGACGCGCTCCGGAGAGGAGGACGCGTGAACGCCACCCGCACCCTCGTCTCCCCGGCGACGCTCGCCCGGCCGCGCGGGAAGACCCTGTACTGGACGGTGTTCACCGTCGTCCTCGTCCTGTTCGCGCTGGCTTTCCTGTTCCCCGTCTACTGGATGGTGACCGGCGCGATGAAGTCACCGGACGAGGTGGCGCGGACCCCGCCCACGATCGTCCCCGAGCACTGGCGCCCGGGCGGCTACACCGACGCCTGGGACCTCATGCAGCTGCCGCAGCACCTGTGGAACACGGTGGTCCAGGCGGCCGGTGCCTGGCTGTTCCAGCTCGTCCTCTGCACGGCCGCCGCCTACGCCCTGTCCAGGCTCAGGCCCGCCTTCGGCAAGCTGATCCTCGGCGGGATCCTCGCCACCCTGATGGTCCCGGCCCAGGCCCTGGTCGTACCGAAGTACCTGACCGTGGCCGACCTCCCCCTGATCCACACCAGCCTGCTCAACGACCCCCTGGCCATCTGGCTGCCGGCCGTCGCCAACGCCTTCAACCTCTACCTGCTCAAACGGTTCTTCGACCAGCTCCCGCGCGACGTCCTGGAGGCCGCCGAGATCGACGGCGCCGGGAAGCTGCGCACCCTGTGGTCGATCGTGCTGCCGATGTCGCGGCCGGTCCTGGGGGTCGTGTCGATCTTCGCGCTGGTCGCCGTGTGGCAGGACTTCCTCTGGCCGCTGATGGTCTTCTCCGACACCGGGAAACAGCCGATCAGCGTGGCACTCGTCCAGCTGTCGCAGAACATCCAACTGACCGTGCTGATCGCCGCGATGGTGATCGCCAGCATCCCGATGGTCGCCCTGTTCCTGCTCTTCCAGCGGCACATCATCGCCGGGATCGGCGCGGGCAGCACCAAGGGCTGACGCCCTCCCTCCGACAGAAAGGCAAGCACAGTGGGACAGCCCCGCCATGCCCCCACGGAGTGGTGGCGCTCCGCCGTCATCTACCAGGTCTACGTCCGCAGCTTCGCCGACGGCGACGGCGACGGCACCGGCGACCTCGCCGGCGTCCGCGCCCGACTGCCCTACCTCGCCGAACTCGGCGTGGACGCCCTGTGGTTCAGCCCCTGGTACCTGTCTCCGATGAAGGACGGCGGCTACGACGTCGCCGACTACCGTGTGATCGACCCGGCCTTCGGTACTCTCGCGGAGGCGGAGAAGCTGATCGCCGAGGCCCGCGAACTCGGCATCCGCACGATCGTCGACATCGTCCCGAACCACGTCTCCGACCGGCACCCCTGGTTCCGCGCCGCCCTCCTCGGCGGCCCCGAACGCGAGCTGTTCCACTTCCGCCCCGGCCGCGGCGCCCACGGCGAACTCCCGCCCAACGGCTGGACGTCCCAGTTCGGCGGCCCCGCCTGGACCCGGCTGCCCGACGGCGAGTGGTACCTGCACCTCTTCGCCCCCGAACAGCCCGACCTCAACTGGGCGCACCCGGCGGTCCGCCAGGAGCACGAGGACATCCTGCGGTTCTGGTTCGAGCGGGGCGTTGCCGGAGTCCGCATCGACTCGGCCGCCCTCCTCGCGAAGGACCCCGCCCTGCCGGACTTCACCGAGGGCCAGGACCCGCATCCTTACGTCGACCGGGACGAACTCCACGACATCTACCGCTCGTGGCGTTCCGTCGCCGACGAGTACGACGGCATCTTCGTCGGAGAGGTCTGGCTCCCCGACACCGAACGCTTCGCGCGCTATCTGCGGCCCGACGAACTCCACACGGCCTTCAACTTCGCCTTCATGACCTGCCCCTGGGACGCGCGCAGGCTGCGTACGTCCATCGACGAGACCCTCGCCGAGCACGCACCCGTCGGCGCCCCCGCCACCTGGGTGCTGTGCAACCACGACGTCACCCGCACGGTCACCCGCTACGGCCGCACGGACACCGGATTCGACTTCGCCACCAAGGCCTTCGGCACCCCGGCCGACCTCGCCCTCGGCACCCGGCGCGCCCGCGCGGCCGCCCTGCTGTCACTCGCCCTGCCCGGCGCGGTCTACGTCTACCAGGGAGAGGAGCTGGGCCTGCCCGAGGCCGACATCCCCCTCGACCGCATCCAGGATCCGATGCACTTCCGGTCGCACGGCACCGACCCGGGACGCGACGGCTGCCGGGTGCCGCTCCCATGGGCTGCCGGGGCGCCGTATACGGGATTCGGCAGCCGTACGGAGCCCTGGCTGCCGCAGCCGGCCGGCTGGACGTCGTACGCCGTCGACCGCCAGGACGCGGACACCGGCTCGATGCTCGCCCTCTACCGCAGGGCCATCGAGCTGCGCCCCGTGTTCGGCGACGGACCCCTCACCTGGGAGCCCGCACCCGAGGGCGTCCTCGCCTTCACCCGGGCAGGTGCCCGGTGCCTGGTGAACCTCGCCGACACCCCCCTCGACCTTCCCGTCAGTTCCCCACTCCTGCTCGCCAGCGGTCCCCTGGACGCCGAGGGACGACTGCCGAAGGACACCGCGGTCTGGCTGCGCGCCTGAGCCGCACCGCACCCTCCCCGCTCTCCCCGCACCCCCACCCCGAAGGGATCAGCACATGCACAGGACTGTCAGGGGCATGCCATCAGCGATGGTCGTCGCCCTCTCCGCCGGTCTGCTCACCGCCACGGCCCCCGCCGCGCACGCGGCCTCCGGCGCCGCCCTGCCCTTCACCTCCGTCGAGGCCGAGTCGGCCACCACCACCGGCACCAGGATCGGCCCCGACTACACCCAGGGCGCCCTCGCCTCCGAGGCCTCCGGACGCCAGGCCGTACGTCTCGCCTCGGGCCAGCGCGTCGAGTTCACCGTGCCGCGCGCGGCCAACGCCGTGAACGTCGCCTACAGCGTTCCGGACGGCCAGAACGGCACGCTGAACGTGTACGTCAACGGCACCAAGCTCACCAAGACGCTCCCGGTGACCTCCAAGTACTCGTACATCGACACCAGTTGGATCCCGGGCGCCAAGACGCACCACTTCTTCGACAACTCCCGTCTCCTGCTGGGCCAGAGCGTCCAGGCGGGCGACAAGGTCGCCTTCGAGGCGACCGGCACTCAGGTCACCGTCGACGTCGCCGACTTCGAGCAGGTTGCCGCTGCCACCGCACAGCCCGCCGGGTCGGTCTCGGTCACCTCCAAGGGCGCCGACCCCAGCGGCAACGGCGACTCCACGCAGGCCTTCCGGGACGCGATCTCCGCCGCACAAGGGGGAGTGGTGTGGATCCCGCCGGGCGACTACAGGCTGACGTCCTCGCTCAGCGGCGTCCAGAACGTGACCCTGCAGGGCGCCGGCAGCTGGCACTCCGTCGTGCACACCTCCCGCTTCATCGACCAGTCGAGTTCCTCGGGCGGTGTGCACATCAAGGACTTCGCGGTGATCGGCGAGGTCACCGAGCGGGTCGACTCCAACCCGGACAACTTCGTCAACGGCTCGCTGGGGCCGGGCAGTTCGGTCTCCGGCATGTGGATCCAGCACATGAAGGTCGGCCTCTGGCTGATGGGCAACAACGACAACCTGGTCGTCGAGGACAACCGCATCCTCGACACCACCGCCGACGGCCTCAACCTCAACGGCAACGCGCACGGTGTCCGCGTCCGGGGCAACTTCCTGCGCAACCAGGGCGACGACTCGCTCGCCATGTGGTCGCTGTACTCCGCCGACACCGACTCCAGCTTCGAGAACAACACCATCTCGCAGCCGAACCTCGCCAACGGCATCGCGATCTACGGCGGCACCGACATCGCGGTCAAGAACAACCTGGTCTCCGACACCAACGCCCTCGGCAGCGGTATCGCGGTCTCCAACCAGAAGTTCCTCGACCCGTTCTCCCCGCTGGCGGGCACCATCACCGTCGACGGCAACACGCTCGTGCGCACCGGCGCGATGAACCCCAACTGGAACCACCCGATGGGCGCCCTGCGCGTCGACTCGTACGACAGCGCGATCAACGCCACCGTGAACATCACGAACACGACCGTCACCGACAGCCCGTACAGCGCCTTCGAGTTCGTGTCCGGCGGCGGGCACGGCTACCCGACAGGCAACGTCACCGTCAGCGGTGCGACCGTGAAGAACACCGGCACGGTCGTCGTCCAGGCGGAGACGCAGGGCTCGGCGAAGTTCAGCAACGTGCAGGCCACCGGGGTCGGCGCGGCGGGGGTCTACAACTGTCCCTACCCGTCCGGCTCCGGCACCTTCACCCTCACCGACGGCGGCGGCAACTCCGGCTGGAGCAGCACCTGGGCCGACTGCTCGACCTGGCCGCAGCCCGGCCAGGGCAACCCCGACCCCGACCCGAACCGGAACCTCGCCAAGGGCCGCCCGGCCACCGCCACCGGCTCGCAGGACGTCTACACGCCCGGCAAGGCGGTCGACGGAGATGCGAACAGCTACTGGGAGTCGACCAACAACGCCTTCCCGCAGTCCTGGACGGTCGATCTCGGCTCCACTCAGACCGTGCGCCGGCTGGTGCTGAAGCTGCCGCCGTCGACCGCCTGGGGCGCCCGCACGCAGACCATCACCGTACTGGGCAGCACCGACGGCTCGACCTACTCCACCGTCGTCGGCTCCACCGGCTACCGCTTCGACCCGGCGACCGGCAACACGGCCACCGTCTCCCTGCCCGCCGACACCAGCCTGCGCCATCTGCGGCTGACCGTCAGCGCCAACACGGGCTGGCCCGCAGGGCAGTTCAGCGAGGTGGAGGCCTATCCGACTCCTTGACCGTGTTCTGCGGGGCCACCGGGTGTGCAACCGGCGCGCCCCCTGACGGCTGCTGCGTCAGGGGGCGCGCCATCGTCGATCCGTCGATTAGGAGCGTGCCGACCTCGGGATCACAGGTCCAGCACGAGCTTCTTCCCACGGCAGCGGGACACACAGATCATCATCGTCTCCCCGCTCTGCTGTTCCTCGGCGCTGAGCACCGAGTCCCGGTGGTCCGGGGTGCCGTCGAGGACATCGGTCTCGCAGGTGCCGCAGGTGCCCTCCGTGCAGGAGAACAGCACCTCCACACCGGCCGCACGGACGGCATCCAGCACGGAGACGTCCGGCGCGACCGTCACCGTACGGCTGCTCCGTGCCAGCTCGACCTCGAACTCGGTGTTCCCGCCGTCCTCCTGGGCCTTCGGCGAGAACCGCTCGACGCGCAGTCGCTCGGCCGGGCAGCGCTCCTCGACCGCGTCCAGCAGTGGTCCGGGACCACAGCAGTAGACGAGTGTGCCCTCGGGCAGGTCGTCCAGCACCGAACCGAGGTCGAGGAGCCCGGTCTCGTCCTGCGGACAGACCTTCACCCGGTCGCCGTACCGCTCCAACTCCTCCGTGAAAGCGATGGAGTCGCGGGTGCGGCCGCCGTACAGCAGCGTCCACTCGGCGCCCGCGGCCTCCGCCGCGGCCAGCATCGGGAGGATCGGGGTGATGCCGATCCCGCCCGCCACGAACCGGTAACGCGGCGCACCCTCCAGCCGGAAGTGATTGCGCGGCCCGCGCACCCGGACCTTGTCGCCCCGCCCCACCTGCTCGTGCACATGGGCGGATCCACCGCGCCCGTCCGGCTCCCGCAGCACGGCGATCCGCCACACCGAGCGGTCCGCGGGGTCCCCGCACAGCGAGTACTGCCGCTCCAGCTCCGGACCGAGCACGACGTCGACATGCGCGCCCGGCTCCCAGGCCGGCAGGTCCTCGCCGAGCGGGTGGCGCAGGGTGAGGGCGAGCACGCCGTCGGCAGCGAATTCCCGGCTGTCGACGACGAGTTCGGCTTCGTACACGGTCATGAGCTGTTTCCTCGTGGCGTGGCGGGCTCGTGTCCTTCGGGGTGGCCGAGCATCCACTCCCACATCTCGACCGGGTCCTGGGCGCTGTGCTCGGCGCCGCAGTGACAGGTGCCGTGCAGGATGTCGGTGCCCGGCAGCCAGTCGATGCGGTAGATCTCGCCCGTGGAGCTGCTCACAGGACCTTCTCCACGGGCTTGTCGCCCTCCTCGACCAGCCGCGCGAGGATACGGCGGGCGGCGAGGCCGCCGGTGTCGATGTTGATGCTGAGTTCCTGGTACCCGGTCCGCTCCGTGCCGAGCGTCCTGTGCAGCAGGTTGAGCGCGACCACGTCCTGCATGACCACGGTGTGGTTGTTGCTCCGCATGAACTCGGTGACCTCGGCGTCCTCCGTCGCCCAGTCGCGCGAGACGGCCCAGAAGTCGTACACCTTGCCGTCCGTCGACGGGGTGATCGCGTAGGTGATCTCGGTGTGGAAGCCGTTCGGGTCGCTGCCGTCGGCCTCCGGCAGCACGCCCACCGGCGCGATCCTGCTGTGCAGCAGATACAGACAGGGCGCGTGGTACTCGATGTCCTGCCAGCGGGTGATGCGGCCCTGGATGCCGGTGGAGTTGGCATAGAACGGCGGGCACTCGGCGTCGTCCATGTGCCGGCTCACCCGCACGATGCCCGCGCCCTCGTCGACCTCGGTGGTGATCGGCGTCTCGGCGACCTCGGGGGTGCCGATGTAGCCGCCGTGCAGATACGTCTCGTGGGAGAGGTCGAGGAGGTTGTCGACCAGCAGCCCGTAGTCGGCGTCGATGGGCTCCATGCCGCGGACGGTGACCCAGCCGGGCCCGTCGAGGTGCCGGGCCCGGGGGATGGTCTGCGCGTCGGCGAGGGCCGGGTCGCCGATCCACACCCACACCAGGGAGTCCAGCTCGACCACGGGGTAGGAGGCGACCCGGGCGGTGCGCGGGATGCGCTTCTGGCCGGGCACGTACACGCAGGTACCCGTCGTGTCGTAGGTGAACCCGTGGTAGCCGCACACGAGTTTGTCGCCGTCCAGCCGGCTGGGCTTCTCGTGCAACGGGAACCGGCGGTGCACACAGCGGTCGGCGAGCGCGACCGGCGTCCCGTCCTCCTCCGTCCGGTAGAACACGAGCGGTTCACCGAGGATCGTCCGGCCGAGCAGCTCCTCGCGCCCGACCTCGTGGCTGTAGGCGGCGACGTACCACTGGTTCCTGGCAAAGGCGGTCATGTGAGGCATAGGGGTTCCCGTCCCTGTCGGCGGGGCGCCGTCGCCCCGCGTGCCGTGGTTGGACTCAGATTCGTGACGGCCGCGGTGGGCGCGCAAGGCGGCTTCTGCCAGGCGGAAGGGGTTCCGTGAAAGGGCTGGTCGGAGGTGTCCGGGGAATTCATCAGCAAAGGATTCTTGGGCAAGGCTTGTCCGGTCTGCGGGGGGCGGCGAGTGTGCGCTGCCTAGCATTGCCGCCGTGCGTACGGGCGGGTGGGAGTGGATGAGTACGAGTCGACGTATGGTGCTGGCGGCCCTGGCCGGGGGAACTCTGGTCGGATGTACGGCACCGAAGGAGGCATCAAAGGCGCAAACGGCTCCCTCTGCCCCCTCCGCCATCCCGCCCTCCGCGGCCCCGCCCTCCTCCGCTGCCCCTTCGCCCTCGGTGAGGGCCAGGCCGGCCCGCCTGCCCACCGCGACCCGCGCCGAGATCGTCGCCCGCTACGGTCACGCCGTGCCCCACACCTGGGGCTTCGACGGGCCCGGTGTGGTGCACCGGCTCCCCGCCGGTCATCGGGGCACAGCGCTGACCTTCGACGCCTGCGGCGGCCGGGGCGGCAGCGGCTACGACCGCGTCCTGATCGACTTCCTGCGCAGGCGGGAGATACCGGCGACCCTCTTCATCAACTCCCGCTGGATCGACGCCAATCCGGCCGTCTTCCGCCGACTGGCCGCCGAGCCGCTGTTCGAGATCGCCAACCACGGCACCCGCCACCTCCCCCTCTCCGTGACCGGCCGCTCCGCCTACGGCATCCCCGGCACCCGTGACGCCGCCGAGGTCTACGAGGAGATCGCCGGCAACCGGGCAAGGCTCACCCGTCTGCTGGGTCGCCCGCCGCGTTTCTTCCGCTCCGGCACCGCGTACTGCGACGACGTCGCGGCCGGGATCGTCACCGCCATGGGCGAGCGGTTCGCCGGCTTCTCGGTCAACGGCGACGCGGGGGCCACCTTCAGCCCCGAGCAGGTCCGCACGACGGTGGGGTCCGCGCCCGCGGGCTCCGTCGTCATCTGCCACATGAACCATCCGGAGGGCGGTACGGCCGCGGGCATCACCGCCGCGGTACCCCGACTGCTGGCCCTCGGCCACACATTCGTACGACTGTCGGACGCGCTGCCCTGAGTGCACGGGCCGCGGCACATCTCCCGTACCGACGACTTTCACATGGGCGCCACCGGACCCTTCCCTCACGTTTGGTGCTCTTGGAACACTCGCAGCGCGCGCAATCCGTCATGTTCCGGCCATCCGCACCAGGATGAGAGGCAATCAACCCATGCCCGAAGTCAATCGGCGCCGATTCCTGCAACTCGCGGGCGCGACCACCGCCTTCACCGCCCTGTCGAACAGCATCCAGCGCGCCGCCGCGCTGCCCGCGAACCACCGCACGGGATCCATCGAGGACGTCGAGCACATCGTCGTCCTGATGCAGGAGAACCGCTCCTTCGACCACTACTTCGGCACCCTCAGAGGCGTTCGCGGCTACGGCGACCCGCGCCCCGTGGTGACCCGGCAGGACGGGAAGCCGGTCTGGTACCAGGCGGACGCGAGCGGCAAGGACATCCTGCCCTTCCACCCGGACGCCGACGACCTGGGCCTGGCCTTCATCCAGGACCTCCCGCACGGCTGGAACGACGGACATGCCGCCTTCAACGGGGGCACGTACGACAAGTGGGTTCCCTCCAAGGGCTCCACGACGATGGCGTACCTGACCCGCGAGGACATCCCGTTCCACTACGCGCTCGCCGACTCCTTCACCATCTGCGACGCGTACCACTGCTCGTTCATCGGCTCGACCGACCCGAACCGCTACTACCTGTGGACCGGTTACACGGGCAACGACGGCCAGGGCGGCGGCCCGGTCCTCGGCAACGACGAGGCCGGCTACAGCTGGACCACCTACCCCGAGCGCCTGGAGAAGGCGGGCGTCTCCTGGAAGATCTACCAGGACGTCGGCGACGGCCTCGACGCGAACGGCGGCTGGGGCTGGATCCAGGACGCCTACCGCGGCAACTACGGCGACAACTCCCTGCTCTACTTCAAGCAGTACCAGAACGCCCAGCCCGGCAGCCCGCTCTACGACAAGGCCCGCACCGGCACCGACGCCCGCAAGGGCGAGGGCTTCTTCGACCAGCTCAAGGCCGACGTCAAGGGCGGCAAGCTGCCGCAGATCTCCTGGATCGTCGCCCCCGAGGCCTTCACCGAGCACCCCAACTGGCCCGCCAACTACGGCGCCTGGTACGTCGCCCAGGTCCTCGACGCGCTCACCTCCGACCCGAAGGTGTGGGCGAAGACGGCCCTGTTCATCACGTACGACGAGAACGACGGCTTCTTCGACCACCTCGTCCCGCCGTTCGCACCGGGCTCCGCGGCCCAGGGCAAGTCGACGGTCGACGTCGGCCCGGACCTGTTCAAGGGCAGCAGCAGCCACCCCGCCGGCCCCTACGGGCTCGGCCAGCGGGTGCCGATGATCGTCGTCTCGCCCTGGAGCAAGGGCGGTTACGTCTGCTCCGAGACGATGGACCACACGTCGATCATCCGGTTCATGGAGCGTCGCTTCGGCGTGCACGAGCCGAACGTCTCGCCCTGGCGGCGGGCGATCTGCGGTGACCTGACCTCCGCGTTCGACTTCTCCCGCACCGACACCAAGCCGGTCGCCCTGCCGGGCACCGACGGCTACCGGCCGCCGGACCACAACCGCCACCCCGACTACGTGCCGACCCCGCCCGCCAACCCGGTCCTGCCCAAGCAGGAGCGCGGCCTGCGCCCGGCGCGTCCCCTCAAGTACGCCCCGCACGTGGACGGTTCGGCGGACACGGCCTCCGGGAAGTTCACCCTGACCTTCGCCTCCGGAGCGAAGGCGGGCGCCGCCTTCCTGGTGACCTCCGGCAACCGCAGCGACGGGCCCTGGAGCTACACCACCGAGGCCGGCAAGACCGTCTCGGACGCCTGGAACTCGGCGTACTCGAACGGCTCGTACGACCTGTCGGTGCACGGCCCGAACGGCTTCCTGCGCGTCTTCAAGGGACCGAACAAGGTGGCGGGGCCCGAGGTCACGGCCCGCCACAGCGGCGACGACATCGAGCTGACCTTCACCAACAAGGGCTCCGGCACGGTCCGTCTGAAGCTGACGGGTGGATACGGCCGCAAGCCCCGGACCTTCACGGTGCGGCCCGGAGCCACGGTGAAGCACACCGTCGACCTCGCCGCGAGCCGGCGCTGGTACGACCTCACGGTCACCTCCGAGGCCGACGCGAGGTTCCTGCGGCGGTTCGCCGGACATGTGGAGAACGGGCAGCCGGGAGTGAGCGACCCGGCGATCATCACCGGGTGAACTGCCGTGTAAGGGCTGCCGAACAGCGGATCGCGGGGACTGGCCAGGGGCTGGTGGGGCCGGGGTAATGTGCCCCGGTGACCACGCATTCGAACACTCCTGCAGGCTGGTACCCGGATCCGCACGGAGCGCCCCGGACTCTCCGCTACTGGGACGGCGCCCAGTGGACCCAGCACACCAACACGGACCAGCAGCAGGCACCTCAACAGCAGGTGCCGCAGCAGCAGGTACCGCCGCAGGCCGCCGGGCCGGACCCGCGTGTGCAGCGTCAGGTGCAGCAGCAGGCCGGGGTCGCCGCCGGCGGCCCCGGCGGCGGCAGCCTGTTCACCGAACCGGTCCTGGTGGTCAACCAGAAGGCCAAGCTGATCGAGCTGACCAACGAGTACAAGGTCATGGATCAGAACGGCAACCAGATCGGTTCGGTGACGGAGGTCGGGCAGAGCACGCTGAAGAAGGTGGCCCGCTTCGTCTCCAGCCTCGACCAGTTCATGACCCACCGGCTGGAGATCCGGGACGCCCACGGCCAGCCGCAGCTGGTGCTGACGCGGCCCGCCAAGGTGTTCAAGTCCCGTGTCCTGGTGTCGCGTCCGGACGGTTCGCCCGTCGGCGAGATCGTCCAGCAGAACATGATCGGGAAGATCAACTTCGCGATGAACGTGGACGGCCGGCAGGTCGGTGCGATCAAGGCGGAGAACTGGCGGGCGTGGAACTTCGCGATCGTCGACCACGCGGACAACGAGGTCGCCCGGATCACCAAGACCTGGGAAGGTCTTGCCAAGACGATGTTCACGACTGCGGACAACTATGTACTGCAGATTCACTACAAGCTGCCCGAGCCGCTGCTGAGTCTTGTCGTGGCGACGGCACTTACCGTGGATACGGCGCTGAAGCAGGACTCTCGCGGGCTGGGATGACCGCCCCCGAGCGGTGCTCACAGGGGTGTGAGGTGTCCCGGATCTGAAGGCTGCCGGGGCACCAACGCCGGTTCGGCTGTCGCCGTTTCCGGCCGTAGCGCCAGGACCGCCGCCACCGGGTGCTCCTCGTCGACCGTGACGACCGGAGCGGCAGAAGCGACCGGAGCAGGCGTCGCCCGGGTCAGGAGTACGACGCCCGAGGACGCCAGGGCCGCGCCCGCGAGAGCCAGGAGGATGCCCTCCGGGCCGCCGCGGAGGCCCTGGCCGAGGAGGGTGAGGCCGATCACCGAGGCTGCCACCGGGTTGGAGAGCGTCACCATGGCGAGGGGCGCGCCGAGGCCGCCCCGGTAGGCCGTCTGGGAGAGCAGCAGTCCGCCGGCCGCGAAGGCGGCCACCAGGACCGCCACCAGGACGACCTGGAGGCTCAGTGCGGACCCGGACCGGTCGGTCGCGGCCACCGTCACGGTCTGCGTGAGCGCCGACGCGACACCCGAGGCGAACCCGGACGCCGTGGCGTGCCGCAGGCCCGGACGGGCTCCCGGCCGCGACAGCAGCCCGATCAGCGCGGCCGTGGTGCCCGCGACCGCCAGTGCCTCGGTCAGGCTCAGCACCTGCTCGGGCGCCGACCCGGACGCGGTGACCAGCAGCGCGGCCAGCCCGGCCAGCGTCAGCGCGGTGCCCCGCCACTCGGTCGCGCTGACCCGACGCCCGGCGGCCCGCGCCCCCATCGGCACCGCGGCGACCAGCGTGAGCGCGCCGAGCGGCTGGACCACGGTGAGCGGGCCGTACTTGAGGGCCACGACGTGCAGCAGCGCCGCGCCGGCGTTGAGCCCGACCGACGCCCACCAGGCGCCCGTGCCCAGCAGTCGCAGTGTGCCGGTGCCGGAGCTGCGGGAGGCGAGCCGCTCCTGGGCCACCGCGGCGGCCGCGTAGGCGACGGCGGAGACCAGGGAGAGGGCGACGGCGACGAGGGTGGCGGTCATCGGCCCGCTCCTGCGAGGACGTGGTCGTCGGCGACGGGGGCGGCGAGCTTCTCGCTGCCGCGCCCGGCCGTGGTGACGGTGTGGTGCGGCGAGCGAAGCGAGATGGGGGTCCCCCCGGACGACGTCTGGGGGAGGACCAGCGCCAGGGCGCCGCCGAGCATGGCGGTCGCGACGATCGCGTCGAGCCAGTAGTGGTTCGCCGTGCCCACGATGACGAGGAGAGTCACCAGCGGGTGCAGCAGCCACAGCCAGCGCAGGCGGGACCGGGTCGCCGCGATCAGGCCGATCGCGACCATCAGGGCCCAGCCGAAGTGCAGGGACGGCATCGCCGCGAACTGGTTGGAGAGGTGGTCCGAGGACGGCGGGCCGTAGACCGAAGGCCCGTACACGTGCGCCGTGTCGACGAGGCCCGTGGCGGCCAGCATCCGCGGCGGTGCGAGGGGGAAGACGAAGGGCAGCACCAGGGCCGCCGAGGTGACCGTGGCGAGGACCCGGCGGGCCCACACGTAGTGCGCGGGGCGCCGCAGGTAGAGCCAGACCAGGAAGGCCGCGGTGGCCGGGAAGTGGACGGTCGCGTAGTAGGTGTTCGCGAGGTGCACCAGGGTGTCGCTGTGCAGCAGTACGGACTGCACCGAGCCCTCACCGGGCAGATGGAGCGTCCGTTCCAGGTCCCACACGCGGTGCGCGTTGCGCAGCGCCTCGCCGGTGTGGCCGGTCGCCAGCTGGCGGCCGAACTTGTAGACGAGGAAGAGCCCTGCGACGAGCAGGAACTCCCGGACGACCGGAGGCCGCGCTATCGCGTCGGTCTCTCCTTCTGCAGGCTCGGTGCGGGCATTCATCCCCCGGCCCCTTCGCTGACGGTGGTGCGTGTGCTGGTACGTGGTGAGACCCGGGCCGGAGCCCGAACTCATCGGTACGCTCGCGTGCCGAAACGAAAGCGTTCCGATACGGCAGTGTACCGATACGCGGCCGTTCCGGTACACTGGCGTATCGATTGAGGTACGACACACTGGAAGCCGGGAATAAAGCGCGTATGAAGCCGGCGCTCGGAGTGAGGGAGAAGAGCAGATGACGTCGCAGGCCGCGGACGGACCGCAGACGGTCGCCGCCTCGCGCCGCTCCAAGATCACGCGCGAGCGTGAGCAGGAGTTCTTCGACGCCGTCCTCGAGCAGATCCGCGAATGCGGATACGAAGCCGTCACCATGGAGGGGGTCGCCGCCAGCACGCGGTGCAGCAAGTCCACGCTGTACCGGCAGTGGAAGACCAAGCCCCAGTTCGTGGTGGCCGCCCTGCGCTCCCGCCGCAAGGCCCGCTTCGAGGGCATCGACACCGGATCGCTCGCGGACGACCTGCGCGAGGCCGCGCGGGCCGTGGGCCGCTGGTCCCAGAACGACACCAAGCTGCTGCAGGCCCTCGGGCACGCCGTCACCCAGGACGCCGACCTCGCCAAGGCGCTGCGGGAGGCGCTCGTCGACCCGGAGATCGCCGCGCTGAAGGAGATTCTCCAGCGCGGGGTCGAGCGCGGCGAGATCACCGCCGGCCATCCGGCGCTGGAGTACATCCCGGCGCAGATGTTCGGCGTCGTACGCGCCCGCCCCGTCGTGGACGGCGAGTACGCGGACCCGGACTACCTGGTCCGCTTCGTGGAGGCCGCGGTGCTGCCGGCACTGGGTCTCACCTGAGAATCAGGTTGCCGTCCATGGGATGACTGGACGGTGACCTGCTCGCGCCGCACCGTGGGGACGGGGGCGGCGCGCACCCCCGGCCGGGTGGGGTTCCTCTTGAGCGGAGGGGCGCCCCACCCGGCCGACCGGTGTCCGGGGCGGTTCACACCGTCTGGCCGCTGCCGCCGCCGGTCGAGACCTTGATGCCCTTGGTGATGTCGTCGATGACCGACTGCTTCTCGGCGACGTCCACCCCGAAGCGGACCACGACGAGCTGCGCGGGGTTGGCGGGGGAGGGGAAGGCGAGCGACTCGACATAGCCGTCGGAGCCCTTGCTGGTGATCGCCTGCCAGCGGACCAGGTAGCCCTTCTGCCCGGCGACGGTGACCGACCTGGAGTCGAGCACCTTGTGCGAGGTGATCGAGCCGTAGGTCTTGCCGCCGTAGGACTGCTCGGCGTTGGCCTCGATGTCGGCCTTCGCGACCTCCTCGGCCGTGCTGCCGGCGGTCTTCAGGAGCGCGGCCGGCGCCGAGAACGCGCCGCCCTTGGTGCAGGTCTGCGAGGTGTCCCCGGGGCACTTGTAGGAGTCGTTCGACGTGATCGAAGCGCCCGCCGGGAGCTGCTGGCCGTACCAGTCGGCCGGAATGGGCAGGCTGATCCCGCTGATCGGGTCGGACACCGAACCGCTCTTGATCTTCGGAGCCTCGGACTGCCCGGGGCCGGGCGACTGGCTCCCGCCCGAACCGCCCGAGCCACCGTTCCCGCCGCCCGGGCCGCCCGGACCCTGCTGCGAGTTGACGTTGCCGCCCGAACCGTCGTTGCCCGCCAGCGCGTACACGCCCACACCGATGCAGGCGAGGACGACCACGGCCGCCCCGACGGCGATGATGCCATTGCGCAGACCGCGCCGCGGAGCGGCCGGCGGCTGGGCGGGACAGGCCGGATGGCCGGGGTAGGCCGCATAGGCCGGGACCGCCGGAGGGACGGGGCTCGCCGGATCCGGTCCGGCCGTCGGCGTCTGCGCCGGGGGACCCCATACGGCGGCCGACCCCGCGGGGCGGGTCCGGTCCGTCCATGCCTTGCCGTCCCACCAGCGCTCGGTGGCGGGAGCCTCACTTGTCTGCCCGGGGTCGGGATACCACCCGGGAGGAGTCACCTGCGTCATGCCCCCACCGTATGAGGCCTCGGTGAAAGCGCGATGAGAGGATTCCGGCTTCAGGCCACCGTCAGCCGTTCGGGCGCCCGCGCGCCCGGCGGCGGCAGCCGCAGCCCGTCCCGCCCGGGTGTGATCGAACCGAGCACGCTCGCATGCCGTGCCCCGGTGCTCGCGGGCTCGCTGCCCGCCAGTCCGTGCGCGGTCAGGAACCCGAGCACGGCGAACGCGTACGCCTCCTTCGCGTCCGACGCCAGCCCCAGTTCGTCGGAGGCGCGCACCGGAATCCCCGCCAGCCGCTGCCCCAGCATCCCCATGAGCACCGGGTTGCGGACCCCGCCGCCCGAGGCGATCACCTCGGTGGCGCCCAGGGTGAGCGCGGCGTCCGCGACCGTCCACGCCGTGAGCATGGTCAGCGTGGCGACCACGTCCTCGGCCCTCAGCGTCCCGAAGCCGGCCAGGGCGTCGTGCAGATAGCCGAGGTGGAACAGTTCCTTGCCCGTCGTCTTGGGTGCGGGCAGCGCGTAGTACGGCTCCTCCAGCAGCCGCCGCAGCAGCGGCTCGTGGACGGTGCCGCGCGCGGCCAGCGCGCCGTCGACGTCGTAGGCCATGGTCCCGCCGCTGAACCCCCGCGCCGCCGCGTCGATCAGCGCGCATGCGGGTCCGGTGTCGAAGGCCGTGCCGTCGGGGCCGGTGAGGTTGGCGATACCGCCGAGGTTGAGGGCGACTGGGGTGCCCGGGCGGCCGCGCAGCCACAACAGGTCGACCAGGCCGACCAGGGGCGCGCCCTGGCCGCCCGCGGCGATGTCCCGCGGCCGGAAGTCGGCCACCACCGGCAGCCCGGTCGCCTCGGCGATCCAGGCGGGCTGCCCGAGCTGCAACGTGCCGCGCACCTTGCCGCCGTCCGCCCAGTGGTAGACGGTCTGCCCGTGCGAGGCCACCAACTCGGCCTGCCCACCGCACAGTTCACGGTCCGCACGCAGGGCCGCCGCCGCGAAGGCCTGCCCGATCCGTGTGTCGAGCCGGCACACGTCCGCGAGCGAGGTGGCAGCCGGCGGCAGCGCGGCCGCGAGCGCCTCCCGCAGCTCCTCGTCGTATTCGTCGCTCACCATCCCCAACGGCTTCAGTACGAGGCTGCCGCCGTCGAGGCTCAGATCGGCCGCCGCCGCGTCGATGGCGTCGTAGGACGTGCCCGACATCAGGCCGATCACCCGCATCCGACCCACCCCGCCTTCCGTCCCGGTGCCGTGGTCAGGGCGAGGAGGCTTGGCATGCGAACCTTCACCGCGCGGGCCCGCCGGCTCGTGCTGCCGTGTCGCAAGGCTTCCGGCGGTGGGGCGAGGTCGGAGGAGAGCGCCGGTGTGAGGACGTCCTGCGCTTTTGCCGGCGGCGTCGGGCTTTTCCTTCGCATTCGCTCACCTTGCCTTCCGTTGCGGTGCCGTGGTCGGGGTGGGGATGCCTGGCGCTGTCGCCGGCGGTGTCAGGCCGCCTTTCCTTCGCATCCGCTCAATCCGCCTTCCGTTTCGGTGACTTGGCCAGGGCGAGGACGCTCACCGAGCACGTCGCCGCCGCGTAGTACCCGGGGATGTCGACGCTCCCCGTCCGCTTGACGGTTTCCGTAATGATGAGCCCGGCGCAGCCGGAGAAGACGGCATTCGAGAGGGCGTAGGCGAGTCCCAGGCCCGTGCAGCGCACGTTCGTGGGGAAGAGTTCCGAGAGCATCGCAGGTCCCGGCCCCGCCATCAGCCCCACCACCGCTCCCGCCCCGAACACCGCCGCACCCTTCACGGTGTTCGAAGGCCCCGGGTCCTGAAGGAGGTCGAGCAGCGGCACGGACAGGAACACCACGAGCAGCGCCCCCGTCAGCATGACCGCCCGCCGCCCCACCCGGTCGCTGAGCAGGCCCGCCGGGACGATCGTGACCGCGAAGCCCAGGTTGGCCGACACGGTGGCGATCAGCGCCTGCTGGAAGCCGGCGCCCAGCGTGCTCTGCAGATACGACGGCAGCACGACCAGGAAGGTGTACCCGGCCGCCGCCCAGCCCATGATCCTGGCCGCGCCCAGCGCGATGGCCCCGGCGACCTCCCCCGGAGAAAGCCTCACGGCCTCGGCCTCCCGGCGGAACGCCGGCGTCTCCGCCAGCCGCAGCCTCAGCCACAGCGCCGCCAGCCCGAGCGGCAGAGCCAGCAGGAACGGCACCCGCCAGCCCCAGTCGCCCAGCTGCCGCCCGGTGAGCAGGGTCGCGGACAGGGCCGCCACCCCCGCACCGCCCAGCAGCCCGAGTGCCACCGTGAACGACTGCCACGACCCGTACAGTCCACGCCGCTCCGGCGGTGCGAACTCGGTCATCAACGCCACCGCCCCACCGAACTCCCCACCCGCCGACAGCCCCTGAAGCACCCTCAGAAGCGTCAGCAGCCACGGAGCGAGCCCCCCGACGGCCGCATACGTCGGCAGCGCGCCGATCAGCGTCGTCGCGACCGTCATCAGCACGACCACCAGGATCAGCACCGGACGCCGTCCGATCCGGTCGCCCAGCCGCCCGAACAAGGCAGCCCCGACCGGCCGGAAGAAGAACGCCAGCGCAAACGACGCGTACGTCCTGACCAGAGCCTCGACCTCGCTGCCGCCCTCCGGGGTGAAGAACCGCGCCGCGATCACGGTGGCGAAGCAGCCGTAGACGCCGAACTCGTACCACTCGACGAAGTTGCCCACCGACCCGGCCGCCAGGGCCCGTACCGCAGACGGATCCCGCACGGCCCCGCGTTGTCCGAAAAACAGCGTCATTTCAGCGCCTTTTGACTGTCGGTTACCTTCAGAGAGGCAGATGACGGGCTTCACGCGTCGCCTGCCCGCACCTGCTGTCACCCATCACGGCAACAGCTACCCGGACCCCCCTCCACTTCTGCAATTCGACGGCTACGCTCGATGTCTGTACGTCATTCGGGCGACTTCGGGAGGTAGCGGGATGACGGAGGTCCGGCCCATGGAGGCCGCCTCGGCCTCCCTGTGGGAGCGCGAGGAGGAGATCGCCGCCGTCAAGCGGGCGGTCGACACGCTGTGCGCCGACCGCTCGTCCTCGGGCAGCCTGCTGGTGGTCCGGGGCGAGGCGGGACTCGGCAAGACCGCCCTGCTGGCCGAGACCCGCCGCATCGCGGAGCGGCGCAACTGCACGGTGTGGTCGGCCCGCGGCGGCGAGACCCTCAGGTCCGTTCCCTTCAACGTGGTACGGCAGTTGCTGCAGCCCGCGCTGGTGTCCCTGATGCCGGAAGAGGCCCGCGAGTACCTCGGCGACTGGTACGACATCGCGGGCCCCGCCCTCGGCATCACGGAACCGGGCGAACGCCAGGCCGACCCGCAGGGCGTCTGCGACGGCCTGGTCGCCGGAGTGCGCCGACTGGCCCGCCGCGACTGGCCGCTGGTCCTGCTGATCGACGACGCGCACTGGGCCGACCAGGAGACGCTGCGCTGGCCCGCCGCGTTCGCCGAACGCCTCGACGACCTGTCCGTCCTCGTCGTCGTGGCCCGCCGGCCCGGCGAGGTCAGCGGCGAGAGCGCCCGCCACCTCGAAGCGATCGCCGCCGCCTCGGGTCACCCCGACGCCAACCTGAACGCCCTCACCCCGGACGCCACCGCCGGCCTCACCCGCGCCACCCTCGGCGCGCACGCCGACGCCCCGTTCTGCCGCGAGGTCTGGGCCGTCACCGGCGGCAACCCCTACGAGACCGTGGAACTCCTCGCCAAGGTCCAGGACAGCGAGCTGGAGCCGACCGAGAGCGCGGCCGCCGAACTGCGCGCCCTCAACCGCTCGGCCCGCGGCGGCGGCCTCGTCGCCCGCCTCGAGGAACTCGGCATCGAAGCCACCCGGTTCGCCTGGGCGGCCGCCATCCTCGGCACCGGCATCTCCGTCGACCTGGTCGCCGAGCTCGCCACCATGGACCACGACGAGGCACTGCGCTGCGCCGAACTGCTCCAGGGCGCCCGCATCCTCACCGAACCGGACCCGGCGAGCGCCCAGTCCGACGACGGCGACCTGGAGTTCGTGCACCCGCTGATCGCCACCGCCGTCTACAACTCCATCCCGGACGCCCTGCGCACCGCCATGCACGGCATCGCCGCCCAGGTCGTCACCGAGTCCGGACGCGGCGCCGCCATGGCCTCCCGGCACCTCCTGCAGGTGCACCCGGACGACGACGAGGAACTCGTCGAACAGCTGCGTGAGGCAGCCCGCGAACACCTCGCCGTCGGCGCCCCCGACGCGGCCCGCCGCTGCCTGGAGCGCGCCCTGCTGGAACCGCCCCTGCCCGAGGTCCACGCGCGCGTGCTCTACGAACTCGGCTGCGCCACCCTCCTGACGGCACCCGCCACCACCATCGACCACCTGCAGTCCGCGCTCGGCATGCCCGGCCTCGACGGCGACGAGCGGGTCGACGCCGTCTTCCGCCTCTCCCAGGCCCTCCTCCACAACGACCAGATGGAGGAGGCCGTCCGCACGGTCGAGGCGGAGGCCGCCCGGCACGCGGAGGGACCCGCGAAGATGCGGCTGCAGGCCGTGCAGTACATGTGGGAGAGCCTCTACGCGGGCGAGACGACCTCGCAGGGCCGCTCCCAGCGCCTCGCCGAGCTCGCCTCGACCTGTACCGGCCGCGACAACTCCGAGCGCGCCCTGCTCATGCTGCGCGGCTTCGACGCCCTGATCCGCGGCGAGAGCGCGGAGGAGGTCGTCGCACTGTGCGACCGCGCCCTCGTCAACGGCCGCCTCGCACCCGGGCTCGGCTGGACCGACACCGAGTGGGGCATCGAACTCCTGCTGATGCTCGGCAACTCCTACACCTACACCGACCGCCTCGACCGCGCGGAAAGCCTCTACAACGAGGCCCTGCGCACCTACGAGTCGGCCGGCTGGAGCGGCGGCCACCTCGCCCTGGCCCACGCCCACGTCGGTATCGGACACCGCAGGCGCGGCCGGCTGCGGGAGGCCGAGGCGTCCCTGCGCGAGTCGCTGCGCCTGGCCGAGCGCGTCGGCCGCGGACTGCCCCTGTACTGGTGCGTCACCTGCAACCTCGTCGAGGTCCTGCTGGCCCGAGGCCATGTCGACGAGGCCTGGGCGATCGCCGACCAGTACGGCTTCGTACCGCCCTACACCTCCAGCATGGTGATGCCGGATCCGCGGTCCGTGCGCGGCCGGCTGCTGATCGCCGTCGGCCGTACCCAGGACGGCATCAACGAACTGGAGGAGGCCGAGAAGGCCGTGGCCGCCCGGGGTCACCACAACCCGGTGCTGGTCCCCTGGGCCCTCGACCTCGCCCGGGCCCTGGCCTCCGAGGACCCGGCCCGAGCGGCTCGGCTCGTCGCGGACACCCGCCGGCAGGCCGAGCTGTTCGGCACGGACACCGCCATCGGGGAGGCGCTCAGGTGCGCTGCCGCGCTGGAGACCGGGCAGCGGGCCGTCCGGCTGCTGGCACAGGCCGTGGCCTATCTGGAGGCCTCGCCCTGCCAGTACGAGCATGCGGCGGCACGCATCGAGTACGGGATCGCCGCGAGGTCTGTCACCGAGCTGAACCGGGGGCTGGCCCTGGCCCGTTCGTGTGGGGCGGACGGGTTGGTGGCGCAGGCCCGGGTGGCGCTGGAGAGCGGGCTGGGGGTGCGCTGAACGGTGGCCCTGAAAAGCCGTTACAGCGCCAGGAGTTGGTCGGTGACCGTCGACAGACGTTTCTGTACCTCTCGGTCGTACGTCGACTCGTGTGCCCGCGACCGGCTCGTTCCGTCGAAGTAGCCGCCCGTGCCCAGGTCCTCGGTCGCCAGCGCCAGTACGCCCGGGGCGCCGTCCGCGACCGTGTTCCAGGGGGTGACTCCGCCCTCGCGGACCATGGCCGTGTCCATGAAGGTGGCCGGATGCAGGACGTTGACCGCGACGCCGGTGTCCGCCAACTCCTCGGCCAGGGAGAAGGTGTGGGCGGCAAGGGCGAACTTGGCGCGGCGGTAGGCGGCGAAGCCGTCGTACCGCCGCCTGAATTCGATGTCGTCGAAGTCGAGGGGGTCCTGGCCGACCGAGCCGACGTTGACGATCCGGGCGGGTGCGTTCGCGCGCAGTACGGGGAGCAGGGCACGGGTCAGCACCACCGGTGCCAAGTAGTTCACGGCGAGGCGCAGTTCGTGGCCGTCGGCGCTCAGCTCACGCCCCGTGCCGGGCGCGCCCGCTCCCACCCCCGCGTTGTTGATCAGGACGTCGAGGTCGGGGTGGGCGTCGGCGACGTGCGCCCCCAGTTCGCGCACCTGCGCCAGCGAGGCGAGGTCGGCGACGAAGCCCTCCGCGTCGCCCTCGGTGCGCAGCTCCTCGACCAGCTGCTCCGTACGGCCCGGATCCCGGCCGTGCGCCAGGACGACGTGGCCGGAGCGGACCAGCTCGAAGGCGACGTGGCGGCCGAGGCCGGAGGTGGCGCCGGTGATCAGGATGGTGGACATGCCTCCACCGTAGGCGCGCGATGCAGGCATGTGCGAGGTGCTGCTGAAGCTACGACCAGCAGGGTCACCCTCGGGTCCCGCTAGAGGTCGTCCTCCTCCGCCAGCACCCGCTGGGCCGCCGCGAACGCCGAGTTCGCCGCCGGGACCCCGCAGTACACGGCCGTCTGCAGCAGTACGGCGCCGATCTCCTCGGGGGTGAGCCCGTTGCGCCGGGCCGCCCGCACATGCATGGCCAGCTCGTCGTAGTGCCCGTGTGCGACCAGCGCCGTCAGTGTGATCATGCTGCGTTCGCGGCGGCTGAGCGTCGGATCGGTCCAGATCTCGCCCCAGGCGTAGCGCGAGATGAAGTCCTGGAAGCGGGCGGTGAAGGGCGTCTGCCGGGCCTGCGCCCGGTCCACGTGCGCATCGCCGAGCACCTCCCGCCGTACCTCCATACCGCGCTGGGCAGCTGCGCCGAGGTGGGCCCGGAGGGCGGTCAGCACGGCTTCCGGGCACTGGGCGGGCGCCAGATGCGCGGCGTGCGGAAGCTCGACCAGCGTGGAGCCGGGCACGGCGTCCGCGATCTCCCGCAGATGCGGTGGAGGCGTCGCCTTGTCCTCGCGCCCGGCGATCAGCAGCGTGCGCACGGAGATCTCCGGGAGCCTCTCGCGCAGGTCGAAGGAGGCCAGCGCGTCGCAGCAGGCGGCGTACGCCTCGGGGTCGGCCTCCGCCTGGTCGCGCACCAGTTCCGGCACGGTGAAGCCGGGCGTGAACCAGCGCGCGTCGGCACTGG
Organism: Streptomyces sp. NPDC001492; assembly: GCF_053597275.1. Classification (NCBI taxonomy): domain Bacteria; kingdom Bacillati; phylum Actinomycetota; class Actinomycetes; order Kitasatosporales; family Streptomycetaceae; genus Streptomyces; species Streptomyces sp. NPDC001492. The sequence continues at coordinate 343,337 of NZ_JBSFHW010000003.1, read as the reverse complement.
CCACGAGCGAGCCCAGCCCCTCGCGCCGCACCAGCTCGGCCCGCTCCTGCCACGGCTTCGCGCCGTTGAAGTGGGCGGAAGAACAGATCACGGCCAGGGAGGACACCCGCTCCGGGTGGTGGAGGGCAAGATGCAGTCCGACGGCACCGCCGAGCGACACCCCGGCGTACCCGAACCGTTCGATGCCCAGCGAGTCCGCGAGCGCGAGCACCAGATCGGCGAGGTCGCCGACGGTCGCGCCGGGAGCGATCAGACCGGCCGCCGACCCGCCGTGCCCCGGCAGGTCCCAGCGGACGACCCGGTGGGTGATGGACAGCTCGGGTGCCACCTTGTCCCACAGCGCGTACGACGTCCCGAGCGAGGGGCCGAGCAGCAGCGGGGGAGCGGAAGCGGGCCCCTCGGCACGGTGGTTGAGGAGTTTCTCGGTCAACGTCGCTCCAGGGCACGGTCGGTGAGGACTCCGGCGGAGCCGGTGTAGCGGGCGGGATCGGTGAGCTCGTGGACGTCGACGTCCTTCAGCTCCGGTTCTTCGGCGAGCAGTTCGGCCAGCGGCCGCCCCTCGCTGAAGGTGCGCTTGGCCAGGTCCGTGAGCAGGGCCTTGGCGCGGGCGCGGCCGAGCACGGGGGCCAGCTCCGCGGACAGCCGCTCCGAGACGATCAACCCGTGGGTCAGGTCCAGGTGTGCGCGCATGACGTCCGTGTGCACGCGCAGCCCCTCGGCCAGTTCGGCGGCGTCCCGGGCCGCGCCGCCGACCAGCCGCAGCAGCTCCCGCAGCGGTTCCCATTCGGCGTGCCAGGCCCCGGCCGGGCGCTCGTCCTCGGCGGCCAGCGATCCGTAGAGGGTGGCCGCGAGCTGCGGAGCCCGCCGGGCCGCGGCCGCGATCAGCGTGGACCGTACGGGGTTCGCCTTGTGCGGCATGGCCGACGAGCCGCCGCCGCTGCCCTCCGCGACCTCGGCGACCTCGGTACGGCCGAGCGTCAGTACGTCCGCGGCGACCTTGCCCAGCGCCCCGGCAGCGAAGGCCAGGCAGCCGGCGAGGTCGGCGATCGGTGTGCGCAGGGTGTGCCAGGGCAGGAGCGGCTCGCGAAGCCCGAGTTCGTGGGCGTAGGCCGCCGTCAGGGCCTGCGTGTCCCGGGCGCCGTACACGGTGAAGGCCGCCAAGGTCCCCGCGGCGCCGCCGAGTTGGACGGGCAGCGAGTCCCGTACGGCCTTGATGCGGTCGCGTGCGTCGAGGGTGAGCGAGCGCCAGCCGGCCGCCTTCAGCCCGAAGGCCGTCGGTACGGCGTGCTGGGTGAGCGTCCGTCCCGGCATCGCGGTGTCGCGGTGGTCCGCGGCGAGCCGCGCCAGCGCCCGTTCGGTGCGGCCGAGGTCGGCGAGGACCAGGTCCAGCGTGCGCGTGGCGACCAGCATCGTCGCCGTGTCCATGATGTCCTGGCTGGTCGCGCCGCGGTGGACATAGGGACCGTACTCCTCGCCGACCGCCTTCGTGAGGTCGGCGACCAGGGGGATGACCGGGTTGCCCCCCGCGCGGGCACGCTCGGCGAGGGAGCGTACGTCGAAGCGGGCGGCGACGGCCGCCTCGGTCACCGCGGCTGCCGCCTCGGAGGGTGCGAGGCCGAGAGCGGACTGGGCCCGGGTCAGGGCGGCCTCGGCGTCGAGCAGGGCCTGCAGAAAGGCCCTGTCCCCGGTCGCGGAGGCGGCGGGGGAGCCGGCCCACCCGGGGGCGAGCAGGCCGGTGTCGTCGAAGCCGGCAGAAGTCACTGGAACTCCAGGAAGACCGTCTCGCCTTCGCCCTGAAGGCGGATGTCGAAACGGTATGTGCCCTTGCCGTCGTCCGTCGCGATCAGCGTGCCGCGTCGCGCCTCCGGCACCTGGGACAGCACCGGGTCGGCGGCGAGCGCCGCCTCGTCACCCGGCAGATAGATCCGGGTGAACAGGTGCACCAGCAGCCCGCGCGCGAACACGCACACGCTGAGGTACGGCGCACTCCGCCCGCGCGCGCCGGGCCGCAGCGTCCGCGCGTACCAGTGGCCGTTGGCATCCGTCTGGATGCGTCCCCAGCCGGTGAACTCCACGCCGTTGCGGCCCAGGTAGCCGCCGCTCGCCGGGTCGCGCCGGATCGAACCGTCCACCTGCGGGATGTTGCCGTCGGGGTCGGCGCCCCACAGCTCCACGAAGGCGTCCGGCAGCGGGTTGCCCTCTCCGTCGTGGATGTACCCCTGGACGGTGATGGTGTCCGGGTGGCCGACCGGGGCGATGTCACCGCCGCCGGGGAAGGGCAGGGCATGGCCGTAGAAGGGGCCGACCGTGTGCGAGGGGGTTGGCAGCACGGTCTCGGGACGGCTTGTGTCGATCTTCGTCATGGCAGGTCAGCGCCCTTCTTCGATCCAGGTGGCCTGCGGCCCGTCGAGCACGATGTCCCAGTGGTAGCCCATCGAGAACTCCGGCACCGACAGGTTGTGGTCGTAGGTGGCGACCAGCCGCTGCCGGGCCGCGTCGTCCGTCACCGACTGGATGATCGGGTCGTAGGGGAACAGCGGGTCGCTCGGGAAGTACATCTGCGTCACGAGCCGCTGGGTGAACGCCGTGCCGAAGAGCGAGAAGTGGATGTGCGCCGGCCGCCAGGCGTTGAGGTGCTGACGCCACGGGTACGGGCCCGGCTGCACGGTGGTGAAGTGGTAGTGCCCGTCGTCGTCCGTCAGTGTGCGGCCGACGCCGGTGAAGTTCGGGTCCAGCGGGGCGTCGTGCTGCTCGCGCTGGTGGGCGTAGCGGCCGGCCGAGTTGGCCTGCCAGATCTCGACGAGCTGACCACGGATCGGACGGCCGTCGCGGTCGAGCAGCCGCCCGGAGACGGTGATGCGCTCGCCGATCGGCTCGCCGGTGTGCTGCCGGGTGAGGTCGTTGTCGATCTCGGTGATGTCGCGCTCCCCGAAGGCGGGGGAGGAGAGCTCCACCAGTTCCGGGTCCTTCGTCACGTCGATGGTGATCGGCGGCTGCTTGGGATGCCGCAGGACGGACGAGCGGTACGGCGCGTAGTCGCGTCGCGGCTGGTGCTCCACGGGCGCGCCGTCGGCGATCCGCTTCTCGTACGCGGCGTGCTCGGCCGCGATCTCCTGGTCGATGTCCTGCTGGGTGAGAGTCATGGGGGTCCCTGGGGCTTCCTGGGTGTTCTTGACGCCTGGGTGTTCTTAACGTTCGAGGACGAGGGCGAGGCCCTGGCCGACGCCGATGCAGAGGGTGGCGACGCCGGTGCCGGAGCCGCGGCGGGCGAGCTGGTGCGCGACGGTCCCGGCGAGCCGGGCACCGGAGGCACCGAGCGGGTGGCCGAGGGCGATGGCGCCGCCCTGCGGGTTGAGGATCGCGGGGTCGAACTCGGGCCATTCGGCGACGCAGCCCAGCACCTGGGCGGCGAAGGCCTCGTTCAGCTCCAGCACGGACAGATCGGCGAAGGTCCTGCCCGCCTTGGCCAGGGCCCGGTTGACCGCCTCGACCGGGGCGAGGCCGAAGTAGTGGGGGTCGACGGCGTTGACGCCGGTCGCGGAGACTCGGGCCAGCGGCTCGCGGCCGACCGCTTCCAGGCCCACCTCGTCGACCAGCAGCAGCGCGGCGGCGCCGTCGTTCAGGGGCGAGGCGTTGCCCGCGGTGACCGTGCCGTCGTCCTTGCGGAAGGAGGGCTTCAGCTTGGCCATCGCGACGAGGGAGGCGTCCGGCCGGACGCACTCGTCGGCGGCGAAGGCGACCGGGTCGCCCATGCGCTGCGGGATGGCGACGGGCGCCAACTCGGCTTCGAACAGGCCCTGTTGCTGAGCCTGGGCCGCCTTGCGGTGGGACGCGAGGGCGAACTCGTCCTGCTGCTCCCGGCTGATCTTGTGCTTGTCGGCGATCAGTTCGGCGGACTCGCCGAGCGGGATGGTCCACTGCGGGTCCATCTTCGGGTTGACCATGCGCCAGCCCAGCGTGGTGGAGTACAGCTCGGTGTGGGCGGCGGGGAAGGGCCTGTCGTTCTTGGGCAGCACATACGGGGCGCGGGTCATCGACTCCACGCCGCCGGCCACGGCGATGTGGGCGTCACCGACCGCGATGGCGCGGGCGGCCTGGATGACCGCCTCCAGGCCGGAGGCGCACAGCCGGTTGACGGTCACCCCGGGCACGGAGGTCGGCAGCCCGGCCAGCAGGGCGGCCATGCGGGCCACGTTGCGGTTCTCCTCACCCGCCCCGTTCGCGTTGCCGAAGTACACGTCCTCGATCCGGGAGGGTTCCAACTGCGGTGTCCGGGCGAGGAGTTCACGGATGGCGTGGGCGGCCAGGTCGTCCGGGCGGACGGCGGCGAGGCCGCCGTTGTAGCGACCGATCGGGGTGCGCACGGCGTCGACGATGTAAACGGTGTTCACAGCAGGTCCTCCGCAACGGTCAGCTCGGCGCCGGTCTTGGCGACGATCTCGTCAACGGCCACACCGGGGGCGACCTCGGTCAACACCAGCCCGTCCTGCGTCACGTCGATCACGCCCAGGTCCGTGATGACTCGGTTCACACATGCCTTGCCTGTGAGCGGCAGCGTGCACTCCTCAAGGATCTTCGCCGAGCCGTCCTTGGCCGTGTGCGTCATGACGACGATGACCGTACGAGCACCGTGGACCAGGTCCATCGCCCCGCCGATGCCGGTGATCAGCTTGCCCGGAATGGCCCAGTTGGCCAGGTCGCCCTTCGCGGACACCTGCATCGCGCCGAGCACGGCCACGTCGATGTGCCCGCCCCGGATCATCGAGAAGGACAGCGCCGAGTCGAAGAAGGACGCCCCCGGCAGGACGGTGACGGTCTCCTTGCCCGCATTGATCAGGTCCGGGTCGACCGCGTCCTCGGTGGGATAGGGGCCGGTGCCCAGGATCCCGTTCTCGGACTCCAGCACCACCTCCACTCCCGCCGGCAGGTGGTTGGGGATCAGCGTCGGCAGCCCGATGCCGAGGTTGACGTACTGCCCGTCCTCCAGCTCGCGCGCGGCCCGCGCGGCCATCTGCTCGCGTGTCCAGGCCATCAGCTGCTCACCGTCCGCTGCTCGATCTTCTTGTCGCCGGCCTGCTCCGGTGTCAGGGCCACCACGCGCTGCACGAAGATCCCCGGCAGATGCACCGCGTCCGGATCGATCTCGCCGGGCTCCACCAGTTCCTCCACCTCGGCGATCGTGACCCGCCCGGCCATCGCGGCCAGGGGGTTGAAGTTGCGGGTGGACTTGTTGAACACCAGGTTCCCGTGCCGGTCGCCCTTCGCCGCCCGCACCAGCGCGAAGTCGGTGCGGATGCCCCGCTCCAGCACATACTCCGTGCCGTCGAACTCCCGCACCTCCTTCGGCGGCGAGGCCAGCGCGACCCCGCCCTCGCCGTCGTAGCGCCAGGGCAGCCCGCCGTCGGCGACCTGGGTGCCCACCCCGGCCGGTGTGTAGAAGGCCGGGATCCCGGCCCCGCCCGCCCGCAGCCGCTCCGCCAGCGTGCCCTGCGGGATCAGCTCCACCTCCAGCTCTCCGGCCAGGTACTGCCGTGCGAACTCCTTGTTCGCCCCGATGTAGGAGCCGGTCACCCGAGCGATCCGCCCCGCCGCGAGCAGCACCGCGAGCCCCGTCTCCATCGCCCCGCAGTTGTTGGAGACCACGCTCAGCCCGGACACGCCCCGCTCGTACAACGCCCCGATCAGCACGTTCGGCACACCGCTCAGCCCGAACCCGCCCACCGCCAGCGATGCACCCTCCGGCACATCCGCCACGGCCTCAGCGGCCGTGGCGACCACCTTGTCCATCCGTGAAGCCCCATCCCGTCCGAGCGCCCGGTCACGAATTAATCAGGGCACTGAGCATTTCCGTGAAGTTTCCTTCACGCTGCCACCGGAGCCGCCGGACGTCAAGACCCCGAAGAACAGCAAGGTCAGTAGCCGCCTTCGGCTCTACAGACAGTCGACTGCACGACAGGTATCGTTCAGTGCACCAACGAATTCGACCTCGGGAGCGCGCATGGCCGCGGTGGACCTCACCACCCACCCCGGGCACCTGGCCCGGCGGCTGCAGCAGGCCCACTACCTGCTGTGGAACACGATGGTCTCGGAGGAGATCACCTCGCCGCAGTTCGCGGTCCTCAACGCGCTCGTCGCCGAGCCGGGCCTGGACCAGCGCACGGTGGGGGAGCGGGTGGGCCTCGACCGGTCGACGATCGCCGAGGTGATCAGCCGGCTCGGGCGCCGGGGGCTGCTCGACAAGGTGCGTGATCCACACGACGGCCGCCGTTTCCTGCTGCGCCTGACCGAGGACGGCGTGCGCACCCACCGCAAGCTGACCGTGCGCACGGCCCGGATGAACCAGGTGTTCCTGGCCCCGCTGTCCGCCGAGGAGCAGGCGGTGTTCTTCGACCTCATCCGGCGGGTCGCCGATGCGGCCGAGGGGCTCCGCAACCCGGCGGAACCCCTCGTGGCGCCGGGCTGAGCGCACCGGGCCTACCGCGGTGCCTTGGCCAGTACCACCCATACCTGACCCTTCGCGAAGCCGACCGGCTTTCCGTCGTTCGTCGTGAACCGCGTGCCGTCGGTGGCCTTCCCGCGCTGCCAGTTGACGTCGTAGACCCGTCCGTCGCGCAGCACCTGTGCCTTCCCCGAGCCGACCGTCCGGGTGTACGGCGTGTTGCTGCCGAGGCGGTCGTGGAAGGCCGACTGGCGCACCTTCACGTACTGCACGACGACCGTCGCCGGCGCCACCCGCTTTCCGTCGGCCGTCGTGGTGGGTCTGCCGTCCATCGCGACCAGGTAGCGGTGCAGGTCCGCGGACCAGGTGAAGGTGAAGCCGGCGGCCGGGAAGCGGATGGTGCGGGTGTTCTCCGGTCTGCCGCCGGCCGGTGCGGCGCCGTAGTGGAAAACGGTGGTCAGGGCCTTCGCGCCCGGTGGGGACGACATCAGGCGGGCGGGGCGCAGGAAGAGGTTGTGCGGGGCGGGTCTGCTGGTTCCGCGGTAGTAGGCGCCGGGTGCCTTGTCGGGCGGCTCCGCCCGCAGGGGGGCGCTGTTGATCAGCGGCAGCAGCTTGTGCTGCGCCCCGGAGAAGGCGAGCGTCGGATCGTGGAACTGGCGCAGCAGCTCCAGGTCCGACTCGCGGGCGCTGCGCACCGGCCCGACGGCCTTAGGCAGGGTGCTCGCGTACACCGCCATCAGGCGGCTCAGCCCGCCCTCGACCTGTTCCGCGTACACGACGTCCGCCGAGTCGAGCCCTGTCTGGGGCCGGGCCTCGGGCGCGTTGTCGATCTTCACGGCGAGTACGGGTGCGCCGCTGCCGGTCTCCTTCGGCTGCCGGGGGGCCTGCGTCCGGCCGCGTCCGTCCTGCGCCGGGCCGTGCTGGGTGCAGCCCGCCGCCAGCGCGGCCGTCGCCGTGGCGGCCAGCAGCGCCACTGTCATCGAGGCGCGTCGCGGACGCGCCAACCGTCCCGTGCTCACCGTGGCCACCACATCCCGTGTCAACGATTGTGCGCTTATACGTTCATTGATGCCCATACCCGCTCGGCTCTGATCGCGCGCGTTCGATACGCCCATTGGCCCTGACCCGTACCGGGCCCGGTTTCGGGCCGTGCTCCCGATCCCGCTTCGGGGAGCGGCCGGACGGGTACCCGGGCCGCACCGCAGGAGCAGACACACCTGTGCGATGGAGGGAGCGCCACGCGATGAAGGCTTTGACCTGGCAGGGAAAGCGGGACGTACGGGTGGAGGAGATGCCCGATCCGAGGATCGAGGAGCCGACCGACGCCGTCATCCGCATCACCTCGACGGGGCTGTGCGGCTCCGATCTGCATCTGTACGAGGTGCTCACACCGTTCATGACACCGGGCGACATCCTGGGACACGAACCGATGGGCATCGTCGAGGAGGTCGGGGCCGCGGTGCCGGACCTCGCGGTGGGCGACCGGGTGGTGGTGCCGTTCCAGATCGCCTGCGGCAACTGCTGGATGTGCCTGACCGGGCTGCCGACGCAGTGCGAGACCACACAGGTGACCGGCGAGGGCATGGGCGCCGCCCTCTTCGGCTACACCCGCCTGTACGGCGCGGTGCCGGGCGCCCAGGCCGAGTACCTGCGCGTGCCACAGGCGCAGTACGGGCCGATCAAGGTCCCGGAGGGGCCGCCCGACGACCGATTCGTCTATCTCTCCGACGTCCTGCCCACCGCCTGGCAGGCGGTCGAGTACGCGGGGATCCCGGAGGGCGGCAGCATCGCCGTGCTCGGTCTCGGGCCGATCGGAGACATGGCCTGCCGTATCGCCCAAGTGCGCGGCGCCGGACGGGTGTTCGGGGTGGACCTGGTCGGCGAGCGGCTGCGCCGGGCGAAGGCGCGGGGCGTGGAGACGTACGACCTGCGGAGCTTCGACAGCGAGAAGGAGCTCGTTCAGGCGATCCGTGACGAGACCGACGGGCGCGGCCCGGATGCCGTGATCGACGCGGTCGGCACCGAGGCCCACGGCAGCGCGGCCGCACGACTGGCCCAGCAGGCCTCGGCGCTGCTGCCCCGCAAGCTGGCCGGCCCGCTCGCCGAACGCTTCAGCATCGACCGCCTCGCCGCCCTGCACACCGCCATCGAACTGGTCCGCCGCGGCGGCACGCTCTCCCTCGTCGGCGTCTACGGCGGCACGGCCGATCCGATGCCCCTGCTCACCATGTTCGACAAGCAGATCCAGATCCGCATGGGCCAGGCCAACGTGCGCCACTGGAGCGACGAGATCCTCCCGTATCTGACGGACGAGGACCCCCTCGGCGTGGACGACTTCGCCACCCACCGCCTGCCGCTCACCGACGCCCCGCACGCCTACGAGATGTTCCAGCGCAAGCAGGACGGCGCGGTCAAGGTGCTCATGACACCGTAGGAATTCCAGCGTGTCCGGCGTTTGAGGACGAGGCCGTTCAGGCCGATACGGGGGTCAGGGGGCGGAGCCCCCGGGCGGCACGGCACCGCCGGTCAAGCCCCGCCCCCGAAGACCTCCGCCAGGTCGTACCGCACCGGCTCCTCCAGCTGCGCATAGGTGCAGCTCTCCGGGGTGCGGTCCGGGCGCCAGCGGCGGAAGCGGGCCGTGTGCCGGAAACGCGCCCCGTTCTCCATGTGGTCGTACGCCACCTCGGCCACCCGCTCCGGTCGCAGCGGCACCCAGGACAGGTCCTTCTTGCCCGACCAGCGGCTCGGAGCGCCGGGCAGCCGGGCCGTCTCGTGCGCCGTCTCGTCGGACCAGGCCGCCCAGGGGTGCCCCTCGGCGTCCTCCATCCGCAGGGGCTCCAGTTCCTCGATCAGCTCCGCGCGCCGCTTCATCGGGAACGCCGCCGACACGCCCACGTGCTGGAGGGCGCCCCGGTCGTCGTAGAGGCCGAGCAGCAGTGAGCCCACGATCGGGCCGCTCTTGTGGAGGCGGTAGCCGGCGACGACGACGTCCGCCGTGCGCTCGTGCTTGATCTTGTACATGGCGCGCTCGTCCTGGAGGTAGCGGCCGGTGAGCGGCTTGGCGATGACGCCGTCCAGGCCTGCCCCCTCGTACTGCTCGAACCAGCTCCGCGCCACGTCGATGTCGGTCGTGGCCGGCGCGAGGTGGACCGGCGCGGTGACTTCGGCCAGCGCCCGCTCCAGCAGCGCCCGCCGGTCGGTCAGCTGCACGTCCAGCAGCGACTCGTCCGCCAGGGCCAGCAGGTCGAAGGCCACGAACGACGCCGGGGTCTTCTCCGCGAGCATCCGCACCCGGGAGTCCGCCGGGTGGATCCGCTCGGTGAGCGCGTCGAAGTCGAGGTGGCCCTCGCGCGCGATGACGATCTCCCCGTCCAGCACGCACCGCTCGGGCACCCGCTCCTTCACCGCGGCCACCAGCTCGGGAAAATACCTGGTCAGCGGCTTGCCCGTACGGCTGCCGAGCTCGACCTCGGTCCCGTCGCGGAACACGATCGCCCGGAAGCCGTCCCACTTCGCCTCGTAGTGCATGTCCGGCGGAATCCTCGCCACCGACTTGGCGAGCATCGGCTTCACGGGCGGCATCACGGGCAGATCCATGCGTCTGATTCTGCTCGCATACGTCATGTGCCGCCCGGTATGCGAGGTGTGCGAGGTGCGCCTACCGTGGCCGCATGGGCGAAGCGGTGGAACTGGAAGCGGGCGGCCGCACCGTGCGCCTGTCCAGCCCGGACAAGATCTTCTTTCCGGAGCGCGGTTTCACCAAGCTGGACCTCGCCCGGTACTACATCGCGGTCGGCCCCGGCATCCTGCGTGCCCTGCGCGACCGGCCCACCACCCTGGAGCGCTACCCGGAGGGGGTGACCGGCGAGAACTTCTTCCAGAAACGGGCGCCCAAGAACATGCCCGACTGGATCCCGACCGCCCACATCACCTTCCCCAGCGGCCGCAGCGCCGACGAGATGTGCCCCACCGAGGAGGCCGCCGTCCTGTGGGCCGCCCAGTACGGCACGCTCACCTTCCACCCCTGGCCGGTGCGCCGCGACGACGTCGACCGCCCCGACGAACTCCGCATCGACCTCGACCCGCAGCCCGGCACCGACTACGACGACGCCGTCCGCGCCGCCCACGAACTGCGCTCCGTCCTTGACGAGTTCGGCGGGCTCAAGGGCTTCCCGAAGACCTCCGGCGGTCGCGGACTGCACGTCTTCGTGCCGATCGAACCGCGCTGGACCTTCACCCAGGTGCGCCGCGCCGCCATCGCCGTGGGCCGGGAGCTGGAACGCCGGATGCCGGATCAGGTGACGATCAAGTGGTGGAAGGAGGAGCGGGGCGAGAGGATCTTCATCGACTACAACCAGACCGCCCGCGACCGCACCATCGCCTCCGCCTACTCCGTACGGCCCCGCCCGCACGCCCCGGTGTCGGCGCCGCTGCGCTGGGACGAGGTCGGGGTCGCGCACCCGCAGGACTTCGACATCGCGACCATGCCCGCGCGCTTCGCCGAACTCGGCGATGTGCACGCGGACATGGACGACCGGCGCTTCTCGCTGGAGGCCCTGCTCGAACTCGCCCGCCGTGACGAGCACGACCACGGGCTCGGGGATCTGCCGTACCCGCCCGAGTACCCCAAGATGCCGGGGGAGCCGAAGCGGGTGCAGCCGAGCAGGGCGAAGAAGGCACCCCCTGCTGAGACGCCTCCGCCGGATCCCGCAACTCCTTGATCCGGACGTCCCGGTAGGGAACGACGGCATCCGAGAGCGCTCTCACGGCGCTGTCCGCCCGGAGCTATCCTGATCGGCAACCGCCGAGCAGGAGCAGGAGCCCGAAGTGACCGACACAGCGCCGCGCCCCACACTGGAGGCCGTGGCCGCCCGGGCGGGCGTGTCCCGGGCGACCGTCTCACGCGTGGTCAACGGCGGCGACGGAGTCAGGGAACCCCTGGTCGCGCGGGTCCGGCGGGCGGTGGAGGAGCTCGGCTACGTGCCCAACCAGGCCGCCCGCAGCCTCGTGACCAGACGGCACGACGCCGTGGCCGTGGTCATCGCCGAGCCGGAGACCCGCGTCTTCGCCGACCCCTTCTTCGCGCTGCAACTCAGGGGCATCAGCAAGGAGTTGACGGCTCACGACAACCAGCTCGTGCTGCTGCTCACCGAGGGCCGCGACGACCACGCCCGCGTCGGCCGCTACCTCGCCGGGGGCCACGTCGACGGCGCGCTCGTCTTCTCCCTGCACCTCGACGACCCGCTGCCCGGTCTCATCCAGCACGCGGGTGTGCCGACCGTGTTCGGCGGGCGGCCCGGCTGGAGCGACGGCCGCAGCGGGGTGGTGTACGTCGACAGCGACAACCGCGGCGGCGCCCGGGAGGCCGTACGCCATCTCGTCGGTCTCGGCCGTACCCGGATCGCGCACATCACCGGACCCCTCGACCAGACGTCCGCGGCGGACCGTCTCGACGGATTCCGGGACGTCATGGTCGACGCCGACCCCCGGCTCATCGTCGAGAGCGACTTCACCCCGGCGGGCGGTGAGCGGGCGATGCGGGAACTCCTGGAGCGCCGCCCCGACCTGGACGCCGTGTTCGCCGCCAACGACCTCACCGCGGCGGGTGCGCTGCGCGTACTGCGTGAGCGCGGGCGGCGGGTGCCCGACGACGTCGCCCTGATCGGCTTCGACGACATGCTGCCCGTCGCCGAGCAGACCGATCCGCCGCTGACGACCGTCCGTCAGGACATCGAGCAGATGGGCAGGCTGATGGCCCGGCTGCTGCTGCGCCGCCTCGGCCCCGGCTCCACCGACGAGGGCGTCGCAGGCGCACCGGGCGGCGTGGTCCTGCCGACGACACTCGTGCGGCGGGCCTCGGCCTGAGCCGCATGCGTCTGCGCCGTGCGCGGGCAGCTCTGCCGGCCGTGGTGCCGTCAGGTCGTGGCGTGGGACCGCGTGCTGCTGGGTGAGCTGGTGGAGCGGTCCGCCTCGTCCTGCACGAGCAGGGAGAGCAGCGCTGCCACGGTCAGTCCGGCCTCGGCGGGATGGCGCAGGACCTTGCCGGGATCGATCCGGTAGGTGTTGGTCCGTCCCTCCTTGGTGTGGGAGAGATAGCCGGCTTCTTCGAGGTCGGAAATGATCTTCTGGACGGCGCGTTCGGTGAGGCGGCAGCGTGCTGCGATGTCGCGGATCCGGGCGCTGTGGTTGTCGGCGATGACGGCCAGTACGCGCGCGTGATTCGTGATGAACGTCCATCCGGTGTGTGGCTCGGGCACTCCATCCATGCTCCAACTGTAGCGACTCACTATTCGCGCATTCAAAAGCACGTACTTAATTTCATGTATTTCTTGACGTGTGCGGGGGAAGAGGGGAACCTTGGGAGCGGAGATGGACGAGCACTCGAGGGAGAGAGGCCATGCCGGAGCCTGCGCAGTCCGCGCAGACATGCCTGGTGACGATCGACGTGGTGCCGGACGGCGACCGCAGGACCGTCCGGGTGCGCGGCGAACTCGACCACGGCGGCCGACAGCTCGAACATGACCTGACCGAGGCCCTGGACAGCTCGGCGAGCGGTGTCGACCTGGACCTGAGCGAGATCGGTTTCTGCGACTGCTCCGGTCTCAACCTTCTCCTCGGTCTGCGGCGCAGGGCCCTCGACGCGGGCAAGACGGTCACGATCCGGGCCAGCGGCCCTTCGGTCGACCGGCTGCTGGAGCTGACCGGCGCCCGGGAGCTGTTCGTGCACCCCGGCTCCGATGCCGATGGCACCGAGCCGGAGGACGCCGTCGGCGACCTGAAGGCGCCCGAGGCGGTCGATCAGGAGCTGCGCAAGGAGGTCGCCGAGCTGCGAAGGGCGATGCAGACCCGGCCCGCCATAGATCTGGCCCGCGGCATCCTGATGGCCTCCTTCAGCCTGAGCCCCGAGGTGGCCTGGACCGTGCTCGTCATGGCCTCCCAGAACACCAACACCAAGTTGCATGTCCTGGCCCAGGACCTGGTCGGCACCGTTCAGGGCACGCCGCTGCCCGAGGAGGTGCAGCAGCAACTGGCGGCCGCGGTCGCCCAGGTGCGCGCGACCGTCCCGCTGGCATGACCCTCCGGCGTCCTCGTCACCTCATGTCTGCGGCGGTGCGCTCTTGATCACCGCGAAGCGGGCGCCGTAGGGGTCGGCGAGTTTGGCGAAGCGGCCCACGCCCTCGATGTCGGTGGCGGGGACGCGGACCTCGCCGCCCAGTTCCCGTGCCCTGGCGACCGTGGCGTCCGTGTCGGCGACCTCGAAGTACGGCAGCCAGTAGGCGCGGTCCTCCGACGGGTCCTCGGCGAGCGGGACGATGCCGCCGAACATGGAGTCCTCGCCGCCCCCGGCGGGGTTGACGGTGGTGTACGTGCCACCCGGGAAGTCCACCGCCGCCGTCTCCAGGCCCAGCGTCTCGTGGTAGAACCAGGCGGCCGCGGCGATGTCCGGGGTGTACAGCTCGACCCAGGCCAGCGCCCCCGCCTCGTTCGCCACGTCCACGCCCTTGGTACGGCCGGGCTGCCAGATGCCGAAGGGCACGCCCGCCTTGTCGGCGAGGATCGCCATGTGTCCCTCGCCCATCACGTCCATGGGTGGCATCAGCACACTGCCGTGCGCCTGCTCGGCCGCCTTGGCGGTGGCCTCGGCGTTCCCGCTCTGGAAGTACACGGTCCAGGACGGCGGGCCCTGCTCGGGCGTGGTCTGCACTCCGCCCGCCGCGGTCCTCCCGTCCAGCTGGAAGAAGCCGTATCCGCCGGCGTCCGGCCCCGCCGACCGGAACCGCCAGCCGAAGAGGCCGCCGTAGAAGGAGATGGCGCCGTCGATGTCGGAGGTGCCGACGTCGAGCCAGTTGGGAGCGCCGTTGACGAAACGGGTGGTGAGCATCTTCGCCCTCCTCGCAAGGGTCCCGTTCTCTGCACTGCCGAGTCTTGCACCGCCCACTGACAATCGCTGCCGGAGTGCTCTTTCGCCGCCTTCCGCGCGCCGCCGTGCGCCGTGGAGGTCCGGGGCGCCACCATCAGGGTGGCCGAAGGCCCCGTCGGCGGCGTTGATGACGCGTTGATCGAACGTTTTTCGGTCCGCGGCACGATCTCGTCCATGCACATCGACACCATCACCCCGGCCGACTCCGCCTGGCAGGCCCAGGCGCTGTGCGCGCAGACGGGGGCGGACTTCTTCTTTCCCGAGCCGGGCAGCTCGGTGCGTGAGGCGAAGCGCATCTGCGGCATGTGTGAGATGCGCCCGGCCTGCCTCGAGTACGCCCTGCAGAACGACGAACGCTTCGGCGTCTGGGGCGGCCTGTCGGAGAAGGAGCGCCTCGCGCTCCGGCGGACCGCACACTGACGCGGCCGGTACGCGCGTGCGTACCGGCCGCGTCCTGGCCCGTGGCCTCTGGCCTGTGGCCGGGCCTGCGATCAGGTGTGCCGTCAGGCTCCGGCGCGCGCCGCCATGCGCGCCTTGCGGGCCGCCAGCTTCTCGTCGAACTTCAGGGCTTCCGCGTCCAGCCCGCCCAGGAACAGGCCGAGCTCGTCCTGGGCCTGCTGCCCCTCGGGGCCGAGACCGTCGATCTCCATGACCTTCAGGAAGCGGAGGACCGGCTGAAGCACGTCGTCGTGGTGGATGCGCAGGTTGTAGACCTCGCCGATCGCCATCTGCGCGGCGAACCGCTCGAAGCCGGGCATGCCGTGGCCGGGCATCCGGAAGTTCACCACGACGTCCCGGACCGCCTGCATGGTCAGGTCGGGAGCCAGCTCGAAGGCGGCCTTCAGGAGGTTGCGGTAGAAGACCATGTGAAGGTTCTCGTCGGTCGCGATCCGCGCCAGCATGCGGTCGCAGACCGGGTCGCCGGACTGGTGGCCGGTGTTGCGGTGCGAGATACGGGTCGCGAGCTCCTGGAAGGCGACGTACGCGACCGAGTGCAGCATCGAGTGGCGGTTGTCCGACTCGAAGCCCTCGCTCATGTGGGCCATGCGGAAGGCTTCCAGCTTGTCCGGGTCCACCGCGCGCGAGGCGAGCAGGTAGTCGCGCATCACGATGCCGTGCCGGCCCTCCTCGGCGGTCCAGCGGTGCACCCAGGTGCCCCAGGCGCCGTCACGGCCGAACAGCGAGGCGATCTCGTGGTGGTAGCTGGGCAGGTTGTCCTCGGTGAGCAGGTTCACCACCAGCGCGATCCGGCCGATCTCGGTGACCTTGGACTGCTCCTTGTCCCAGGCCTCGCCGTCCTCGAACAGGCCGGGGAAGTTACGGGCGTCCGACCAGGGCACGTACTCGTGCGGCATCCAGTCCTTGGCGACCTTCAGATGCCGGTTGAGTTCCGTCTCGACCACTTCCTCCAGTGCGTACAGCAGCTTGGCGTCGGTCCAGACGGCGGGGCTGCCGAGGTGCGGGGAAGTGATCGTCACGGGAACTCCAGGGGGACGCGCAACACAGGGGGACGGACCGGCGAGCGGTGCCGGAACCTACGGGATCGTAGGCTACGAAACCGTAGGTTACGAAGCCGTAGGTTAAGCCCGGTGTAAGAGATCCCTGATCAGGCCGTGTTTCGTAGGACTTCCAAGGAAGGCCGAAAAGCCCCAGGATCCGCAGGTCCCGGGGCTGGAAGGGTGAGCGGCACACTCGTCAGGCGTACAGCTCCCGCAGTCGCACCGAGAGACATGTCACACAGCCCTCGAGCTTCTCGAACTCGCTGATGTCCACCACGACCGGATCGTGACCGAGGTCGGCGAGCAGCTCCGCCGACTTCGGCGCGCTCGCCGCCATCAGCAGCTTGCTGCCGCCGAGCAGCACCACGTGCGAGCCCGACTCCTCGGGCACCGACAGGAAGC
Organism: Streptomyces sp. NPDC001492; assembly: GCF_053597275.1. Lineage (NCBI taxonomy): Bacteria > Bacillati > Actinomycetota > Actinomycetes > Kitasatosporales > Streptomycetaceae > Streptomyces > Streptomyces sp. NPDC001492. The sequence continues at coordinate 327,076 of NZ_JBSFHW010000003.1, read as the reverse complement.
GCGGGAACAGCGACGGCCGGTCCAACTTGGGGATGTTCCCGATGACCGTCCCGTCGGGCAGCGCCGTGACCGCCGACTTCAGGTGCAGCACCTTGCTCACGGGTACGGCCACGACCCGCGCCCCCAGCGGCTCGAAGGCGGCCCGCAGCTGCTGGACGCCGGCCGCGTTGGTGCGGCCGCCCCGGCCGACGTAGATCGTGTCGCCGACCTTCAGCACATCGCCGCCGTCCAGGGTGCCCGGCTCCCAGATCCAGTTCACCGAGCAGCCGAGGCGGGCGACGGCCTCCTCGACGCCGGCCGTCTCGTCCCGCCGGGACTCGGCCCCGGGCCGGGTGATCAGCGCGACGTTCTTGTACATGACGACCGTGTCCTCGACGAACACCGAGTCCGGGCAGTCGTCCTCCGGGTCCACCTCGACCGTCTCCCAGCCGTGCTCGCGCAGGGCCTCGACATACGCCTCCCACTGCTCGACCGCGAGATCGAAGTCGACCTTCTCCCGCTCGATGTGCGTCACCAGTCCTTCGGCGAGGCGGGGGCTCGGGCGGCGGACGAGGGCCTTCTTGCTGGGCACGACGGGACTCCGAATCGGCGGGACGGCAGACCGGGCGCCCAAGACGCGACACCCGGTCCGCCATCATGCAACCCCGATCCACGACGGCAAAACCCTCGTTGCCAGGCTGTGCCCCTCCTGAGATGCGGGGTCGGGAGCTATCCGATCGCCTCCGGCGTGGTCTCCCGCAGTTCGCCGTCCAGCAGCAGCCACCGGGTGATCCCGATCGACTCCAGGAACGGCAGGTCGTGGCTGGCCACGATCAGCGCCCCTTCGTACGACTCCAGGGCCGACGTCAGCTGCCGCACGCTCGCCATGTCGAGGTTGTTCGTCGGCTCGTCGAGCATCAGCAGCTGCGGTGCCGGTTCGGCCAGCATCAGCGCGGCCAGGGCCGCCCGGAAGCGTTCGCCGCCGGACAGGGTGGCCGCCTTCTGGTCGGCGCGGGCGCCCCGGAACAGGAAGCGGGCAAGGCGCGCCCGGATCCGGTTGTTGGTGGCGGTCGGCGCGAACCGGGCCACGTTCTCGGCGACCGACAGCTCGCCGTCGAGCACGTCGAGGCGCTGCGGCAGGAAACGCAGCGGCACGTGCGCGTGCGCCTCGCCCGCCACCGGCGCCAGCTCCCCGGCGATGGTGCGCAGCAGCGTCGTCTTGCCCGCGCCGTTGCGCCCGATCAGCGCCACCCGCTCCGGGCCGCGCAGATCCAGCCCACCGGCCACACGTGCGCCGTACGCCAGCCGGAGATCCATGAGGGTCAGGACGGTGCGGCCCGGCGGTACCGCCGTGTACGGCAGGTCGACGCGGATCTCGTCGTCGTCCCGTACGGCCTCCACCGCCTCGTCGAGCCGCTCCTTCGCCTCGCTGAGCCGCTCCTCGTGCATGATGCGGTGCTTGCCCGCGGACTCCTGCGCCGCGCGCTTGCGTGCCCCCATGACGATCTTCGGTTCGCGCTTCTGGTCCCACATCTTCTGCCCGTACCGTTTACGGCGGGCCAACTTGACCTGGGCGTCGACCAGTTCGCGCTTCTGCTTCCTGAAGTCGGCCTCCGCCACGCGCACCATCCGCTCGGCCGCCTCCTGCTCGGTGGCGAGAGCCTCCTCGTACGCGGAGTAGTTGCCGCCGAACCAGGTGACCTCCCCGGAGCGCAGATCGGCGATCTGGTCGACCAGTTCCAGGAGTTCGCGGTCGTGGCTGACCACGATCATCACTCCCGGCCAGGACTCGACGGCCGCGTACAGCCGCCGGCGCGCGTACAGGTCGAGGTTGTTGGTCGGCTCGTCCAGGAGCAGGACGTCCGGGCGGCGCAGCAGCAGTGCGGCCAGCCGCAGCAGTACCGACTCGCCGCCCGACACCTCGCCGATGGTGCGGTCCAACTCGATGTGCCCGAGGCCGAGTTCGCCGAGCGTGGCGAGCGCGCGCTCCTCCACGTCCCAGTCGTCGCCGACCGTCTCGAAGTGCTCCTCGGCCACGTCGCCCGACTCGATGGCGTGCAGCGCGGCGCGCTGCGCGGCGATGCCGAGCGCCTCGTCGACGCGCAGGTGCGTGTCGAGCGTGACGTTCTGCGGGAGGTAGCCGACCTCGCCCGCGACGCGCACGGCGCCGTCGGCCGGGGCGAGTTGACCGGCGATCAGCTTCAACAGGGTCGATTTGCCGGATCCGTTGACGCCGACGAGCCCCGTCCTGCCGGGGCCGAAGGAGACATCGAGGCCCTCGAAGACGGGGGTGCCGTCGGGCCAGGTGAAGAACAGGGACGTACAAGTGAGGGAAGTAGACATACGGGCCTCGCGGTTGCTTGGTGCGGTCAGGGGCAAACGCGTAGAGAGACACCGAAGACCACGGCGGGAGAGGAGAGCCCGGAGGCACGAAAAAGGCCTGCTCCGTCAGGACGGCTCGAACGCCGAGGTCGCACGCAGCGCACACACCTCACGTGTGTGACACGGTGTCTCAGGACCTCAGACGAGCAACGTCCTTCTCCAATCGACGGCAACAGAACCGCTGTACACCGTAGGAGGCGGTCGGCGGGCTGTCAACGGATTAACGTGACCCCGCCCTCACCGCATGAAGGAGTCCCCGTGCCCAACGGCCCGCTCTCACTGCCCGCCCGGCTCTACCTGCTGGCCTGGGACACCGACACCGGCGAACTCACCGCCGCCGCCCGCCTCCACCACCTGGTGCGGGCCGGCGCCCTCACCGAACTGGCCCAGCGCGGTCTGCTCGTGGACGAGGACGGCATCGCCACCCCGGCCGACATGGACTCCCTCACCGGGGACGCCGTCCTCGACGGGCTCCTGGAACTGGTCCGCGAGTCCCGGCCGCACCGCTGGCAGGCCTGGGTGACGCTGCACGCGCGCGTGACGCTCGATGCCGTACGGGAGCAACTGACGGCGGGGGGCTGTCTGCGGGCGGAGCGCAAGCGGGTGCTCGGGGTCTTCCCCAGCGTGGAGCACGTGCTGGCGCGGGCGGACGTCGTGGACGCGCTGCGTGAGGAGGCGCGGGAGGTGCTGGAGGGCCCGGTGCCGGTTGCGGAGGTCTCCGAGCGGGACGCTGCCGTCGTCGCCCTCGCCGCAGCCGCGGAGCTGCCCACCCTGGTGCGGGGCAAGGACCGCAGCCGTCACCACGCGCGCGTGGCGGAGCTGGCGGAGCGCAGCGGGGCGGCGGCGCCCGCGCTGCGGAAGGTCGTCACCCAGGTGCACACGGCCCTGACCGCGTCCCTGACGGCGGTGGCGACGGCGACGGGCAACTGAGCCGGCCCCGGCGCGGGCAGGTCACGCCCTGGTCCACCGCGCCGCGCGGGAGCTGTTGGGGGCGGGGACGTACGGGGCGCGGGAGGGAGGCCTGAACTGGAGCGAGCGGAACACAGTGCCGGCGGCGCGCTGACCGCCCCCAGGGGGCGCGGGGCTGTACCAATGTGCGGCTCCGCCGCGTGGGCGCGACCAGCCACGAAGCACCCGCAGACGACACCCGGCCTATCGCACCCCCACACGCGCAGCGCTCAGCAGGCGTCCCGGATCAGCTCCGCCAGGTCATGGTCCAGATCCATCTGCAGATGCTCCAGCCCCACCGGCACCAGCGCACTCGTGGCGTCGAGGAACCGGCGTATCTCGTGCGACCGGACGTGCACCACGGCGGTGCCCTCGGGGGCGTGGAACTCCAGGACGGTGCGCTCGTAGCCGTACGGCCGCACGCGCACGTCGCCGTGGCCCTCGGGCTCGTGCAGACCGGCCGCGAGGAGTTCGCGGGCGAACGTCCAGCAGACCTCGACGCCCTCCAGCGTGGCCGGCGCCGGGAAGGTCATACGGACCGCGAACGGGTCGCTGCGGTCGTAGTGCAGCTTCGCCGGGATGCTCGGCATGCGCGGCGCGGCGGCGACGAGGCGGGCCTCCACGGGTTGTTCGATGACGGTGGACAACGCCTTGCTCCCTTGTGACGTCTGGGCGGACTTCCGGGTGGATTGGGCCGGGCACTGCTAGAGACGCTGGAATCAGCCAATCCGTGCACACCGAATTCGAGTGACCTGCGTCACCGCTTTCATGCACAGGAGTGACGCAGTCCATTTCCCGTGCACCGATGGGCAGTTGTGGCGAGGGCCGCCATCTGGACGGGGTACCGGGCGTCGGATAGCTTCGCCCGCCATGAGGCGTATGGGGAACACGCGACGAATGAGGCGCACTTTTCGGACAGTGGCCGCAGGGGCGGTGTGCTCGGCGGCGCTGGCCGCCCTGACCGCCGTACCCGCACAGGCACAGCAGCCCGGGCCCCGGGAACCGCACTGGGAACTCAAGGACACCGGCGCGACCGGTGTGCGCTTCCGGGGGCTGTCGGCCGTCAGCCGGGACACCGCCTGGGTGGCCGGAACCGGCGGCACCGTGCTGCGCACCACTGACGGCGGGGCGAGCTGGCGGAACGTCTCGCCGCCGGGCGCCGGCGAGCTGCAGTTCCGGGACATCGAGGCGTTCGACGCACACCGCGCCGTGGTGCTGGCCATCGGCGAGGGCGAGGCCTCCCGCGTGTACCGCACCGACGACGGCGGCACGACCTGGACCGAGTCCTTCCGCAACACCGACACCAATGCCTTCTACGACTGCCTCACCTTCTTCGACCGCCGCCACGGCCTCGCCATGAGCGACCCGGTGGACGGCAGGTTCCGCATCCTGTCGACCGGTGACGGGGGCCGCTCCTGGAAGGTGCTTCCGAGCGAGGGCATGCCGGCCGCGCTGGACGGGGAGGCGGGCTTCGCGGCGAGCGGGCAGTGCCTGGTGGCCTCCGGCCCCTCCGACGTCTGGCTGGCCACCGGCGGCGGTGCACGCGCGCGCGTGCTGCACTCCGCCGACCGCGGGCTCACCTGGACCGCCACCGACACACCGGTCCCGGCGGGCGACCCGGCGAAGGGCGTCTTCGCGCTCGCCTTCCGCGACCGCACCCACGGCCTCGCGGTCGGCGGCGACTACCGCCCCGACCAGGCCTCCCCGCAGGCCGCGGCCCGCACCTCCGACGGCGGCCGCACCTGGCAGACCGCCGTCACCCCACCGCCCGCCTACCGCTCCGGCGTCGCCTGGCTCCCGCACAGCCGCACCGCGGCCCTCGCGGTCGGCCCCACGGGCACCGACCTGACCACCGACGGCGGCCGCACCTGGCGGACCGTCGACACCGGCTCGTACGACACCGTGGACTGCACGGCGGACCTGGGCTGCTGGGCGGCGGGGGAGCAAGGAAGGGTGGCTCGTCTGGAGCGGTGACGCATGGAGTGAATGCGGGTACTCGGTCGCGGACTGCGAAGGGAGTGAGCGAGCATGCCCGCAGGTTCCAGCTCCAAGCGTGAGCGCCAGTACGAGCACATCAAGAAGAGCGCGCAGGACCGGGGTGAGAGCACCGGACGTGCCAAGGAGATCGCGGCGCGGACGGTGAACAAGGAGCGTGCCCGGTCCGGCGAGTCCAAGTCCGCCAGCCGCAGCTCCACGAAGGACATGTCATCCGGCAGGCGCGGGGGCCAGCGGTCCGGCCAGGGCTCCCAGGGCCCCACCCGCGACCAGCTGTACAACGAGGCCAAGCAGCGCGGTATCGAGGGCCGTTCGAACATGAACAAGGACCAGCTGCAGCGCGCGCTGAACGCGAAGAAGAGCTGAGTCGCGCGGCTCAGCCGGACGTCCCGGTACTGCTCCGGCGACGGTGCCGTCCGTGAGCTGCTCGTCGCGGGGATTCGTGCGCCCGCGGTGCAGGTCAGCGGCCGCCACGAACATGATCGCGAGCCTGCGCCGCCCGCTCCGGGCGCCGTAGGCTCGTCGCCACCATGACGACCGTACGCATGCCCGCGGGCTGGCCCGCGACCGAGGAACAGGCCCGCGCCGTACAGGACGAACTGCGCGCCCGGGTGGTGCTCGACGAGCCGGGACCGCCGCCCGGCAGCGGCCATGTCACCGGTGTCGACGTGGCCTACGACGACGAGCGGGACCTCGTCGCGGCCGCGGCGGTCGTCCTGGACGCGGCGACCCTGGAGGTCGTCGCACAGGCCACCGCGGTCGGGCGCATCTCCTTCCCGTACGTCCCCGGCCTGCTCGCCTTCCGTGAGATCCCCACGGTCCTCGCCGCCCTGGAGGCCCTGCCGTGCCCGTCGGGCGTGGTCGTCTGCGACGGCTACGGCCTGGCCCACCCGCGCCGCTTCGGCCTCGCCAGCCACCTCGGCGTCCTGACGGGCCTGCCCACCATCGGTGTCGCGAAGAACCCCTTCACCTTCACCCACGACGACCCGGACACCCCGCGCGGCAGCACCTCGCCCCTCCTCGCCGGCACCGAGGAGGTCGGCCGCGCGCTGCGCACCCGCGACGCCGTCAAGCCGGTCTTCGTGTCCGTGGGCCACCGGATGAACCTCGACAACGCCTGCGCCCACACGCTGGCCCTGACCCCGAAGTACCGCCTGCCGGAGACGACGCGCGGGGCGGATGCGTTGTGCCGACGGGCGTTGCGGGAAGCCACCCCGAGGTAACCAACCCCGCGAACTCCAGGGCCGCCTCGATCTCCGGCGTCCGCCCCTGCCCTGCGGCCGCCGCCCGGAGCACACGGCCCGCCCAGGTCACCGGCAGCGGATCCTGTTCCGCCTCGCGGAGCTGGTCGGCAAGGTCGCCCACAACGAGGCCGGGCCTCCGCCGTTCTTCGACCACCACACGGGGTGGCAGATCGGCCCCCTCGCCTGCGTGCGGGACCGGATCGCGGACGCGCTGGGCGAGCGGCCGCCGGAGCCGTTCGACGGGTGATCTGAGTACCCGCACTGAGTACCCGTACGGATGTGGGTGCGGTGCGCCGGTCGGCAGGCTGTGCCGCATGACGACGCACCGTGCTCCGAAGCCCCTCGCCGATCCCAACCGTCCCGTCGAGCGTGCCGTGACGGCCGCGCTGGTCCTTGCCGTGCTCGCGGGGCTCGGCTGGATCGCCGGGATGCTCTACACGGTGGCGGGGTGGTCCTAGCTCCCGCCCTGACCTCACTGGGCCAGCGCGTAGGCACTCTTTCCCGCCAGCAGCAGGCCGACCACGACACTGCCGTACACGATCGCCTGTTCCGCATGGCCCTGCATCCAGGAGCGCAGTTCCCGCAACCGGTGCTGGGCAGACGCCGGCTTGAAGACCACATACAGCTCCGCGGCGAGCAGAGTGGCGGTCGCGACGACGCAGTACGCGACCAGTATCAGCCAGGTCGTGGGGTCGGAGCCGTCGGCGTCCAGCACGGTCACGGCGCCGGCGGCGACGAGGCCCCACGGCTGGAGGAGGATGGCCAGTCCCGCCGCCGGCCAGAGTGCGCCCCGGTCCATCCGGGAAGTGAGGAAGGAAGACGACCTGCCCTTCGGGGGCGAGGCGACGGTGCGGGACGGTTCGTGGCGAGCGGCCCTTCGGCGCCTGTGGAGGCCGTACACGACCAGCGACACTCCGATGGCGACCTTGATCGCGAGGTTTGCCGTGGACGGAGTCGACCTCGGCTCCGGGGGCTTCCCGCCGGTCACGGTCAGGACCAGGGCGATCACCGCGACGAAACACGTCATCCATCCCGAGATGAACGCGAGTCCCGTCCGAACGCCTCTGACGGATGCCACCACCAGGACGAACGCCATGAGGGGGAGCGGGTCGAGCGTGATGGCGAGGGCGATGAGCAGGAGATCGAAGACCATGGGCGATCCCATCAGGCACCGTACGCATCGAGCCTAGGCACGGCTGTGACCCACCGCATCTCATGTGACGGTTGAGCCGAACTTGCCCCGTGCCCGCGGCAGGGTGCCGTGCCCCGCTTCGTCGCGCACTCTGGAGAGGGAAGGGGCGACGATGGAGACTCGCGGCTGATGCGGCGCGTGGATACGGGCGTGGACTCGCGCGCGCCACGGCGGCCTGGCCGTCTCGGGCAACTGACGGCCTGGCTGAAAGCCGTCCACGCGCGCCTGGAGATCCGCTTCCCCGTCATCACAGCACTTCTGGACCGCATGGTGGCGGTGAACATCTTCGACTCCGCCACCCGCATCGCGGCGCAGTGTTTCCTGACCGCGGTCCCGTTGCTGTTCGTGCTGTCCGCGTACGCGCCCGAGTCGGTGCAGACTCAGGTCGTCAAATCAGTCAGCGCCGTCTTCGGTCTGAGCGGGCAGTCGAAGGCCGAGGTGGAGCAGTTGTTCCAGCCACCGAGCGACAACGTGCGCCAGGCGATCGGCGTGGTGGGCGGGCTGATGGTGCTGCTGTCGGCCACCGCGGTGAGCCGCGCCGTGCAGCGGCTGTGCAAACGGGCCTGGCTGCTGCCCCCCGGAAGAACGAAAGTCGCTCCGTGGAGGTGGCTCGCATGGATCGCCCTGTGGCTCTGTGCGCTGGTCGCGCAAGGGCTGTCGCGGGACGGGTTCGGCCTGGGGGCCTGGCTGGGAATCCCGATCGTCCTGTTCGTGCAGGCGGCCATGTGGTGGTGGACCCAGCACCTTCTGCTGGGCGGAGCCGTCCGCTGGGCGCCCCTGCTGCCGGGGGCCGTCCTCACGGCGATCGCGATCAGCTGTCTGTCCGTGGCCGCACACTTCTACATGCCGCGGGCGCTCAACCGGGCACTGTCCGACTACGGTTCCGCGGGTTCGGTCTTCGTCATGCTGTCCTGGCTGATCGTCGTGTCCGTGGCCGTCGCCGTAGGGCTCAGCGTGGGCGCCGTACTGTCCCAGGAGCCCTTCCTGCGCCGCCGCCTCGGAACCCCGACGTCGCCCCCCTGACGACACCTGCCGGGAAAGCCCCGTCAGGTGTTTCCAGGGGAGGGCCTCGTCAGGGGAGCGGCCTGCGATCAGGCGCGCCCGTCCCGCGCGCGCTCGCGCCTCGAGGACTGCCGACTCACCGGCTGGACGCCACCCGGAAGGTGATCCCCGCCCGCCGCAGCCGTTCCGTGAGCGCGTCGCCCATCGCGACCGCCGTGGTGACCTGGCCCGCCGTCGGCGGCAGGTCGTCGAAGGCCAGCGACAGCGCCGACTCGGCGAACATCTTCGCCGTCTCGTCGTAGCCGGGGTCGCCGCCCGCGACCTCCGTGAGTACCTGCCGGCCGCCGCCCTCGCCCACGAAGCGGACCCTGAACCAGCTCTTCGCCCGCTTCTCGGCGCCCGGCCCCTCGCCGGGCTTGAGCCGGCCGGACAGCCAGCGCCGCGCGGGCGGCAGCTGGGCGGCCGCGAAGAGGCCGCCGACGGCCGCGATCCCGCCCACGGCGACGGGCAGATGCCGTACCGCCGCGTAGTGGCGGTAGCGGAAGTCGGGGCCGTAGCGCTCCAGGGCCTTCGCGGAGCGGCCCACGATCTGCGCGTCGATGGTCGGCAGCGGCAGCGCCCACGCGCCGACCTCCTTCGCGAACCGCGGTGCACCCGTGGGTGCGGCGGCGCGTCGCCCCACCAGGCGCGGCTCGTGCCGCCTGCGGTCACGCTCGGCGGCCAGCATCGGCCGCACCCGCGAGAACTGGTTGAGCGCCGACGCGAACGTCCCGCCGGAGAACGTGGCGTCGGCCGTCACGAACCCGTCCACCGTCAACGGCACCCCCTCGGGCAGCTGCCGCACGGTGAAGTACGCGCCCAGGTCGTGCGGGATCGAGTCGAACCCGCAGGCGTGCACCAGCCGCGCACCGGTCTCACGCGCGCGTGCATCGTGGCGGACGTACATGAGGTCCACGAACTCGGGCTCACCGGTGAGGTCGAGATAGTCCGCACCGCTGTCCGCACAGGCGGCGACCAGCTCCTCGCCGTAGGTCACATACGGTCCCACCGTCGTGGCCACCACGCGCGCGTGGTCCGCGAGTGCGCGCAGCGACGCCGGATCGCTCACGTCCGCCCGCAGCAGCCCGACCTTCCCGTTGCCGGGCAGCCGCTCGCGCAGCTGCTCCAGCTTCTGCTCGCTGCGGCCCGCGATCGCCCAGCGCAGGTCGTCGGGCGCATGCGCGGCGAGGTACTCCGCGGTGAGCGTCCCGACGAAGCCCGTGGCTCCGAAGAGCACGATGTCGTACGGACGGTCCGTCCTGTTCAGCCTGCTCATGACACCTCTCGCTCCGCAGCACGCGCCGTTGTCGGTGGCCGAGGCTAGCGTGAAGAGTGCGGAGCCCGACGACGAGCCCGGAGGTAAGCGGTGACCGTGCCCGAAAGCGCCGTGAAGAAGTGGGAGAAGGTGCGTGAATTCGCCCTCGGGCTGCCGGGCGCCGTCGAGGAGCACCCGTGGGGCGAGACCGTGGCGAAGGTCAACAGGAAGGTGTTCGTGTTCCTGGGCGTGGACGACGGCAGTCATCCGCCGGGCCTCACGGTGAAGCTCAGGGACGAGGCCGCGCACGCGCACGCCCTCACCTCCCCGGGCGCGGAACCCGCCAGGCTACGGGCTGGGCAGGGCCGGCTGGGTCCGCATCCCGCTCGCGGAGCAGGGCGCCCCGGCGGCGGATCTGCTGTGCGACTGGGTGGAGGAGAGCTACCGGGTGATCGCACCGAAGCGGCTGATATCCGACCTGGAGGCACGCTGATCCGCGTGCCTTCTCCGGCACGACTTGGCTAAGCGCTTGCTCTCCCAGGTCTTGTGTCCGCTGGAACGTGTTCCTAACATCACTAGTGTTACAGCAGTTGTGTCACAACCCCTGGGGACTGCATGGCAGAGGCAAAGACGCCTGGACACGGCCCGCTTTCCGGCGTGCGCGTGGTCGAACTGGCCGGTATCGGGCCCGGCCCGTTCGCCGCCATGCTCCTCGCCGACCTGGGCGCCGACGTCGTCCGTGTGGACCGCCCCGGCGGTGTCGGGCTCGCGATCAACACGGAGTACGACCTCACCAACCGCAACAAGCGCTCGGTGATCGTCGACCTGAAGTCCGCGGACGGCCCCGAGCGCGTCCTCGACCTCGCCGCGCGCGCCGACATCCTCATCGAGGGCTACCGCCCGGGAGTGGCCGAACGCCTCGGCGTCGGCCCCGAGGCCTGCCACGCCCGCAACCCGAAACTCGTCTACGGCCGGATGACCGGCTGGGGCCAGCAGGGCCCCCTCGCGCACCGCGCCGGTCACGACATCGCGTACATCGCCCTCACCGGCACCCTCGGCATGATCGGCAGCCCCGACGAGCCCCCGGCCGTCCCCGCCAACCTCCTAGGCGACTACGCGGGCGGCTCCCTCTACCTGGTCGTCGGCGTCCTCGCCGCCCTCCACCACGCGCGCGCGGGCGGCACCGGCCAGGTCGTCGACGCCGCCATCGTCGACGGCACCTCCCATCTCGCCGCGATGATCCACGGCATGCTCGCCGCCGGCGGCTGGCAGGACCGCCGCGGCGCCAATCTCCTCGACGGCGGCTGCCCGTACTACGGCACCTACGAGACGGCCGACGGCAAGTACATGGCGGTCGGCGCCCTGGAACCGCAGTTCTACGACGAGTTCGTGCGCATCCTCGGCATCCCGGAGCACGCCGACGTCCGCAAGGACTGGACCCGCTGGGGCGAGCTGCGCGAGGCGGTCGCGGCCGGCTTCACATCCCGCACCCGGGACGAGTGGACGGCTGTCTTCGAGGGCTCCGACGCGTGCGTGGCGCCCGTGCTGTCCCTGCGAGAGGCCCCGCACCACCCCCACCTGGCCGCCCGCGGCACCTTCACCGACCACGGCGGCATCACCCAGCCCGCCCCCGCCCCCCGCTTCTCCGCCACCCCCACGGCCGTACGCACCGGCCCCGCTCAGCCCGGCGCCGACACCGCCGGCGTGGCACGCGACTGGGACGTACCCGACCTCCTGAAGGACCAGGAACTCATGAAGGGCTCCGAATGAAGCGGCAGATCTTCGCCCCCGAGCACGACGCGTTCCGCGCGACCGTGCGTGCCTTCCTGGCCAGGGAGGTGCTGCCGTACTACGAGCAGTGGGAGAAGGACGGCATCGTCTCCCGCGACGCCTGGCGGGCGGCCGGCAAGCAGGGCCTGCTCGGACTCGCCGTGCCCGAGGAGTACGGGGGCGGCGGCACCTCCGACTTCCGCTACGCGACCGTACTCGCCGAGGAGTTCACCCGCGCGGGCGCTCCCGGGCTCGCCCTCGGCCTGCACAACGACGTCATCGGCCCGTATCTCACCGGCCTCGCCACCGACGAGCAGAAGCGCCGCTGGCTGCCCGGCTTCTGCGACGGGACGATCATCACCGCCATCGCCATGACCGAGCCGGGCGCGGGCTCCGACCTCCAGGGCATCCGTACGCACGCCGAGGACCGGGGCGACCACTGGCTGCTGAACGGCGCCAAGACGTTCATCTCCAACGGGATCCTCGCCGACCTGGTGATCGTCGTGGCGAGGACCACCCCGGAGGGCGGCGCGCACGGCCTGTCGCTGCTCGTCGTCGAGCGCGGCGCGGAGGGCTTCGAGCGCGGGCGCAACCTCGACAAGATCGGCCAGAAGGCGCAGGACACGGCCGAACTGTTCTTCACCGACGTGCGCGTGCCCAAGGAGAACCTGCTCGGCACGCTCAATGGCGCGTTCGGCCATCTGATGACCAACCTCGCCCAGGAGCGCCTCAGCATCGCCGTCGCCGCGATCGCGGCCGCCGAGCACCTGCTGGAGATCACCACCGAGTACGTCAAGGAGCGCGAGGCCTTCGGCCGGCCGCTCGCCACCAAGCAGCACATCCGCTTCGAGATGGCCGAGATGGCCACCGAGTGCGCCGTCACGCGCGCGTTCCTCGACCGCTGCGTAGAGGAGCACTCGGACGGCCGGCTCGACGCGGTGGACGCCTCCATGGCCAAGTGGTGGGCGACCGAACTGCAGAAGCGGGTCGCCGACCGCTGCCTCCAGCTGCACGGCGGCTACGGCTACATGACCGAGTACCCGGTCGCCCGGGCCTTCACCGACGGCCGTATCCAGACCATCTACGGCGGAACCACCGAGATCATGAAGGAGATCATCGGCCGTTCCCTGCTGGGCTGAAGCTCATCGCCCGGCCCACCCTCACCCCGAAAGGCCTTCCAGTGAGCACCGAAGCGTACGTGTACGACGCGATCCGCACCCCGCGCGGCCGCGGCAAGGCGAACGGCTCCTTGCACGGCACCAAGCCCATCGACCTGGTCGTCGGACTCATCCACGAGATCCGCGGCCGCTTCCCGGGCCTCGACCCGGCGGCCATCGACGACATCGTGCTGGGCGTCGTCGGCCCGGTCGGCGACCAGGGCTCCGACATCGCCCGCATCGCCGCCGTCGCCGCGGGCCTCCCGGACACGGTCGCCGGCGTACAGGAGAACCGCTTCTGTGCGTCCGGTCTGGAGGCTGTCAACATGGCCGCCGCCAAGGTCCGTTCGGGCTGGGAGGACCTGGTCCTCGCGGGCGGTGTCGAGTCCATGTCGCGGGTGCCGATGGCCTCCGACGGCGGCGCCTGGTTCAACGACCCGATGACCAACCTGGCCGTCAACTTCGTGCCGCAGGGCATCGGCGCCGACCTGATCGCCACCATCGAGGGATTCTCGCGGCGTGACGTCGACGAGTACGCGGCGCTCTCGCAGGAGCGGGCGGCCACGGCGTGGAAGGAGGGCCGCTTCGACCGCTCCGTCGTCCCGGTGAAGGACCGCAGCGGTCTGACGGTCCTCGACCACGACGAGCACCTGCGCCCGGGCACCACCGCCGACTCCCTCGCCAAGCTGAAGCCGTCCTTCGCGGACATCGGCGAGCTGGGCGGCTTCGACGCGGTGGCCCTGCAGAAGTACCACTGGGTCGAGAAGATCGACCACGTCCACCACGCGGGCAACTCCTCCGGCATCGTCGACGGCGCCTCGCTGGTCGCGATCGGTTCGAAGGAGGTGGGGGAGCGGTACGGACTGCGCCCGCGCGCGCGGATCGTCTCCGCCGCCGTCTCCGGCTCCGAGCCGACCATCATGCTCACCGGCCCGGCGCCCGCCACCCGCAAGGCTCTCGCCAGGGCCGGACTGACCATCGACGACATCGACCTGGTCGAGATCAACGAGGCCTTCGCGGCGGTCGTCCTGCGCTTCGTGAAGGACATGGGCCTGTCTCTGGACAAGGTCAACGTCAACGGTGGTGCGATCGCCCTCGGCCACCCGCTCGGCGCGACCGGCGCCATGATCCTCGGCAGCCTCGTCGACGAACTGGAGCGCCAGGACAAGCGCTACGGCCTCGCGACCCTCTGCGTCGGCGGCGGCATGGGCATCGCCACCATCGTCGAGCGCATCTGAACCCCCGGCGGAACCAAGCGACTTCAGAGACTTCTACGGAGACCCCCGTCATGACGCAGAGCACCACCATCCGCTGGGAACAGGACCGCACCGGCGTCGTCACCCTCGTCCTCGACGACCCGAACCAGTCCGCGAACACCATGAACCAGGCGTTCCGCGACTCCCTGGCCGTGATCACCGACCGCCTGGAGGCCGAGAAGGACTCCATCCGCGGCATCATCCTCACCTCCGCCAAGAAGACCTTCTTCGCCGGCGGCGACCTGCGCGACCTCATCCGCGTCACCCCCGAGACCGCGCAGGACCTCTTCGACGGCGGCCTGGCGATCAAGCGCAACCTGCGCCGCATCGAGACCCTGGGCAAGCCGGTCGTCGCCGCGATCAACGGCGCGGCCCTGGGCGGCGGCTACGAGATCGCGCTCGCCTGCCACCACCGGGTCGCGCTCGACACCTCCGGCACGAAGATCGGCTGCCCGGAGGTCACCCTCGGCCTGCTCCCCGGCGGCGGTGGCGTCGTGCGCACCGTACGCCTGCTGGGCATCGCCGACGCGCTGCTGAAGGTGCTCCTGCAGGGCACCCAGTACAACGCGCAGCGCGCCCTGGAGAACGGCCTGATCGACGACGTGGCCGCCACGCAGGACGAGTTGCTCGCCAAGGCCCGCGCCTTCATCGAGGCCAACCCCGCCTCGCAGCAGCCCTGGGACAAGCCCGGCTACCGCATCCCCGGCGGTACCCCCGCCAACCCCAAGTTCGCCGCCAACCTGCCCGCCTTCCCGGCCAGCCTGCGCAAGCAGACGAACGGCGCGCCCTATCCGGCGCCGCGCAACATCCTCGCGGCTGCCGTCGAGGGCTCCCAGGTCGACTTCGAGACGGCGCAGGTCATCGAGGCGCGCTACTTCGTGGAGCTGGCCGCGGGCCAGACGTCCAAGAACATGATCCAGGCCTTCTTCTTCGACCTCCAGGCCGTCAACTCCGGCGCCAACCGCCCCAAGGGCATCGAGCCGCGTCCGGTCCGCAAGGTCGCCGTCCTCGGCGCCGGGATGATGGGCGCGGGCATCGCGTACTCGTGCGCCCGCGCGGGCATCGAGGTGGTCCTGAAGGACGTGTCGCTCGAGGCGGCCGTCAAGGGCAAGGGCTACTCCGAGAAGCTGTGCGCGAAGGCGGTCTCCCGGGGCCGTACGACGCAGGAGAAGGCGGACGCGCTGCTGGCCCGCATCACGCCGACCGCCGACCCGCAGGACGTGGCGGGATGCGACGCGGTCATCGAGGCCGTGTTCGAGAACCCCGAGCTCAAGCACAAGGTCTTCCAGGAGATCCAGCACATCGTCGAGCCGGACGCGCTGCTGTGCTCCAACACCTCGACCCTGCCGATCACCGCGCTGGCCGAGGGAGTGGAGCGCCAGTCGGACTTCATCGGTCTGCACTTCTTCTCGCCCGTGGACAAGATGCCGCTGGTGGAGATCATCAAGGGCGAGCAGACCGGCGAGGAGGCCCTCGCCCGCGCCTTCGACCTGGTCCGCCAGATCAAGAAGACCCCGATCGTCGTCAACGACTCCCGCGGCTTCTTCACCTCCCGCGTCATCGGCCACTTCATCAACGAGGGTGTCGCGATGGTGGGCGAGGGCATCGAGCCCGCGTCCGTCGAGCAGGCGGCGGCGCAGGCGGGCTATCCGGCGAAGGTCCTCTCCCTGATGGACGAGCTGACCCTCACACTCCCGCGCAAGATCCGCAACGAGTCGAAGCGGGCCGTGGAGGAGGCGGGCGGCACCTGGCCGACGCACCCGGCCGAGGCGGTCATCGACCGCATGGTCGACGAGTTCGGGCGCACGGGGCGCAGCGGGGGAGCGGGCTTCTACGACTACGACGAGGCCGGCAAGCGGGTGGGGCTGTGGCCCGGGCTGCGCGAGCACTTCACCCGGCCGGGGCATGAGATCCCGTTCCGGGACATGCAGGAGCGGATGCTCTTCTCCGAGGCGCTCGACACGGTGAAGCTGCTCGAGGAGGGTGTGCTGACGTCGGTGGCCGACGCGAACATCGGCTCCATCTTCGGGATCGGGTTCCCTGGCTGGACGGGCGGTGTCCTGCAGTACATCAACGGCTACGAGGGCGGGCTGCCGGGCTTCGTGGCCCGCGCGCGTGAGCTGGCGGACCGGTACGGGGAGCGGTTCGCGCCGCCTGCGCTGCTGGTGGAGAAGGCGGAGAAGGGGGAGCGGTTCACGGACGCGTGACCCTCGCGGCGGGGGGTGCGCGGAGGGTGTTTCGCCCCCGCCGCCCCTACCCGGGGCCGGCCCCCGGACCCCCGCTCCTCAAACGCCGGAGGGGCTGATTTTTGCCGGGCGGGGTCTGATCTTTTCAGCCCGTCCGGCGTTGGAGGACGAGGCCGTTCAGGCCGAAAGCGGGGGTCTGGGGGCGGAGCCCCCAGGGGACGGGAATGGGTAGGGGCGGCGGGGGCGAGAACCGCTTCGTACCGCTCACCGACACGGCCCCCGTGCTGCCCGGCCAGGGACACCACACGCCGACCCGCGAAAGGCTCGCACGGTTTGCGGCATCACGGTCAACGCGAGTGGGTTCCTGACCGGGCAGACGCTCAACGTGTCAGGAGGGCCGGCCTTCCTCTGAGACTGGGACGCCTTCCTCCGAGGCGGAGAGCGAGGCGTCGAGCCACTGGTGCACCTCCTCCTTCAGCGACCGCTGGAAGGTCGTCAGCAGCGCCTGCACCACGATGGGCTGCATGTGCGCCGACAGCGACTTCACGTCCTGCTCCGCCCGCTGAGACACCTCGCCCCGGAACAGCTGCGACAGCTCGTGCGCGGCGGCCCGCGAGTGCTCGATCAGCACCCTGCGTGCCGCGAGGATCGCCTCCTCGGACAGCGGTACGTCGAGGAGCTGCACGGCGAGCCGGAGCAGTCCCGAGTCGACGCGGTACGAGTCCCCGTCGCGCCCGATCACATTCATGGCGCACAGCCGCTCGATCTCGTCCTCGGTCAGCGGCCGCCCCGCCCGGCGCCGCAGCTCGGCCGCGCTCACGGTCTCCACGGTGTCCGGCGCCCAGGACGCCACCACGGCCCGGTGGATCGCCAGATCGTGGTGGCTGAGGCCGGGCGGCAGCTGCGCCATGTAGCGCTCGATCGCCGCCAGCGTCATGCCCTGGTACTGGAGTTCCTCGATGAGCGCCAGCCGGGCCACGTGCTGCTGCCCGTAGTGGCCGACCCTGCGCGGACCGATCACCGGCGGCGGCAGCAGACCCTTGGTGCCGTAGAAGCGGACCGTGCGGACCGTGACGCCGGCCCGCGCGGCCAGTTCGTCGATCGTGAGCGTCGGCTCCGCGGTGTCGCTGTCGGTGTCGGTCGTCATGTGCAGCAGTATCGCTGTCACACCAGTACTGCGAAACCCGGTACGCGTGGCCCGTGAGGCTTGTGAGAAGTACCGCTGTGTGATCCACGCCATCGCATGCGCTCCGCCACCTGGGGGAAGGTGCCGCGTTGGTCCGCGTCTTCCACCGAAGAGGGCCGACCGAGTACGTCCGGACACCCGAGCGCGACCCGCTCGGGCGCACCAGAGAGTGGAACCACCTGTGAGCAAGGACGCCGTGGACACGGCACAGGCCGCCACCCGGACCGACGCGGCCAAGGCGCCCGCGGACGCGGGCGATGCCGGCTACAGCAAGGACCTCAAGGCCCGCCACGTCAACATGATCGCCATCGGCGGCGCCATCGGCACCGGCCTCTTCCTGGGCGCGGGCGGGCGCCTGCACAACGCGGGCCCGGCACTCGCGCTCGCCTACCTGGTGTGCGGGATCTTCGCCTTCTTCGTGGTGCGGGCGCTGGGCGAGCTGGTCCTGTACCGCCCGTCCTCCGGTTCCTTCGTGTCGTACGCGCGCGAGTTCCTCGGGGAGAAGGGTGCGTACGTCGCCGGCTGGATGTACTTCCTGAACTGGTCGACGACGGGAATCGCCGACATCACGGCGATCGCGCTGTACACGCACTACTGGAGCATGTTCACGAGCATCCCGCAGTGGGCGCTCGCCCTGATCGCGCTGGCCGTCGTTCTCGCCGTGAACCTGATCTCGGTGAAGATCTTCGGCGAGATGGAGTTCTGGTTCGCGATCATCAAGGTGGCCACGCTCGTCGGCTTCATGCTGATCGGCATCTTCCTGCTGGCCACCCGGCACGAGGTCGGCGGCCGGACCCCGGGCCTGTCCGTGATCGCCGATCACGGCGGCGTCTTCCCGCACGGCGTGATGCCGGTCGTCCTCGTCATGCAGGGCGTGATCTTCGCGTACGCCGCGCTGGAACTGGTCGGCGTCGCCGCGGGCGAGACCGCCGAGCCGGAGAAGGTCGTCCCGCGCGCGGTGAACTCCATCATGTGGCGGGTGGCTCTCTTCTACGTCGGCTCGGTCGTCCTGCTGGCCCTGCTGCTGCCGGGTTCGGTGTACTCGGCGGACGAAAGCCCCTTCGTCACGGTCCTGTCGAAGATCGGCATCCCGGCGGCGGGCGACGTGATGAACCTGGTGGTCCTGACGGCCGCGATGTCCTCGCTGAACTCGGGCCTGTACTCCACGGGCCGCATCCTGCGCTCGATGGCGACGGCGGGCTCGGCCCCCAGGTTCACGGCGCGCATGAACCGCAGCCAGGTCCCCTACGGCGGCATCCTGCTCACCTGCGCGGTGTGCGTGCTCGGCGTCGGCCTCAACTACCTCATGCCGAGCCAGGCCTTCGAGATCGTGCTGAACGTGGCCTCCCTCGGCATCGTCTCGACCTGGGTGATCATCATGATCTGCCACCTGGTCTTCGTCCGCCGCGCCAAGGCGGGCCTGGTCACCCGCCCGTCCTTCCGCCTGCCCGGCAGCCCGGTCACGGAGATCACCACGATCGCCTTCCTGCTCGCCGTGCTCGCCCTGATGTGGAACGACCCCGAGGTCGGCCGCACGACCCTCCTGCTCATCCCGGTGATCGCCGCCATGCTGGTCGCCGGCTGGTTCGCGGTCCGCCGCAGGGTCGTACGGGCCGGCGACCGGGAACTGACCGAACTGACGACGTAGCAGGCCAGGCCCACTGTCAGTGGCATCGCCTACGGTGGCGTCATGTCGGAGATCATCCATGTCCGGGGTGACGCCACCGTTGCGTCCGCATGGCGCCACTGCCCGGAGCCGGAGGGGGCGTACGGTCAGGGATGCGCCCTGAAGGCCCGGGGAACTGCGTGACCAGCCACCCACCAACCTGCAGCCACCCAACGTCCGGTGGGCCCACGGCGATATAACCTGCCAACCCGGCAGAGCGTCTCAGCGGGCTGCCGGAGGCACATGTCCCGCATCGAACCGCTGATCACGGAGCGGCTCGTGAGGCGGGACATCAAGGTCACCGTCTACGACGATGGGGAGGGCCAGAGGTGAGCCGTGAAACCGACGTCCTCGTGCTGGGCGGAGCCGGCGTGGACACCATCGTGTACGTGCCGGAGCTTCCGTTGCCGTACGCCGACAGCTACATGATCGAGTCCGGGATCCGCACCCGCGCCGGACAGACCGGTGACCTCGTGGCCCTCGGGCTCAACGCCCTCGGCCTGCGCGTCCATCACCTCGACATGCTCGGCGACGACCCCGAGGCCGACCTCGTCCGTGCCCTGCACCGGGACAACGGCATCGCGCTCACCGCCGTCCCCCACCCCGCCGGCACCAAGCGCGCGGTCAACCTCGTCGGCCCCGACGGCAGACGCCTGTCGCTGTACGACGTGAGCCGCACACAGGGCGAGGGCCGCTTCCCGCAGGACATGGTGCGTGCGCTGGCCGGTGCGAGCCGCCATGTCCACGTCGCCATCACCCAACCCTGCGCCGATGCCTTGCCGCTGCTGCGTGAGTCGGGCGCGACCGTCTCCACCGACCTGCACGACTGGGACGGCAAGAACCCGTACCACGAGCCGTTCGCGCAGGCGGCGGACGTCGTCTTCCTCTCCGCCACCGCCCTGTCCGACCCCGAGCGCACGATGCGCCGCATCGCCGACCGGGGCCGGGCCCAGGTGGTCGTCGCCACGGCAGGCGCGAAGGGCGCGTACCTGCTGGCCGACGACGAGCTCACCCACATACCGCCCGCCACGCCACCCGCACCGGTGGTCGACTCCAACGGCGCGGGCGACGCCTTCGCGGCGGCCTTCCTCTACGGCTGGCTGAACCGCGAAACCCCCACACGCAGCGCCGTGTACGGCACGATCGCGGGAGCCCACGCCTGCACGGTGCCGTCCACGGAGGCGGAGGCGATAGGCCGCGAGGAACTCCTGGCAAGGGGAGCGCCCCTTTAGGGGCGCGGGGCCGTCACATCAGCGGCTCCGCCGCGGGGCGCGACCAGCCACATCCGGCCCGCGGTCCCCACACCTCCGAACCCGGCAAACGCTCAGTGCGCGTCGTTCGTAGCCTCGATCTTCTTCCACGACTTCGGTTGCGCGGTGCCGGCCGCCGACTTGGCCATCGCCGCCCCCTTCGCCGCGGGAGCGCTCGGCTTGGTCGGCTGGAACAGCCACGTGTCGAACAACGAGGCGAGCGACTTCCCCGACACCTGCTCGGCGTAGGCCTGGAAGTCGGCGACAGAAGCGTTGCCGTACGCGTGCGTCTGCGGCCACCCCTTCAGAATGGCGAAGAACGCATCGTCGCCGACCGCGTTCCGCAACGCCTGCACCGCCAGCGCCCCCCGGTCGTAGACAGCGATGTCGAACTGGTTGTCAGGACCGGGGTCGCCCGGCTTGACCGTCCAGAACGCGTCGTCCGCGGGGTGCGAGGCGTACACGTAGTCGGCGAGCTGCTGGGTCGTGCCCTCGCCCTCGTGCTCCGACCACAGCCACTGCGCGTACCGCGCGAAGCCCTCGTTGATCCAGATGTCCTTCCAGCCCTTCAAGGACACGCTGTCGCCGTACCACTGGTGCGCCAGCTCGTGCACGACCACCGAGGTGTTGGAGCCGTTCGCGAACTGCTTCGGGCTGTAGTACACGCGGGTCTGCGTCTCCAGCGCGTACCCGGTGGTCGTGTTGGGCACGTACCCGCCGGCCGAGCTGAAGGGGTACGGCCCGAAGTAGCCGCTCAGCCAGTCCACGAGCTCCCCGGTGCGCTCCACGCTCGCCCGCGCGGCCCCGTCGTTGTCGCCGAGGTCCTTGCTGTAGGCGTTGACGACCGGCACACCGCCCTCGGAGGTGCTGGTCGTGATGTCGAACCTGCCGACCGCCAGCGTGGCCAGATAGGTCGCCTGCGGCTTGTTCTCCCGCCAGTTGTAGCGGGTCCAGCCGAGCTTCGAACTCGTCGACTGCAGCGTGCCGTTGGAGATGACCTGGGTGCCGTCCGGCACCGCCACCGACACGTCGTAGGTCGCCTTGTCGAGCGGGTGGTCGTTGCTCGGGAACCACCACCAGGCCGCCTCGGGCTCGTCCGCCGCGACCGCCCCGTCCGGCGTGCGATGCCAGGCATTGAAGCCGTACGCGCTCTTGGTGGACGGCACTCCGCTGTAGCGGACCACCACGGTGATCGGCGTGCCCTTGGCCAGTGGCGTCTTCGGCGTCACCACCAGCTCGTGCTGGCCCGAGGTCGCGAAGGACGCCTTGACGCCGTTGACCCGCACCTCGCTGACGTCCAGCAGGAAGTCCAGGTCGAAGCTGGACAGATCCTGCGTCGTCCTGGCCGAGATCGTCGCCGTACCGCCCACCTCGTCCGTCGCGGGCTGGTACTGGAGCCGCAGGTCGTAGTGGGAGACGTCGTATCCGCCGTTGCCGTAGGCCGGGTAGTAGGGGTCGCCGATGCCCGGTGCGCCGGGGGAGTAGCTCGCGGCCGACGCCGGGATCGCCAGCATCAGGGACGCGGCAGCGAGTGCGCCCGGCGTGAGGATTCTGCGGTGCACGAAAGCTCCAAGTCGTAGGAGTACGCGGTCTGTTCGGAGCCTATTCAGTCCCTGTGTCCCCGGGCATGTCCATGGCCCCATGTGTCACACGATCGCCATTCGGCCGCCATGAGCAGCCGCCCCCGCTTCCCCATGGACCTCGCAGGCGTCCGATTGCACTCTTCTGTACGGGAGTTGACCGTTGTACCGTCCGCGCATGCCCATACGCATGCGCTTCACGACCTGGAGACCGCTCGCAGCGGCGGCCGTCGCCGCCCTCATGGCAGCGTTCCTCACCCCCGCGGCGGCTCACAGTGCCCCGCGGGAGAGCAAGGCCGTCTACTCCTACGACAACGCCATCCGCGAGGCCGTATGGGTGGACACCGGACTCGACGGGGACGGCGACGGCAAGGCCGACCGGGTCGCCGTCGACATCGTCCGCCCCCGCGAACCCGCCCAGCAGGGCCGCAAGGTCCCCGTCATCATGGACGCCAGCCCCTACTACTCCTGCTGCGGCCGCGGCAACGAGAGCCAGAAGAAGACGTACGACGCGAACGGCGACGTCGTCCAGATGCCGCTCTTCTACGACAACTACTTCGTACCCCGCGGCTACGCCTTCGTCGGCGTCGACCTCGCCGGCACAAACCGCTCCGACGGCTGCGTGGACGTCGGCGGCCGCAGCGACATCCAGTCCGCGAAGGCGGTCGTCGACTGGCTGAACGGCCGGGCCAAGGCGTACACGACGCGCACCGGCACCACGACGGCCAGGGCGGCCTGGACCAACGGGAAGACCGGCATGATCGGCAAGAGCTGGGACGGCACGATCGCCAACGGCGTCGCCGCGACCGGCGTCAAGGGCCTCAGGACCGTCGTCCCGATCAGCGCCATCTCCTCCTGGTACGACTACTACTTCGCCAAGGGCGCCCCGCTCTACGACTCCGGCCCCGACTGGCTCTCGAACTACGTCGACAGCCCCGACGCGCAGGCCAAGTGCGCCGCCGTCCAGAAGAAGATCGTCGACGGAGCGCCGCGCACGGGCGACTGGACGCCGTTCTGGACCGAACGCGACTACGTCAGAAACGCGAGCAAGGTGCGAGCCAGCGTCTTCCTCGTGCACGGCATGCAGGACCTCAACGTCCGCACCAAGCACTTCGGCCAGTGGTGGGACGCCCTCGCCAAGAACGGCGTCGAGCGCAAGATCTGGCTCTCCCAGACCGGCCACGTCGACCCCTTCGACTTCCGCCGCGCCGCCTGGGTCGACACCCTGCACCGCTGGTTCGACCACGAACTCCTCGGCTACGACAACGGCATCGACCGCGAGCCCATGGCCGACATCGAACGCCACCCCGACCAGTGGGTGACCTCGCGGTCCTGGCCCCCGAGCGGCACCCGCGGCACGACCCTGCGCCCCGACCAGGGCACCCGGGCGGGCGTCGGCACCCTCGGCCTCACCAAGGGCGACGGCACCGAGACCTTCACCGACAACCCGCAGCTGAGCGAGACCGACTGGGCCGCGAAGATCGACACGTCGACCCCCGACAAGGCCGGCTTCGTCACCCAGCCCCTCACTCACGACCTGCGCCTCTCAGGCTCCTCCAAGGTCACCGTCACCGCGACCCCCACCACGAAGACGGCCCACCTCTCCGCCGTCCTCGTGGACCTCGGCCCCGACACCATCCGTGACTACGCCGACTCGGCGGAGGGCATCACCACCCTCACCGACCGTACCTGCTGGGGCGCAAGCACCGCGGGCGACAGCGCCTGCTTCAAGACCACCGAGGCCAAGAAGACCGCCGTCGACTACACGGTGTTCAGCCGCGGCTGGGCCGACCTCGGCAACTACGCCTCCGACCGCAAGGGCGTCCCGCTCACCCCGGGCAAGGCGTACACCATCACCCTGGACCTCGCGGCCACCGACCACGTCGTCCCGGCCGGCCACCGCCTCGCCCTGATCGTCGCGGGCACCGACAAGGACCTCATCGACCCCCCGACCGACAAGCCGACGCTCACCCTGGACCTGACCCACACCTCGGCCAACGTCCCGCTGGTCGGCGGCGCGGCGGCATTCGCGCGTGCCACCTCCGGCAAGGCGCCGACCGCACCCGCGGCAACGACGCTGAACGGCGTCCCCGCCCCAAGCACCACCCACCGCATCCCCATCGGCTGAGCGGGCTGCGCAAAGTCCCTACGGCTCAGCAACGGCTTTTGGGGGCGCGGGGAACTGCGCGACCAGCCACGACGGCGCAGCAGACGATGAACAACCCGTCGTGGCACCGCCCGCGGAGCGCTAGGCGGCCGGGCAAGCCAACCCGGCCGCCTCCCCCGCACATCCCCAGGCCACGGTCACCCCGGCCCCGCCATGCCCATAGTTGTGCACCAACACCCGCCCCCCGGGCAGAACTTCCCGCTCCAGCCGCACAGCGAACCGCGCGGGCCGCAGTCCAACCCGGTGCTCCAGAACCCGCGCCCCCGCGATCTCGGGCCGCAGCGCCGCACACCGCCGTACGATCGCCTCGGCCACCGCGGGATCCGGCGCCGTCGACCAGGCATCCTCCTCGGCCGTACCACCCAGCAGCAGCCGCCCAGGCTGAGGAAAGAAGTACGCCATCTCCCCCTCCGCGTCCGTGGAAGTGAGCCACGTGCGGATGCCGGGGTTCTCCACCACCACCAACTGCCCGCGCACGGGCCGCACGGACGCATCCGGCACCAGCGAACGTGCCCCCAGCCCGGTGCAGTTGACGACCACCGGCGCGTCGACCTCCGCGAAGCCGGTGACCGTACGCTCCTCGACCACCCCACCCGCCTTCACCAACCGCTCCCGCAGCCACGGCAGATGAGCCGACATGTCGATGAGCGGCAGCCGCGCCCACAGTCCGCTCCCGGCGTACTCCTCTGCTGTCGACGCCCGCAGCCCGGGCACCCGGGCGGCCGCCCATGCCTCGGCCCGGTCGAGATCCGCCTCGCCCAGTACTCCTTCGACCATGCGTACGCCGGTCGTCTCGGGCCGCGTCGCCAACTCCTCGTACACATCGAGGGATTGGAGTGCCCAGGCGCGCGCCCGCGCGACCGGCTCGATCCGGTACGGCCACCACAGCGCGCCCGCAACCGCCGAGGTGGTCGCCTCCAGGGGATCCCGCGTCCACACCCGCACCCGTACACCGCGCTCCGCGAGGACGACGGCCGTCGTCAGCCCTATGACCCCGGCGCCCACCACGATGACATCGTTGTTCCGCACGCTCTCCACGCGGGGACGTTAGCGGAATATGTCATGCCGTGCTCAGACAGCTCCCACTCTGGGGATACTCACAGCATGTCTGCCGAGTACGCGACCTTCGGCCTGGCACCGGCGATGCGTGCCGGTGGAGTCCTCGCCAACGGTGACTACCAAGTGCACCGGGACTTCGTGGACTTCATCGTCGACGGACGCCCGCTGCTGTTCCGGCTCTCCGACCTCGACGCCGTCTCCCCGCTCGCCTCCGACATCCCGCCCGCGATCTTCACCGAACAGGTCCGCAGCCTCCTCCTGGAGGCGGACCCACCGCTTCCGGGCGGCCGTTACGTCATCTACGGCTGCCCCGAATGCGCCGATCTGGCCTGCGGCGCGGTCACCGCGATCATCGAGCGGGACGGAGAGGACTACATCTGGCGGGACTTCGCCTGGCAGACCGACGAACACGCCGACCTCGAACTCAACGGCTACCACGGCATCGGACCGTTCCGCTTCCACGGCGCCGAGTACCGCGAGGCGCTGGCCGCCCTCCTCGACGGCGAGTCCCCGGGCGCCCGCCGCCGGGTCCTGCTGATCGGCGCGCGGGTCGCCGTCCTCGCCAAGCTGGCCGCCGCCCTGCGCACGATCGGCATCGGCGCGGACATCGCCCATGACGCCGACGGCGTCCCCGCCGACGAACTGCGCGCCTACGGGGCCGTCGCCTTCGGCCGCGCCGTCACCCAGGAGGAGCGCACCGCCGTACGCCGCTCCTTCGAACAGGCGGGCGTCGACGTGGTCTACGTCGAGGGCCTCGCCCCGATCGTCCCGCTCCTCGTCGCCCAGATCGAACACGCCCTCGACCGCAGTCCGACCGAGCAGCGCCGTCTGACCCGCCTGGTGGCGGCCGCCGGCGAGGCGGGCGTCGAGGTCACCTCACCCTGCCGGGTCCGCCTCACCGCGTACCGCCTCGACCGCCTCTACCGCACCCACACCCACGAGATCTTCGACGGCGTCCTCGAACCGGGCAGCCACCGCATCGCCCTGGACGCCAAGGCGGTGAAGGGCGAGTCGTTCGTGGTGGCACGGACGGCGGGGAGTGTGCTGGTGGAGGCGATGGCGCGGTAGCGCTCCGCTCTCTCGGCTCCGCTCGAGCGGGGGACCCCCATCGGGCGGAGCCGCAGACCGACACTGCCCGCGCCCTTCGGGGGCGCGTCCGACGTGAGCCGCCCATTAGGATCGCCCCCTGTGACCGCCACTCTCGTCGCCAAGAACCTAGCCGCCGGCCACGGCGACCGCTCCCTCTTCTCCGGGCTCGACCTCGTCGTCGCGCCCGGAGACGTGATCGGGCTGGTCGGCGCCAACGGCGCGGGCAAGTCCACGCTGCTCAAGATGCTCGCGGGGCTGCTCACACCGGAGGAGGGGGAGCTGAGGCTCTCCCCGCCGACCGCGACCGTCGGACACCTCCCGCAGGAACCGGAGCGGCGCCCGGGCGAGACCGTCCGGGAGTTCCTCGCCCGCCGTACCGGCGTCGCGGAGGCGCAGCGCGTGATGGACGAGGCGACACAGGCCCTGGTCGCCGGCGCACCGGGCGCCGACGACGCGTACGCGACGAGCCTGGAGCGCTGGCTCGACCTGGGCGGTGCCGACCTGGACGAGCGGTCCGAGGAGGTCGCCGACTCCCTGGGCCTGGCCGTGGACCTGGACCAGCCGATGACGTCCCTGTCCGGCGGCCAGGCGGCACGCGCGGGCCTCGCCTCCCTCCTCCTCTCCCGCTACGACGTCTTCCTCCTCGACGAGCCGACCAACGACCTCGACCTGGACGGCCTGGAGCGCCTGGAGCGGTTCGTGACGGGCCTGCGCGCCGGCACCGTCGTCGTCAGCCACGACCGCGAGTTCCTCACCCGCACGGTCACCAAGGTCCTCGAACTCGACCTCGCCCAGCAGCAGATCACCCTCTACGGCGGCGGCTACGAGGCCTACCTGGAGGAGCGGGACGTCGCCCGGCGGCACGCCCGCGAGGACTACGAGGAGTACGCCGACAAGCGCGCCGCCCTCCAGGACCGGGCCCAGATGCAGCGCTCCTGGATGGACAAGGGCGTCAAGAACGCCCGCCGCAAGGCGAGCAACGACAACGACAAGATCGGACGGAAGTTCCGCAGCGAGGCCAGCGAGAAGCAGGCCGCGAAGGCCCGGCAGACCCAGCGCATGATTGAGCGGCTCGACGTGGTCGAGGAGCCCCGCAAGGAGTGGGAGCTGCGCATGGAGATCGCGTCGGCCCCGCGCTCGGGCGCCGTCGTGGCCACCCTGCGGGACGCGGAGGTGCGGCGCGGCGACTTCACCTTCGGCCCGGTCTCCCTGCAGATCGACTGGGCGGACCGGGTGGCGGTGACCGGGGCGAACGGCGCCGGCAAGTCGACCCTGCTGGGCGCCCTGCTCGGCCGGATCCCCCTGGACGCGGGCGACGCGAGCCTCGGCTCCGGCGTCCTGGTCGGCGAGGTCGACCAGGCCCGCAAGCTGTTCCACGGCCCGGAGGCCCTGCTCGACGCGTTCTGCGCCGCCGTACCCGACACCGAGCCGGTCGAAGTGCGCACGCTGCTGGCCAAGTTCGGCCTGAAGTCCGAACACGTCCTGCGCCCGGCGGCGACCCTCTCCCCGGGCGAACGCACACGCGCCGCCCTGGCGTTGCTGCAGGGCCGGGGCGTCAACCTCCTCGTCCTCGACGAGCCGACCAACCACCTCGACCTGCCGGCCATCGAACAGCTGGAGTCGGCCCTCGACGCCTACGAGGGCACCCTCCTCCTGGTCACCCACGACCGCCGCATGCTGGACGCGGTCCACGTGAACCGGCGGCTCGAGGTGGCGGACGGAAAAGTCACGGAGCGCTGAACAGGCGGGTGGCGTCCGTCGCGGCTCGGGCGCGACCGGCCATGAGGGCGCCGCAGGTGATCGAGGCACATCGCGTCACAAGGAGGGGCCATGGGTTCTGAGGCGAAGCGGCCGGCCGTGCGGATCGTGCACGAGCAGGACGTCCTTGGACGGATGCGCGGGACCCAGGACCGGATCGCGGACGCGATCACCGCCTTCGCCGGGACCATGACCTTCGTCTATCTGCACACCCTGTGGTTCGCGGTGTGGATCGTGTGCAACGAGGGGGCTTTCGGCAAGGGGGCGGTCTGGGACCCGTACCCCTTCGGACTGCTCACCATGATCGTCAGCCTGGAGGCGATCTTCCTGTCCACCTTCGTGATGGTGAGCCAGAACCGGCAGGCCGCCCGCGAGAACGTCCGCGCCGACCTGGACTTCGAGACCAATGTGCGCTCGGAGGTGTGGGCCGTGCACATCGGCCGTTCCCTCGGTGTGGACCCGGCGGAGGTCGAGCAGCGCGTGCAGGAACTGCTCGCGGAGAACCGGGCCCGGATGAACGGCACCCCGCCGCCCCCGCAGCAGAGCTGAGCGGGCCGGCTCACATCCAGTCTCCGCTCCGCCGTGACCACCAGCCGCCGGGTCACGAAGCCCCGGGGTCGTCTCTGGCTCGTAGGAGATCCAGCACGGCTCCGGAACGGTCTCCACGGCCCGGTCGCGGGCCCCGCGACCGGCTCTCTCCGAGCTGGACCCAGGCGGTCTCGTACCCCGGCTCTCGGACACCCAGGGGCGCGGGGGCCGTCACATCAGCGGCTCCGCCGCGGGGCGCTACCAGCCACGACCGGCCCGCAGCTCCCCACGGCATCCCGCCGGAGACTCAGGCTCAGCGCTTACCCTTCGGATCGAGCAACCCCGCCCGGCGCAGAGCATCGGCCATCGCACTGTTGGCCGGCGCCGCCGCCTGGCGCGAACCGCCGCCCTGCCCGCCACGACCGCCGCCCTGCCCGCCACGACCGCCGCCCTGACGCTGCTGCTGCTGCCGCTGCTGAGGCGGACGCGCTCCCCGCTGCCGGCGCTCGCCGCCGTCGCCCTGCGGCGCGGCCTCGTCGTCGAGCCGCAGCGTCAGCGAGATCCGCTTGCGCGGAATGTCCACGTCCAGCACCTTCACCTTGACGATGTCCCCCGGCTTCACCACGTCCCGCGGGTCCTTGACGAACGTCTTGGACAACGCGGAGACATGCGCCAGACCGTCCTGGTGGACACCGACGTCGATGAACGCACCGAAGGCCGCCACATTCGTGACCACGCCCTCCAGGACCATCCCGGAGGCCAGGTCGGAGATCTTCTCGACGCCCTCCTTGAAGGTGGCCGTCTTGAACGCGGGCCGCGGGTCGCGCCCGGGCTTCTCCAGCTCCTTGAGGATGTCGGTGACGGTCGGCAGACCGAACGTCTCGTCCACGAACGCATCCGGCCTCAGCGAACGCAGCACGCCCGTGTTGCCGATGAGCGACGCCACCTCCTGCCCGGAGGTCTTCACCATGCGCCGCACGACCGGGTAGGCCTCCGGGTGCACGCTGGAGGCGTCCAGCGGGTCGTCGCCGCCGCGGATCCGCAGGAAGCCCGCGCACTGCTCGTATGCCTTCGGGCCGAGCCGTGCCACGCTCTTGAGCTGCGTACGCGACTTGAAGGGGCCGTTGGCATCGCGGTGCGCCACGATGTTCTCGGCAAGCCCGGAGGTGATGCCGGAGACCCGGGCGAGCAGCGGGGCCGAGGCCGTGTTGACGTCCACGCCCACGCCGTTCACACAGTCCTCGACCACCGCGTCCAGCGAGCGCGACAGCTTCACCTCGGACAGGTCGTGCTGGTACTGGCCGACGCCGATCGACTTCGGGTCGATCTTCACCAGCTCGGCCAGGGGGTCCTGGAGGCGGCGCGCGATGGAGACGGCGCCGCGCAGCGACACGTCCATGTCGGGCAGCTCCTGCGAGGCGAACGCGGAGGCCGAGTACACGGACGCGCCCGCCTCGGACACCATCACCTTGGTGAGGCCCAACTCGGGGTGCCTGGTAATGAGTTCACCCGCCAGCTTGTCGGTCTCGCGGGACGCCGTGCCGTTGCCGATCGCGATCAGCTCGACCGCGTGTTCCTTCGCCAGGCGGGCCAGCTTGGCGATCGCCTCGTCCCACTTGTTCGCCGGGACGTGCGGGTAGATGACGTCCGTGGCCACCACCTTGCCGGTGGCGTCGATGACGGCGACCTTCACGCCCGTACGGAACCCGGGGTCCAGGCCCAGGGTCGCGCGCGTGCCGGCCGGGGCGGCGAGCAGCAGGTCGCGCAGGTTCGCCGCGAACACCTGGACGGCCTCGTCCTCGGCGGCCGTGCGCAGCCGGAGGCGCAGGTCGAGGCCGAGGTGCACCAGGATGCGGGTGCGCCAGGCCCAGCGGACCGTGTCCGTCAGCCACTTGTCGGCGGGACGGCCGCGGTCGGCGATCTGGAACTTCGCGGCGACGATGCCCTCGTAGGACGAGGGGCCGTCGGTGGGTTCCTCCGGCTCCAGGACGAGGTCGAGGACCTCCTCCTTCTCGCCGCGCAGCATCGCGAGGATGCGGTGCGAGGGCAGTTCGGTGAACGGCTCGGCGAAGTCGAAGTAGTCGGCGAACTTGGCGCCCGCCTCCTCCTTGCCGTCCCGCACCTTGGCGGCCAGCCGTCCGCGCACCCACATGCGCTCGCGCAGCTCGCCGATCAGGTCGGCGTCCTCGGAGAACCGCTCGGTGAGGATCGCACGGGCGCCGTCCAGGGCGGCCTGCGCATCGGCCACGCCCTTGTCGGCGTCGACGAACGCGGCGGCCGCGGCCAGCGGGTCGACCGTCGGATCGCCGAGCAGCCCCTCGGCGAGCGGCTCCAGCCCGGCCTCGCGGGCGATCTGCGCCTTCGTACGCCGCTTGGGCTTGTACGGCAGGTAGATGTCCTCGAGCCGCGCCTTGGTCTCGGCGCCGCGGATCTGCGCCTCCAGCTCCGCGGTCAGCTTGCCCTGCTCGCGCACCGACTCCAGAATCGCGGTCCGCCGCTCCTCCAGTTCCCGCAGATAGCGCAACCGCTCCTCGATCGTGCGCAGCTGCGCGTCGTCGAGCATCTCGGTCGCTTCCTTGCGGTAGCGGGCGATGAAGGGCACCGTCGAACCGCCGTCGAGCAGCTCCACGGCAGCCCTGACCTGCCGCTCCCGTACGCCGAGTTCCTCGGCGATCCTGCCTTCGATGGTCCCGACTGCGCTGGACCCGGGTGTCGTCACGATCCCGTACCGCCTTCTCACTGAGGTTGCGCCGCAATTGTGGCAGGCGGCACCGACAGTCGGGGATCAGGGCGGCAACCGGCGAGGCGGACGGCGGGATCAGGCCCGGTGGCCCCGCGCGGAACCCGAGGCTCCGCCGAAGAGCCGGGCCAGCGCCCGGAAGGGCAGTGTGACGACGGTGGCGATCGCGCCGCCGATCTGTCGCAGCACGTCTGCAATGGCGCGGAACACGAATTTCCCCTTTCCGTTCCCGGTTTCCGCCCGGCCGAGGCGGCCGGGCGAGGTCCGGGTACCCGTCTTTCGCCGGCCCTTGCCGATCAGATCCGCGGGGTGGGCCTCGGCGAAGAGTGCGGCCCACGCAATCCCGAGCTTCGTCGGCTGAGCGAGGGTTTCTGCCTGGGGCTCGTCAGCGCTTGCCGATCGGATCGGCGGGGTGGGCCTCGGCGGCGGGTGCGGCCCGGGCGAGGTCTGTCCCGTGCTCTGTCGGCTGGGTGATGTCCACTGCCTGGGTCTCGTCAGGGCTTGCCCATGAGATCGGCGGGGTGGGCCCCGGCGGCTTGTGCGGCCCGCGCGAGGCCTCTCCCGTCGGGTGATGCCCTCTGCCTGGGGCTCGTCAGCCCTTGCCGATCAGATCCGCTGGATAGGCCCCTGCCGCGAGTGCGGTCCGGGCGAATCCCGCCCCCAGCTCCGTCAGCCGGGCGACGTCCTCCGCCCCCAGGTGCTCGTACGGCGCCCGGTCCAGGCGGTCCGTCTCCGTCTCGATGTGCGCCCGCAGCGCGACGCCCCGCTCCGTCAGCTCGCCCGCCCCGTCCAGCAGCCCGCGCTCCCGCAGCCGCCCGCAGGCCGCGTCCCAGTCCTCCTGCTTCCAGCCGCGGCTGCCGAACACCCACTTCGGTGTCATGCCCTTGCCTGTCGCGGTGTGGGTCACCACGGCCTCCAGACCGTCCAGCTCCGCGGACATCAGGACGGCGAGATGCCCGTCGCCCCGGTGCTCACGCAGCAGCGTGGTGGCGTGGAAGTACGCCAGATGCGGCTCGTCGGGCACCGGCAGGTCGGCGTAAGCCGAGTACAGCGGCCGGGCGGGGCGCGAACAGGCCTCGGCCGCCCGCAGCGCCAGCCGCGCCGCCTGAGCCATCTCCTCGGACGCCACGGTGTCCTCGCCGAGCAGGCGGCGCAGGGTCGCATCGACGGCACGCGCGCGTGCGGCCAGGATCTGCGCGGGCGAGGCGCTCTCCCACACGGCGGGCACATACCGGGCCACGAGCTCGTACTTGTAGTTGTAGAAGGTCGCCGTCACCGTGCCGGCGCCGACCGGGCCCAGCGCGGCCGCCCGCGCGGCGAGGTTGACGGCCCTCGGGTGCGTGATGCCGAGAGCGCCCAGCTCCCTGCCCAGGTCGGGCGAGAAGTAGTACGTCGCGTGCAGGGAGTTGAGCGCGTTGTGGCAGCGGCGACCGGCATGCGGATCGAGGGCGGCAGTAGTCATGACGGGCAGGTTACCGACTGGTCGGTACGGGCTCCAGTGCCGTACGCCGGATGGCAGGAAAGGTGGGGAACTCGTCCTTGCCGCCATCCGTCCGGCTGCCAAGAATCGTGGGTATGCCGCAGCGAACCGTCCTGCTCGTCCTCTTCGACGGCGTCCAGAGCCTCGACGTCACCGGCCCCCTGGAGGTCTTCGCGGGCGCCGAGCTGCACACCCCGGGCACCTACCGCCTCCGTACGGCCTCCCTGGACGGCGCCCCCGTTCGCACCTCCAGCGGCCTGACCCTCGTACCGGACCACGGCCTCGCGGACGCGCCCGCCCCGCACACCCTTCTCGTGCCGGGCGGCCAGGGCACGCGCCGTCCGGTGCGCGACCCCCGGCTGAGCGACTGGCTGCGCACGAACGGCCCGCGCGCGGAGCGCCTCGTCTCCGTCTGCACCGGCGCCATCCTCCTCGCGGAGGCGGGCCTGCTCGACGGGCGCCGCGCCACGACCCACTGGGCGTACTGCGACAAGCTCGCCCGCGACCACCCGGCCGTCGAGGTCGACCCCGACCCCATCTATGTGCGCGACGGACACGTCTTCACCTCGGCCGGTGTCACCTCGGGCATCGACCTCGCGCTGGCCCTGGTGGAGGAGGACCTGGGCCGGGAGGCCGCGCTGGCCATCGCCCGCCACCTGGTCGTCTTTCTGCGCCGGCCCGGCAACCAGGCCCAGTTCAGCGCGCAGCTCGCCGCACAGACCGCCCGGCGCGAGCCGCTGCGCGAAGTCCAGCAGTGGATCAATGAGCACCCCGACGGCGACCTCGACGTCGAGTCCCTCGCCGCCCGTGCCGCCCTCTCGCCCCGCCACTTCGCCCGCGCCTTCCAGGCGGAGACCGGCATGACCCCCGGCCGCTATGTCGACCGCGTCCGCCTCGAACACGCCCGCCGTCTCCTGGAGGACACGGCCGACGGCGTCGAGGAGATCTCCCGCGCCAGCGGCTACGGCACCCCCGAGGCCATGCGCCGCGCCTTCGTCAGGACCCTCGGCACGGCCCCGGCGGAATACCGCCGCCGCTTCCGTCCCGCATCCACCCGCTGAAAGGACCCCGATGCAGATCGCCATCGTGCTCTTCGACCGCTTCACCGCCCTCGACGCCGTGGGGCCGTACGAGACCCTCGGGCGCCTTCCGGACGCGGAGACCGTCTTCGTCGCCGAACGGACCGGTCCCGTCCGTACCGACACCGGAAACCTCGCGATCGTCGCCGACAAGACCCTGGCCGAGGTGGAGCGCCCCGACATCGTGATCGTCCCGGGGGGTCCGGGACAGACCCCGCAGATGGAGAACGAGACCCTCCTGGACTGGCTGCGCACCGCCGACGCCACCAGCACCTGGACGACATCGGTGTGCACGGGCTCCCTGCTCCTCGCCGCGGCCGGCCTGCTGCGGGGCCGCCGCGCCACCTCCCACTGGCTGGCCCTGGACTTCCTGAAGCAGTTCGGCGCCGAGCCCACGGGGGAGCGGGTGGTCCTCGACGGCAAGTACGTCACCGCGGCCGGTGTCTCCTCCGGCATCGACATGGGCCTGACCCTGCTCGGGCGGATCGCCGGCGAGGAACACGCCCAGGCCGTCCAGCTGTTGACCGAGTACGACCCGCAGCCGCCCTACGACGCCGGCTCCCCCGAGAAGGCGCCCGCGCACCTCGTCGAGGAGTTCCGCTCCAAGAGCCGCTTCATCCTGACGTAGTCCAGGTGAAGCGCGGCTGCCTGCGCTCCAGGAACGCGGCGACCCCCTCCACGGTGTCGCCGCTGCCGCGCGCCTGCTGCGTCCAGTACGCGTCCCGGTCGGCGCGCCCGTTCGCGAACTCCTTCGCCGCAGCCTGCGTGAGCTGCGAACGGGACACCAGGATCCGGGTGAACTCGGCGACCCGCTTGGCGAGTTCACCCTGCGGCAGCACCTCGTCGACCAGACCGGTGCGCAGCGCCCGTTCCGCGTCGATCAACTCGCCGGAGAACAGCAGGTACTTGGCGGCGGCCGGACCGACCAGCGCCACCAGACGGCGCGTGGAGGAGGCCGGATACACGATCCCCAGCTTCGCCGGCGTCACCCCGAACAGCGCCCCCTCCATGGCGAAGCGCAGATCACAGGCCGCCGCCAGCTGCGACCCGCCGCCCACGCAGTGCCCGCGGATCGCGGCCAGCGTCGGCTTCGGGAAGGCGGCCAGCGCCTCCTCGGCCCGCACCGCGAGCCCCTGCGCCTCCTCCGGCGACCCCTGCAGCGTGGAGATGTCGGCCCCCGCGCAGAACGTGCCGCCCTCGCCGGTCAGCACGAGCGCCCGTACGCCCGGGTCGGCCGCGAGGGTGTCGAGCAGCGGCGGCAGCGCGGCCCACATCGCGGCCGTCATGGCGTTGCGCTTCGCCGGGTGGTGGATGACGACGGTGGCGACCGAGTCGGTGACGCTGTGCAGCAGCTGGGGCTCCATGGCCGGATGCTAGCCGCCGCGCCGGTCGCGTGATCAAGAAGGGGGCGCCCTAACCCGTACAACCCGAAGAGTTCGCGAAGTCGGCTGAAGCGTGACAGGAGCAGTCCCACAACTGACCGTGTCATACGCCAACGGTCATAAGTGCTCGATACCTGCTGACTTGTGTTCAGTCATCCGGAGTGCCGTGGGTCGTTCCCAACACTCGACGTGTGGTGACAATCGAGCGCAAGGGTGGCGACCGGACGATGGACAACCATGGGCGCGGGTCCGGCCCACGCCCAGAAGGCGGCGCTTACGAGCCCCGCGACCCGGGGCCGCCCGCGGACCCGCTGCCGTACGAAGGCGTCTGGCGGTTCACCGCCCCAGCCATCGAGGCCTCCGTCCCGCAGGCGCGGCACGCCGTGCGGGACCTGCTCCACCGCCAGGGGGTGCCCGTCTCCGACGATCTGGTCCACGCCCTGCTGCTGATCGTCTCGGAGCTGGTCACGAACGCCGTCCGGCACGCGGCGCTGCTGTCGCCGATGCTCGCCGTGGAGGTCGCCGTCGGCGCCGAGTGGGTGCGGGTGTCCGTGGAGGACAACCACCCCTACCGCCCGACCGCTCTGGAGACCGACCACAGCGGCGAGGGCGGCCGGGGGCTGCTCCTGGTCAGCGAGGTCGCCCGGGAGGCGGGAGGGGTGTGCGACGTCGAGCACACGTCGAGCGGCGGCAAGGTGATCTGGGCCGCCCTGCCGCTCAAACCCCTGCGGGTGCTCTGACGGAGGTCACCAGCCGGCCGACGGGCCGGTCAGCTCCCTGACGGCCGGTCGGGCCGCGTCCAGCACGGTCATGAACCAGGACGAGAAGGTGTCCTTGGCGTGCCGCTCCGCGAGCTCCGCGGGCGTCACGAAGGCCGTGGCGCCGACCTCCTCCGGGTCCGGCCGCAGCGGCGACTGCACCATCCCGACGAACAGGTGGTTGTACTCCTGCTCGACCAGGCCCGAGTCGGGGTCGGGGTGGTTGTAGCGGACCGTGCCCGCCTCGGCGAGCAGCGAGGGGGACACGCCCAGCTCCTCGTACGTGCGGCGGGCCGCCGCCGCGAAGGGCGCCTCGCCGGGGTAGGGGTGGCCGCAGCAGGTGTTGGACCACACGCCGGGGGAGTGGTACTTGCCCAGGGCCCGCTGCTGCAGCAGCAGTCTGCCGCGCTCGTCGAAGAGGAAGACGGAGAAGGCGCGGTGCAGCTGCCCCGGCGGCTGATGGGCGGCGAGCTTCTCCGCGGTGCCGATCGTGACGCCGTTCTCGTCGACCAGTTCCAGCAAAATCGCGTCTGCGGCGCCGTTCGACGGAGTGTGCGTCGCGGTGGCAGGTGTGATCGGCATACCCATCCTTCACATCGGTCTTCGCGCCCCAAGTCTGCCGTACGAATCCGGCACTCCCGGCACTTCGCGGCACGCCCGCATGTCCCGCGCGCGGCGCGGGCACGGCCGTCACCGGTTGAAGACCGGAAGAGGGGCCCGGTAGTTGATCGTGCCCCTGGCGGTCGGCGGGGAACCGTCCGGGGCGACGCTGTGAGGCTTAACGACGCCGGGTCACGCCGGACGGCTGCATTCCGGCCAAGCTGCGGCGCACCTGCCTCAATGGCACACCCTCGCCTCGTGTTCCGCGTGCCCGCCCGGTTCCAGCTGGAAGGTGCAGTGCGCCACGTCGAAGTGGTCGCCGAGGCACTCCTGGAGCTCGTGGAGCATCTTCTCGTGGCCGATGGCGCTGAGGACGTCGGAGCGCACCACGACGTGCGCGGAGAGCACCGGCATCCCCGACGTGATCGTCCAGGCGTGCAGGTCGTGGACGTCCTCGACCCCGTCCAGGTCCAGGATGTGGGCGCGTACGTCCGCCATGTCGACGTCCCGCGGGGCTGCCTCCAGCAGGACGTCCAGGGTCTCGCGGAGCAGCTTCCAGGTGCGGGGCACGATCATCAGGCCGATCACCAGCGAGGCGATCGGGTCCGCGGCCTGCCAGCCGGTCGCCAGGATCACCAGCGCCGAGATGATCACGGCGAGGGAGCCGAGCGCGTCCGCCGCCACCTCCAGGAACGCGCCGCGCACGTTCAGGCTCTCCTGCCGGCCGCGCACCAGCAGCGTCAGCGAGATCATGTTCGCGACCAGACCGATCGCACCGAACACGATCATCAGCGCGCCCGCGGTGTAGGCCGGGGTGAAGAACCGCTGGATCGCCTCGTACAGGACGTAGCCGCCGACGCCGAGCAGCAGCAGACAGTTGGCGAGCGCCGCGAGGATCTCGGCGCGGGCGTACCCGAAGGTGCGGTTGCCGCTCGGCGGGCGGCCCGCGAAGTGGATCGCCAGCAGCGCCATGCCCAGCCCGAGGGCGTCGGTCGCCATGTGGGTGGCGTCCGCGATCAGCGCGAGCGAGTCCGCGAGCAGACCGCCGACGATCTCGACCACCATGACGGTGAGCGTGATCGACAGCGCGACGCGCAGCCGTCCGCGGTACGCCGCCGCGGCCGTACCGGTGGGCGGGGCATGCGAGTGCCCGTGTCCGTGATCGTGCCCAGCCCCCATGGCAGCCGCCTTCCTGTGTTGCGCCCGGGATGACAGTCAACTACGGGCGGGGGGTATCGGGCAACGCGGCACTGAACACCGTTGTCATGTGCCCTGACCTGCGGAAACGATATGCAGGTCAGGGCAGCCTCAGTTCCCCTGCCGTGGTGTCAGCCGCCGTGGTGCAGCAGCCAGCCCTGCCAGGCCGACTGGACCATCTCGGGCACCCCGCGCCGTGCGGTCCAGCCCAGCTCCGCTGCGGCACGGGCGGCGGAGGCGACCGCGCGCGGCGCGTCCCCGGGGCGGCGGCCCTCGACCAGGGCCGGGCGGTGGTCGCCGGTCACCTCGCCGATGACGGTGATCAGTTCGCGGACGGAGACGCCCTCGCCGCGGCCGATGTTCACCGTGAGGTCACCGCTGCGGTCGGCGAGCCGCCGTGCCGCGGCCAGATGTGCCTCGGCCAGGTCGGCGACGTGGATGTAGTCGCGGATGCAGGTGCCGTCCGGCGTCGGATAGTCGTCGCCGAAGATCCGCGGGGCCTCGTCGCGGGTGAGCCGGTCGAAGACCATGGGGACGATGTTGAAGACGCCCGTGTCCGCCAGCTCGGGTGCGGCGGCGCCCGCCACGTTGAAATACCGCAGGCAGACCGTGGAGATGTCGTGTGCCCGGCCCGCCGCCCGCACCAGCCACTCGCCGGTGAGCTTGGTCTCGCCGTACGGGTTCACCGGCGCGCACGCGGTGTCCTCGGTGATGAGGTCCACATCGGGGTTTCCGTAGACGGCCGCGGACGAGGAGAACAGGAACTTCCCGACCCCGGCCTCGGCGACCGCCTCCAGCAGCGTCGCGAGACCGCCGACGTTCTCCCGGTAGTAGCGGGTGGGCTGTGCCACGGACTCGGCGACCTGCTTGCGCGCGGCGAGGTGGACGACACCGGTCACCCGGTGCTCGGCGAACACCCTCTTCAGCAGGTCGCCGTCGAGCGTCGAGCCCTCGACGAGCGGTACGTCCGCCGGCAGCCGCTCGGGGAACCCGGCCGAGAGGTCGTCCAGTGCGACGACACGCTCCCCGGCGCCGGTCATGGCCCGCACCACATGGGCCCCGATGTATCCCGCTCCGCCTGTGATCAGCCATGTCATGGTCGCCCACCCTATGCCGAGACCACCCGGCGCTCCCCAATGTCCCGGATGCCTGATCTGGGCACCGCGGTTTGTCGGCGGGACCCCGGATCACCGATGATGATCGCGGCAAAGGCCGGTGGAGACGGCGTTGATCGGCCCGTGAACGGGCGGTGAACTCCGCTCTCCCGGCATCCGATAGCCTCTGCCGACATGCCGCCCGCCTGGTGCAGCCAAGGGGCGCCCACCCAGCACATGACCGGCGCCGGCGCGTCGGCACCCAGGGAGTGAGTTCGGTTGTCGACCGCCATCCTCACCGGTCAGCCGGTCCCCGGATCGTCGATCGAGGGCGATCTGCGGTCCCTCGGCTTCGACGTACGGATCGCCGCCGACACCGCCGACGCCGAGACGCTGCTGGCCCAGGTGCCCGGCGACCAGCGGGTCGCCGTGGTCGACGGCCGCTTCGTGGGCCACCTGCACGCACTGCGCCTCGGCCTCACCGACCCCCGCTTCCCGCTCGCCGCGATCCCGGGGGCCGTCACGGCCCAGCCGGCCGGCCGCCCGGCCCTGACCCGTGCGATGGCCCGCGAGAACTCGGCCGGCGGCGGCACGGCACTCGCCGTCGACAGCCTCGCCGACCGCATCGTCACCGCCCTCGACAGCGACGGCGCCGACGTGCACCGCCCGGAACTCGGCAGCCTGGTCGCCGCCGTCCCTGCCGACCCGCAGTCCCGCAACGAGGCACGGCAGGCCGTCGCGAACGTCGACGACGAGGCCGTACGCCTGAAGTCGGCCGTGAAGTCGCGCGACGGCTTCTTCACCACGTTCTTCATCAGCCCGTACTCCCGCTACATCGCCCGCTGGTGCGCCCGCCGCGGCCTGACCCCCAACCAGGTCACCACCGCCTCCCTGCTCACCGCGCTGATCGCCGCGGGCTGCGCGGCCACCGGCACCCGGACGGGCTTCGTCGCGG
This sequence comes from Streptomyces sp. NPDC001492, assembly GCF_053597275.1. Taxonomy (NCBI): domain Bacteria; kingdom Bacillati; phylum Actinomycetota; class Actinomycetes; order Kitasatosporales; family Streptomycetaceae; genus Streptomyces; species Streptomyces sp. NPDC001492. Next base: position 287,103 of record NZ_JBSFHW010000003.1, on the reverse strand, counting down.
CGGGCGTCCTGCTGATCGCGTCCTTCGTACTGGACTGCACCGACGGTCAGTTGGCCCGCTACTCCCTCCAGTACTCCACGCTCGGCGCCTGGCTGGACGCCACCTTCGACCGGGCCAAGGAGTACGCCTACTACGCGGGGCTGGCGCTGGGAGCGGCCCGCGGCGGCGACGACGTATGGGCGCTCGCGCTCGGCGCGATGATCCTGCAGACCTGCCGGCATGTGGTCGACTTCTCCTTCAACGAGGCCAACCACGACGCGACCGCCAACACCAGCCCCACGGCGGCCCTCTCCGACAAGCTGGACAGCGTCGGCTGGACGGTGTGGGTGCGCCGCATGATCGTGCTGCCGATCGGCGAGCGCTGGGCGATGATCGCGGTCCTGACGGCGGTCACGACGCCCCGGATCACCTTCTACGTCCTGCTCATCGGCTGCGCCTTCGCCGCGACGTACACCACGGCGGGCCGGGTCCTGCGCTCGCTGACCCGCAAGGCCCGGCGGACGGACCGGGCGGCGCAGGCGCTGGCGGACCTCGCGGACAACGGACCGCTGGCCGGACTCCTGGCACGGTTCGCGCGTGCGCCTCTCGGGGGTCCGCTGCCGGCGGCGCTGGGCGGTACGGCGATCCTGGCCGTCGCCCTCTTCTCCGGCGTGACCTGGGCTCCGGTCGCCGGTGCGTTCGTCTACTCCGTCGCCGCCGGTCAGGCCCTGTACCGCCCCCTCAAGGGCGCCCTCGACTGGCTGGTTCCGCCGCTGTTCCGGTTCGCCGAGTACGGCACCGTCCTGGTCCTCGCGGCCAAAGCGGACGTGAACGGAGCACTGCCCGCGGCTTTCGGGCTGGTGGCGGCCGTCGCCTACCATCACTACGACACGGTGTACCGCATCCGCGGCAACGCCGGAGCGCCCCCGGCCTGGCTGGTGCGCGCCATCGGGGGGCATGAAGGGCGGACGCTGCTGGTCACCGTCCTGGCCGCCGCGCTCACCGCCTCGCAGTTCAAGGTCGCGCTCACGGTCCTCGCCGTGACCGTCGCCCTGGTGGTGCTCGTCGAGAGCATCCGCTTCTGGGTGTCCTCCGGGGCCCCCGCCGTACACGATGAAGGAGAACCCGCATGATCGGCCTCGTGCTGGCGGCCGGCGCCGGACGCCGTCTGCGCCCCTACACCGACAGCCTGCCCAAGGCGCTGGTGCCGGTGGGCCCCGCGGGCATAGAGGGCGAACCCACGGTTCTCGACCTCACTCTCGGCAACTTCGCGGAGATCGGGCTGACCGAGGTCGCGATCATCGTCGGCTACCGCAAGGAGGCCGTGTACGAGCGCAAGGCCGCGCTGGAGGCGAAGTACGGCCTCAAGCTCACCCTCATCGACAACGACAAGGCCGAGGAGTGGAACAACGCCTACTCCCTGTGGTGCGGCCGTGACGCCCTCAAGGACGGTGTGATCCTCGCCAACGGCGACACCGTCCACCCGGTCTCCGTCGAGAAGACGCTGCTCGCCGCGCGCGGCGACGGCAAGAAGATCATCCTCGCCCTGGACACGGTGAAGAACCTGGCCGACGAGGAGATGAAGGTCGTCGTCGACTCCGAGCAGGGCATGACGAAGATCACCAAGCTGATGGACCCCGCCGAGGCGACCGGCGAGTACATCGGCGTGACCCTCATCGAGGGCGACGCCGCCCCCGAGCTGGCCGACGCCCTGAAGGCGGTCTGGGAGACCGACCCGCAGCAGTTCTACGAGCACGGGTACCAGGAACTGGTGAACCGCGGCTTCCGGATCGACGTGGCGCCGATCGGCGACGTCAAGTGGGTCGAGATCGACAACTACGACGATCTCGCCCGCGGACGGGAGATCGCGTGCCACTACTGACCCGGCTCATCCCCTCGCCGCTCGTCGTGGACATCCGCCCGGGTGCCCTCGACGATCTGGCCTGCGTGCTGGCCGACGAACGCATCTCGACCTCGGGCCGGCTCGCCGTCGCCGTCAGCGGCGGCTCCGGCGCCCGGCTGCGCGAGCGGATCGCCCCGACCCTGCCCGGCGCCACCTGGTACGAGGTCGGCGGCGGCACCCTCGACGACGCGGTCCGGCTGGCCGGCGACATAAAGGCCGGCCGCTACGACGCCGTCGTCGGCCTCGGCGGCGGCAAGATCATCGACTGTGCCAAGTTCGCCGCGGCGCGGGTCGGCCTGCCCCTGGTCGCCGTACCGACGAACCTCGCGCACGACGGTCTGTGCTCACCGGTCGCCACCCTCGACAACGACGCGGGCCGCGGCTCGTACGGCGTGCCGAACCCGATCGCGGCCGTCATCGACCTGGACGTCATTCGCCAGGCCCCGGCGCGCTTCGTACGCGCGGGCATCGGCGACGCGATCTCCAACATCAACTCGATCGCGGACTGGGAGCTGTCCAACCGCGTCAACGGGGAGAAGATCGACGGCCTCGCCGCCGCCATGGCCCGCCAGGCGGGCGAGGCGGTGCTCCGCCACCCCGGCGGCATCGGCGACAACGACTTCCTCCAGGTGCTCGCCGAGGCGCTGGTCCTCACCGGCATCGCGATGTCGATCTCCGGCGACTCGCGCCCCGCCTCGGGCTCCTGCCACGAGATCAACCACGCCTTCGACCTGCTCTACCCCAAGCGGGCCGCCAGCCACGGCGAGCAGTGCGGCCTCGGCGCCGCCTTCGCGATGTATCTGCGCGGCGCGCACGAGGAGTCGGCGCACACGGCCGAGGTGCTGCGCCGGCACGGGCTTCCGGTGCTTCCGGAGGAGATCGGCTTCACGGTGGACGAGTTCGTCCGCGCCGTGAAGTTCGCCCCGGAGACCCGGCCAGGCCGCTACACGATCCTCGAACACCTCGACCTCACCACCGACCAGATCAAGGACATCTACGCCGACTATGTCAAGGCCATCGGTAGCTGAACTCCGCCCGGTCGTCCACCCCGCGGGGGTCAAGGACCGGCGCAGCGGTGAGCACTGGATGGGACGCCTCTACATGCGTGAGGTGTCCCTGCGGGTCGACCGCTACCTGGTGAACACCAGGGTCACGCCCAACCAGCTCACGTATCTGATGACCGTCTTCGGCGTGCTCGCGGCCCCGGCCCTGCTGGTGCCGGGGATCACGGGCGCTGTGCTCGGCGTGGTCTGCGTGCAGATGTACCTGCTCCTCGACTGCGTCGACGGCGAGATCGCGCGCTGGAAGAAGCAGTACTCGCTGAGCGGTGTCTACCTGGACCGGGTCGGCGCCTACCTCACCGACGCCGCCGTGCTCGTGGGCTTCGGGCTGCGCGCCGCCGACCTGTGGGGCAGCGGCCGTATCGACTGGCTGTGGGCCTTCCTCGGCACCCTGGCCGCGCTCGGCGCCATCCTGATCAAGGCGGAGACCGACCTGGTGGGCGTGGCCCGGCACCAGACGGGCAAGCCGCCGGTGCAGGAGTCCGCCGCCGAGATGCGCTCCTCCGGGATGGCGCTGGCCCGCCGGGCCGCCGCCGCGTTCAAGTTCCACCGGCTGATCCTCGGCATCGAGGCGTCCCTGCTGATCCTGGTCCTGGCGATCGTCGACCAGGCCCGCGGTGACCTGTTCTTCTCCCGCCTCGGAGTCGCCGTACTCGCCGGCATCGCGCTGCTGCAGACCCTGCTGCACCTGGTGTCCATCCTCGCCTCCAGCAGGCTGAAGTGAGCGGCATGAAGGTCGGCGCGGTGATCATCACCATGGGCAACCGCCCCGACGAGCTCCGCGCCCTGCTCGACTCGGTCGCCAAGCAGGACGGCGACCGGGTCGAGGTGGTCGTCGTCGGCAACGGCTCGCCCGTCCCGGACGTCCCCGAGGGCGTCCGTACGATCGAGCTGCCCGAGAACCTCGGCATCCCCGGCGGCCGCAACGTCGGCATCGAGGCCTTCGGCCCCAGCGGCCGCGAGGTCGACATATTGATGTTCCTCGACGACGACGGGCTCCTCGCCCAGCACGACACCGCCGAGCTGTGCCGGCAGGCCTTCGAGGCCGACCCGGAACTCGGCATCATCAGCTTCCGCATCGCCGACCCCGACACCGGGGTCACCCAGCGCCGCCACGTGCCGCGTCTGCGCGCCGCCGACCCGATGCGCTCCTCCCGGGTCACCACCTTCCTCGGCGGCGCCAACGCCGTCCGCACGAAGGTCTTCGCCGAGGTCGGCGGGCTCCCGGACGAATTCTTCTACGCCCACGAGGAAACCGACCTGGCATGGCGGGCCCTCGACGCGGGCTGGATGATCGACTACCGGTCCGACATGGTGCTGTACCACCCGACGACCGCGCCCTCGCGGCACGCGGTCTACCACCGCATGGTCGCCCGCAACCGGGTCTGGCTGGCCCGCCGCAACCTCCCCGCCCCGCTGGTCCCGGTCTACCTCGGGGTCTGGTTGCTGCTCACCCTCGTCCGCCGCCCCTCGCGGCCCGCACTGAAGGCATGGTTCGGCGGGTTCCGGGAAGGCTGGGCCACTCCGTGCGGGCCACGCAGGCCCATGAAGTGGCGTACGGTGTGGCGGCTGACCCGGCTGGGCCGACCTCCGGTGATCTGACAAGCTCGTTCCTGTGAGCAACCGGCCCCACCCGGGCCCCAGGCTCTTGCCCATGCCCGCACAGGCTGCGCATCCCGAAGACGAAAGTTTCCACCCGTGAGTGAGACAACGCACGACGGCACGGTCGCCCTGGGCGCGGCCGTGCCGCCCGACGAGGGCCTCCCGGCGAGCCGGCTGGCCGCCAAGTACGGGCTGACCGTGAGCGGCGCCCGGCCCTCCCTTGTCGAGTACGTCCGCCAGCTCTGGGACCGGCGTCACTTCATCCTCGCCTTCTCCCGGGCCAAGCTGACCGCCCAGTACAGCCAGGCCAAGCTGGGCCAGCTGTGGCAGGTGGCGACGCCGCTGCTGAACGCGGCCGTGTACTTCTTCATCTTCGGCATGCTCCTCAAGGCCAACCGCGGCCTGCCGCGCGAGATCTACATCCCGTTCCTGGTCACCGGCGTGTTCGTGTTCACCTTCACGCAGAGCTCGGTGATGGCGGGCGTGCGCGCGATCTCCGGCAACCTCGGCCTGGTGCGCGCCCTGCACTTCCCGCGCGCCTCGCTGCCGATCTCCTTCGCGCTCCAGCAGCTCCAGCAGCTGCTGTTCTCGATGATCGTGCTGTTCGCCGTGGCGATCGGCTTCGGCAGTCTCCCGGACCTGTCGTGGCTGCTGATCGTCCCGGTGCTGGCCCTGCAGTTCCTGTTCAACACCGGCCTCGCGCTGATCATGGCCCGTGCGGGCGCCAAGACCCCGGACCTCGCCCAGCTGATGCCGTTCGTGATGCGGACGTGGATGTACGCGTCCGGCGTGATGTTCTCCATCCCGGTCATGCTGGCCGACAAGCCGCAGTGGCTGGCGAACGTCCTGCAGTGGAACCCTGCCGCCATCTACATGGACCTGATGCGCTTCGCGCTCATCGACGGCTACGGCGCGGAGAACCTGCCCGAGCACGTCTGGGTGGTCGCGGGCGGCTGGGCGGCCCTGTTCGCCCTCGGTGGCTTCGTGTATTTCTGGAAGGCGGAGGAGAGGTACGGCCGTGGCTGAGCAGACCGACCGGCAGAGCGGCGAGCGGATCCCCACCGTCATCGCCGACGAGCTCCACATCGTCTACCGCGTGCACGGCGCCAAGACCGGCAAAGGCAGCGCCACCGCCGCCCTCAGCCGCATCATCAAGCGCGGCGAGGAGCGCGGGGTGCGCAAGGTGCACGCGGTCAAGGGCGTCTCCTTCGTCGCCTACCGAGGCGAGGCAGTCGGCCTCATCGGCTCCAACGGCTCCGGCAAGTCGACCCTGCTGCGCGCCATCGCCGGGTTGCTCCCGGCGGAGAAGGGCCGCGTCTACACCAACGGCCAGCCCTCGCTGCTGGGCGTGAACGCGGCCCTGATGAACGACCTGACCGGCGAGCGGAACGTCATATTGGGCGGGCTCGCCATGGGGATGTCCCGCGAGCAGATCAAGGAGCGCTACCAGGAGATCGTCGACTTCTCGGGCATCAACGAGAAGGGCGACTTCATCACCCTGCCGATGCGCACCTACTCCTCCGGTATGGCGGCCCGACTGCGCTTCTCCATCGCCGCCGCCAAGGACCACGACGTCCTGATGATCGACGAGGCGCTGGCGACCGGTGACCGCAAGTTCCAGAAGCGCTCCGAGGAACGCATCCGTGAGCTGCGCAAGGAGGCCGGCACGGTGTTTCTCGTCAGCCACAACAACAAGTCGATCCGCGACACCTGCGACCGGGTCCTGTGGCTGGAACGCGGCGAGCTGCGCATGGACGGACCGACCGAAGAGGTCCTCAAGGAGTACGAGAAGTTCACCGGCAAGTAGTGCATCCCGGCCTGGACGCACAGGCCAGGACGGATAGCGGGGCCCCGCCGCAACCTCTGCGGCGGGGCCCCGCGTCTGCAAAGGAAACGTCAACTCGGTCTCGGCTTAGGAATCTTGACGCCAATCGGTGTGTTGTTGTGATGTGCAGGACACCCCAGGGAACCTCGCTGCGTTGTACAACGTAAGCTGTACCGGTCCCGAAACGCGGCAAGTGGGGCGATAATGCGCGACACCCTCAGCCGGGGCAGCCGCGCGGAGAGCCGGGCGGCGTGTCCGAAATAGTATGCATTGGGTCGGCAGTGTAGAACGGGAGATGTGACGGCAATGGCTACGGAAACTCCCCAGCTGAACGCAGCATGTGCCGTCCCCGCCCCGGGCAGTCACCGGTGACGGGAACCGGCATGTCGCATGCCGTTGATCCGGAGCGCGACACGCTCGACAAGGCCGCGGGCGAGAACTTCCCCGTGGCACCTTTCTTCCTGCCCAGGGCCTGGCGCACCGACCTCATGGCCGTGTACGGATTCGCCCGTCTGGTCGACGACATCGGCGACGGCGACCTGGCCCCCGGCGGCGCCGACGCCCGTCTGCTCGGCGTGTCGCCCGAGGAGGCCGGGGACCGGCTGCTGCTCCTGGACGCCTTCGAGGCCGATCTCCACCGGGTCTTCGACTCGACCCCGCGCCACCCCCTTTTGCGCCGCCTCCAGCACACGGTCCGCCGCTGCTCGCTCACCCCCGAGCCCTTCCTCGGCCTGATCGCCGCCAACCGCCAGGACCAGCTCGTCAGCCGCTACGAGACCTACGACGACCTGCTCGCGTACTGCGAACTGTCGGCCAATCCCGTCGGCCGCCTGGTCCTGTCCGTCACCGGCACCTCGACGCCCGAACGCATCCGCCTCTCGGACGCGATCTGCACGGCCCTCCAGATCGTCGAACACCTGCAGGACGTCGCCGAGGACCTCGGCCGCGACCGCATCTACCTGCCCGCCGAGGACATGAAGCACTTCCATGTCCAGGAGGCGGATCTCGCCACGTCCACCGCGGGCGCATCGTTGCGCGCACTGGTTGCGTACGAAGCACAACGCGCCCGCGATCTCCTGAATGAAGGCGCCCCCCTGGTGGGTAGCGTCCACGGCAGGTTGAAGCTGCTGCTTGCGGGATTCGTGGCGGGGGGAAGGGCGGCGGTCAAGGCGATCGCCGCCGCGGAATACGACGTACTTCCCGGCCCGCCCAAGCCCGGCAAGGTCCAGCTGCTGCGCGAGGTGGGCGTGACTCTGCGAGGAGAGGGGTGATCCGGACCGTGGAGTCGGAACAACACGTGTCCGCACCGGTACTCGCCGCCTACAGCTACTGCGAGGCCGTCACCGGACAGCAGGCCCGTAACTTCGCCTACGGCATCAGGCTGCTGCCGACGCCCAAGCGCCGCGCGATGTCGGCGCTCTACGCGTTCTCCCGGCGCGTCGACGACATCGGCGACGGCGCACTGGCCGGCGAGGTCAAGGCGGAAAGACTCGAGGACACCCGGGCGCTGCTGACCCGGGTGCGGGAGGGGGCGGTCGCCGAGGACGACATCGACCCCGTCGCCGTCGCCCTCGCCCATGCCGCCGAGACCTTCCCGATCCCGCTCGACGGCCTGGACGAGCTGATCGACGGCGTGCTGATGGACGTACGCGGCGAGACCTACGAGACCTGGGACGACCTGAAGGTCTACTGCCGCTGCGTCGCGGGCGCCATCGGACGGCTCTCGCTCGGCGTGTTCGGCACGGAACCCGGGGCACGCGGCGCCGATCGCGCCCCGGAGTACGCCGACACCCTGGGCCTCGCGCTGCAGCTCACCAACATCCTCAGAGACATCCGCGAGGACGCCGAGGGCGGCCGCACCTATCTGCCCTCCGACGACCTCGCGAAATTCGGGTGCTCGGCAGGGTTCAACGGGCCGACACCCCCCGAGGGCTCCGACTTCGCGGGCCTCGTGCACTTCGAAGTGCGACGGGCCCGCGCCCTTTTCGCCGAGGGCTACCGGCTGCTGCCCATGCTGGACCGGCGCAGCGGCGCCTGCGTGGCCGCCATGGCCGGGATCTACCGCCGGCTGCTCGACCGCATCGAGCGCGACCCGGAGGCCGTGCTGCGCGGCCGGGTCTCGCTGCCCGGCCGGGAGAAGGCCTACGTCGCCGTACGCGGACTGTCCGGCCTGGATGCCCGGCATGTGACGCGCAGGACCGTCAGGAGGCGCGCCTGATGGACAAACAGGGCCAAGGTGATGTCGCCGACGAAAAGCGGCACGCAACCCTCCGGGTGGGGACGGCGTCCCTGAGTGCAGCGGTCGGCCGTGCACCGTTCAACCACGGCGGCCGCGCAGGGGAGGGCGCACGATGAGTGACGACGGCACGCGGGCCGGCGAGCCGCTCGCGGATCCGGCGGGGCGTTCCGCAAGGGACGCCGTCGTGGTCGGCGGCGGGCTGGCCGGCATCACCGCCGCACTCGCACTCGCCGACGCGGGAGTCCGCGTCACCCTGGTCGAGGGCAGGCCGAGACTGGGCGGCCTGGCCTTCTCCTTCCAGCGCGGCGAACTGACCGTGGACAACGGACAGCATGTCTACCTGCGCTGCTGCACCGCCTACCGCTGGTTCCTCGACCGCATCGAGGGAACGGCGCTGGCGCCACTGCAGGATCGTCTCGACGTGCCCGTACTCGACGTCGACAAGCCCGAGGGGCGGCGACTGGGCAGACTCCGGCGCGATGCGCTGCCGGTGCCCCTGCATCTGGGGCGCAGCCTCGCCACGTATCCGCATCTCTCACTCGCCGAGCGGGCCAAGGTGGGCCGTGCCGCGCTCGCGCTCAAGGGGCTCGACCTCGCCGATCCGGACCTGGACACACAGGACTTCGGCAGCTGGCTGACCGCGCACGGTCAGTCGGCGCGTGCCGTCGAGGCCCTGTGGGACCTGGTCGGGGTCGCCACCCTCAACGCGGTCGCGGGCGACTCCTCGCTGGGGCTCGCCGCGATGGTGTTCAAGACCGGTCTGCTGTCCGACCCGGGCGCGGCCGACATCGGATGGGCGCACGTCCCGCTGGGCGAACTGCACGACCGGCTCGCCCGCAAGGCGCTCGACTCCGCGGGCGTCCGTACCGAGGTCCGTACACGCGTCACCTCCATCCTCACTGACGAAAACGGGCGCTGGAGCGTTCAGGTTCCCGGCGAGAGCCTCACCGCCGACGCCGTCGTGCTCGCCGTACCCCAGCGCGAGGCCCACGACCTGCTGCCTCAGGGCGCGCTCGACGCCCCCGAAAATCTTCTGGAGATCGGCACCGCGCCGATCCTCAACGTCCATGTCGTCTACGACCGCAAGGTGCTGCACAAGCCGTTCTTCGCGGCCCTGGGCACGCCCGTGCAGTGGGTCTTCGACCGCACCGCGGCCTCCGGGCTGCGCGAGGGCCAGTACCTCGCCCTGTCCCAGTCGGCCGCGCAGGACGAGATCGACGAACCGGTCGCCGTGCTGCGCGAGCGCTATCTGCCCGAGTTGGAGCGGCTGCTTCCGGGTGCGCGCGGTGCGCGGGTGAAGGACTTCTTCGTGACCAGGGAGCGCACGGCGACGTTCGCCCCCGCCCCCGGCGTCGGGCGGCTGCGGCCCGGCGCCCGTACCAAAGCCCCCGGCCTCTACCTGGCCGGAGCGTGGACCGCCACCGGGTGGCCCGCGACCATGGAGAGTGCGGTCCGCAGTGGAGTGAGTGCGGCGGACGCCGCCCTCGCCACCCTGGGCCGGCCCCGCCCCAGTCACCTCTTCGACGTCGAGGAGGCGGCGTGATGCTCGATCAGCACGCGGCAGGCCCCCGCACCCCCGGTACCGCAACAAGAGGAGAGACTGTGCCCACTGTGCCCCCGGCCGAGACGGCCGATCGAGCGACCGCAGTGGACGTGACCGCGCTCCTGGAGCGCGGCCGGACCCTTGCCACACCGGTACTGCGGGCGGCCGTCGACCGCCTGGCCCCTCCCATGGACACCGTTTCCGCCTACCACTTCGGCTGGATCGACGCCGAGGGCAACCCCGCCGAGGGCGACGGCGGCAAGGCCGTGCGCCCCGCCCTCGCGGTCCTGTCCGCCGAGGTCACCGGCGCCGCACCCGAGGTCGGCATCCCCGGCGCCGTGGCCGTCGAACTCGTCCACAACTTCTCGCTGCTGCACGACGACCTGATGGACGGCGACGAGCAGCGCCGCCACCGCGACACCGTCTGGAAGGTGCACGGCCCCGCCCAGGCGATCCTCGTCGGTGACGCCCTGTTCGCCCTCGCCAACGAGATCCTGCTGGAGCTCGGCACCGTCGAGGCCGGTCGCGCCACCCGCCGTCTGACCACCGCCACCCGCGCCCTGATCGACGGCCAGGCGCAGGACATCTCCTACGAGCACCGCGACCGTGTCAGCGTCGAGGAGTGCCTGGAGATGGAGGGCAACAAGACCGGCGCCCTGCTCGCCTGCGCCTCCTCCATCGGTGCGGTGCTCGGCGGCGCGGACGACCGCACCGCCGACACCCTGGAGAAGTACGGCTACCACCTGGGCCTCGCCTTCCAGGCGGTCGACGACCTCCTCGGCATCTGGGGCGACCCGGTCTCCACCGGCAAGCAGACCTGGAGCGACCTGCGCCAGCGTAAGAAGTCCCTGCCGGTCGTGGCCGCGCTCGCTGCGGGCGGCCCCGCCTCCGAGCGGCTCGGCGAGATCCTCGCCGCCGACGCCAAGAGCAGCGACTTCGAGAACTTCTCCGAGGAGGAGTTCGCCTCCCGCGCCGCCCTCATCGAGGAGGCGGGCGGCCGCGAGTGGACCGCTGAAGAGGCGCGCCGCCAGCACAACACCGCCATCCAGGCACTGCACGCCATCGACATGCCCGACCCGGTGCGGGACCGGTTCACGGCGCTCGCCGACTTCGTCGTCGTACGAAAGAGATGATCACTATCGGTCGAATAGCCCTCGCGTAGTCGCCGGCCGGTGTCGCGGGATCACGAGCACCGGCCGACGGCGGACCCACAGCAGCACGATGTGAACGACTGCACGAAGGGGAAGCCATGACAGCGACGACCGACGGAAGCACCGGGGCCCTGCCGCCCCGGGCAGCCTCGGCCAGCGAAACCGACAGCACGAGCCCCGTGGCGGCGGGGGTGCGCGATGCCGCCGTACGCGCCGTCCAGCGCTCCACCGAGTTCCTGCTGTCCCAGCAGGACGCCCAGGGCTGGTGGAAGGGCGACCTGGAGACCAACGTGACCATGGACGCCGAGGACCTGCTCCTTCGGCAGTTCCTGGGCATCCTGGACGAGGACACCGCGCGCGCCGCCGCCCTGTTCATCCGCGGCGAGCAGCGCGAGGACGGAACCTGGGCCACCTTCTACGGCGGACCGGGAGAACTCTCCACCACCATCGAGGCATACGTCGCCCTGCGGCTGGCGGGCGACACGCCGGACGCTCCGCACATGGCGCAGGCCTCCGCCTGGATCCGCGAGCAGGGCGGCATCGCCGCGGCCCGGGTCTTCACCCGGATCTGGCTCGCCCTGTTCGGCTGGTGGAAGTGGGAGGACCTGCCCGAACTTCCGCCGGAACTCATCTACTTCCCCAAGTGGGTACCGCTCAACATCTACGACTTCGGGTGCTGGGCGCGGCAGACGATCGTCCCGCTGACGGTCGTCTCCGCGAAGCGGCCGGTGCGGCCCGCGCCCTTCCCGCTCGACGAGCTGCACACCGACCCGGCCAACCCGAACCCGCCGGGGCCTCTTGCTCCGGCGGTGAGTTGGGACGGCGCCTTCCAGCGCCTGGACAAGGTGCTGCACCAGGCGCGCAAGGTCATCCCGCGCAGACTGCGCAAGGCGGCCATGAACTCCGCGGCCCGCTGGATCATCGAGCGGCAGGAGAACGACGGCTGCTGGGGTGGCATCCAGCCGCCGGCCGTGTACTCGGTGATCGCCCTGTATCTGCTGGGCTACGACCTGGAACATCCCGTGCTGCGCGAGGGCCTGGCGTCGCTGGACCGTTTCGCCGTGTGGCGCGAGGACGGGGCCCGGATGATCGAGGCCTGTCAGTCGCCCGTGTGGGACACCTGCCTGGCCACCATCGCGCTCGTCGACGCGGGGGTGCCCGCCGACCATCCACAGCTCGTCAAGGCCGCCGACTGGATGCTCGGCGAGGAGATCGTCCGGCCCGGCGACTGGGCCGTCAGGAGACCCCAACTGCCGCCCGGCGGCTGGGCGTTCGAGTTCCACAACGACAACTACCCCGACATCGACGACACCGCCGAGGTCGTCCTCGCGCTGCGCCGCGTCAAGCACCACGACCCGGAGCGGGTGGAGAAGGCGATCGGGCGCGGGGTGCGCTGGAACCTCGGGATGCAGTCGAAGAACGGGGCGTGGGGCGCCTTCGACGTCGACAACACCAGCCCGTTCCCGAACCGGCTGCCGTTCTGCGACTTCGGCGAGGTCATCGACCCGCCGTCCGCGGACGTGACCGCCCACGTGGTGGAGATGCTGGCCGTCGAGGGCCTCGCCCACGACCCGCGCACCCGCCGCGGCATCGAGTGGCTGCTCGCCGAGCAGGAGCCGGACGGCTCCTGGTTCGGCCGCTGGGGTGTCAACTACGTCTACGGCACCGGTTCGGTCGTACCCGCCCTCGTCGCGGCGGGCTTCCCCGGCTCGCACCCGGCGATCCGGCGGGCGGTGGCCTGGCTGGAGTCGGTGCAGAACGACGACGGCGGCTGGGGCGAGGACCTGCGCTCCTACAAGTACGTCGAGGAGTGGAGCGGCAGGGGTGCTTCCACCGCCTCGCAGACGGCGTGGGCGCTGATGGCCCTGCTGGCCGCGGGGGAGAAGGACTCCAAGGCCGTCGAGCGCGGCGTCGAATGGCTCGCGGCCACCCAGCGGGAGGACGGTTCCTGGGACGAGCCCTACTTCACCGGCACCGGCTTCCCCTGGGACTTCTCGATCAACTACCACCTCTACCGGCAGGTCTTCCCGCTGACCGCACTCGGCCGCTACGTCCATGGCGAGCACTTCTCCAAGAAGCCTCTCGCCGAGGCCGAGGGGGGCTGATGAGCACCCTGCCCGCCCCGGCCCCGCTGCTGATCGCCTGCGCGCTCGGCATCGAGCACCTCGCCCTGCGCGCCGGCGACCGGGGCGGGGCCGGCGGGCCCGTCACCCTGCTCCGTACGGGCATGGGGCCCAAGGCGGCCGAGCGCTCCGTCACCCGGATGCTCGCGGACCCGGCCTGGAGCGGGGCGGCCGTGCTGGCCACCGGTTTCTGCGCTGGGCTGGCCCCCGGTATGCACCCCGGGGACCTGGTCGTCGCCGAGGAGACCCGGGCCCCGGACGGAACCGTTCCGTGCGTGGGGACCGACCTGCTCGTCAAGGAGCTCGGGCGCGCCGTGCCCGGGCGCACCGTCCACACCGGTCCCGTCACCGGCTCCGATCATGTCGTACGCGGTCACGAACGGTCTGATCTGCTCGCGACCGGCGCAATCGCGGTCGACATGGAGTCCGCGGCCACGCTTCTGAGCGCCGTGCGCACCGGCGCGCGCCCGGTTGCGGCCGTGCGGGTGGTCGTGGACGCTCCTGAACATGAACTTGTTCGAATCGGCACGGTCCGCGGTGGAATATCAGCTTTCCGTGTCCTTCGTGCCGTACTTCCAGCTTTCTTCGAATGGCACCGTTCTTTGCTGCTCCCCAGGAGGTGAGCCAGATGGCCATGCCGCTGCGTCAGTCCATCAAGGTCGCTACGTACTTGGCTGAACAGAAGCTCCGCAAGCGGGACAAGTTTCCGCTGATCGTGGAGCTGGAACCGCTCTTCGCGTGCAATCTGAAGTGCGAGGGCTGCGGCAAGATCCAGCATCCGGCGGGTGTGCTCAAGCAGCGCATGCCGGTCGCGCAGGCCGTCGGGGCGGTGCTCGAATCCGGTGCCCCCATGGTGTCCATCGCGGGCGGCGAGCCCCTGATGCACCCTCAGATCGATGAGATCGTGCGGCAGCTGGTGGCGAGGAAGAAGTACGTCTTCCTCTGCACCAACGCGATGCTGCTGCGCAAGAAGATGGACAAGTTCAAGCCCTCTCCCTATTTCGCCTTCGCCGTGCACATCGACGGGCTGCGCGAGCGGCACGACGAGTCGGTGGCCAAGGAGGGCGTGTTCGACGAGGCCGTGGAGGCGATCAAGGAGGCCAAGCGGCGCGGCTTCCGGGTCACCACCAACTCGACCTTCTTCAACACGGACACCCCGCAGACCATCATCGAGGTGCTCAACTTCCTCAACGACGACCTCAAGGTCGACGAGATGATGATCTCGCCCGCCTACGCCTACGAGAAGGCGCCCGACCAGGAGCACTTCCTGGGCGTGGAGCAGACCCGCGAGCTGTTCAAGAAGGCCTTCGCGGGCGGCAACCGCAGGAAGTGGCGGCTGAACCACTCGCCGCTGTTCCTCGACTTCCTCGAGGGCAAGGTCGACTTCCCGTGCACCGCCTGGGCGATCCCGAACTACTCGCTCTTCGGCTGGCAGCGCCCCTGCTATCTGATGAGCGACGGGTACGTCCCGACGTACCGCGAACTCATCGAGGAGACCGACTGGGACAAGTACGGCCGCGGCAAGGACCCGCGCTGCGCCAACTGCATGGCGCACTGCGGCTACGAGCCCACCGCCGTCCTCGCCACCATGGGCTCCCTGAAGGAGTCCCTGCGCGCGATGCGCGAGACGGTCTCCGGAAACCGGGAGTGACGCGATGACCGCCATCTCCTTGGGCGTCCCCGAGGTACCGGCCCGGCCGATCGCCGAGCGGCGCGTGTCGCGGCAGATCCATGTCGGGCCGGTGGCGGTCGGGGGCGGTGCCCCGGTGTCGGTGCAGTCGATGACGACGACCCGCACCTCGGACATCGGTGCCACCCTGCAGCAGATCGCCGAACTCACCGCGTCCGGCTGCCAGATCGTCCGTGTCGCCTGTCCCACGCAGGACGACGCGGACGCCCTCGCGACCATCGCCCGCAAGTCGCAGATCCCGGTGATCGCGGACATCCACTTCCAGCCGAAGTACGTGTTCGCCGCGATCGAGGCCGGGTGCGCCGCGGTGCGGGTGAACCCCGGCAACATCAAGAAGTTCGACGACCAGGTGAAGGAGATCGCGCGGGCCGCGAAGGACCACGGCACGCCGATCAGGATCGGGGTCAACGCCGGGTCGCTGGACAGGCGCCTGCTCCAGAAGTACGGCAAGGCGACCCCCGAGGCGCTGGTCGAGTCGGCCCTCTGGGAGGCGTCCCTCTTCGAGGAGCACGGCTTCCGGGACATCAAGATCTCGGTCAAGCACAACGACCCGGTCGTGATGATCGAGGCGTACAAGCAGCTCGCCGCGCAGTGCGACTACCCGCTGCACCTCGGGGTCACCGAGGCCGGCCCCGCCTTCCAGGGCACGATCAAGTCGGCGGTCGCCTTCGGGGCGCTGCTCTCGCAGGGCATCGGCGACACCATCAGGGTCTCGCTCAGCGCCCCGCCCGCCGAGGAGGTCAAGGTCGGCCTGCAGATCCTGGAGGCACTGAACCTCAAACAGCGCCGGCTGGAGATCGTCTCCTGCCCGTCCTGCGGCCGCGCCCAGGTCGACGTCTACAAACTGGCCGACGAAGTCACGGCCGGCCTCACGGGCATGGAAGTCCCGTTGCGGGTAGCCGTGATGGGTTGTGTGGTCAACGGCCCGGGTGAGGCGCGGGAGGCGGACCTGGGGGTCGCCTCCGGCAACGGCAAGGGGCAGATCTTCGTCAAGGGCGAGGTCATCAAGACGGTCCCCGAGTCGAAGATCGTGGAGACCCTCATCGAGGAAGCGATGAAGATCGCCGAACAGATGGAACAGGACGGCGCGTCGGGGGAGCCGGCCGTCACCGTGAGCTGAACACCACGGACCGAAGGGGGCCCGAGCGTGACCATTCTGGAGAACATCCGGGGACCACGCGACCTGAAGGCGCTGTCCGAGACGGAGCTTCGCGAACTGTCCGAAGAAATCAGAGAGTTCCTGGTGCACGCGGTGGCCAGGACCGGCGGGCACCTCGGGCCCAACCTGGGGGTGGTGGAGCTCTCCATCGCGCTGCACCGGGTCTTCGAGTCGCCCGTCGACCGCATCGTCTGGGACACCGGCCATCAGAGCTACGTACACAAGATCCTGACGGGCCGTAAGGACTTCTCCAAGCTGCGCGGAAAGGGCGGCCTGTCGGGCTATCCCTCGCGCGAGGAGTCCGAGCACGACATCGTGGAGAACAGCCACGCCTCCACGGCGCTCGGCTGGGCCGACGGCCTCGCCAAGGCCCGCCAGGTGCAGGGCGAGAAGGGACACGTCGTCGCGGTCATCGGCGACGGCGCCCTCACCGGTGGCATGGCCTGGGAGGCGCTGAACAACATCGCGGCCGCCAAGGACCGCCCGCTGATCATCGTCGTCAACGACAACGAGCGCTCGTACGCGCCGACCATCGGGGGGCTCGCCAACCACCTGGCCACCCTGCGCACCACCGACGGCTACGAGAAGGTGCTCGCCTGGGGCAAGGACGTCCTGCTGCGCACACCGGTCGTCGGCAACACCATCTATGAATCGCTGCACGGCGCGAAGAAGGGTTTCAAGGACGCCTTCGCCCCGCAGGGCATGTTCGAGGACCTCGGCCTGAAGTACGTGGGTCCGATCGACGGGCACGACATCGGGGCCGTCGAGTCGGCGCTGCGGCGCGCCAAGCGCTTCCACGGGCCCGTCCTCATCCACTGCCTGACGGAGAAGGGCCGCGGCTACGAGCCCGCCCTCGCCCACGAGGAGGACCACTTCCACACCGTCGGCGTGATGGACCCGCTCACCTGCGAGCCCCTCGCGCCCGCAGGCGGGCCCTCCTGGACCTCGGTCTTCGGCGACGAGATCGTCGCGATCGGCGAGGAGCGGGAGGACGTCGTCGCGATCACGGCGGCCATGCTGCACCCGGTGGGTCTCGGCAAGTTCGCCGCCCGCTTCCCCGACCGGGTGTGGGACGTCGGCATCGCCGAGCAGCACGCGGCCGTGTCCGCGGCGGGCCTTGCGACCGGCGGGCTGCACCCGGTGGTCGCCGTCTACGCCACCTTCCTCAACCGTGCCTTCGACCAGCTGCTGATGGACGTGGCGCTGCACCGCTGCGGGGTGACGTTCGTGCTGGACCGGGCCGGCGTCACGGGGGTCGACGGGCCGTCCCACAACGGCATGTGGGACATGTCGATCCTCCAGGTCGTGCCGGGGCTCAGGATCGCCGCGCCGCGCGACGCCGACCAGCTGCGGGCGCAGCTGCGGGAGGCCGTCGCCGTCGACGACGCCCCGACGCTGGTCCGCTTCCCGAAGGAGTCGGTGGGGCCCGAGATCCCGGCGATCGACCGGGTGGGCGGCCTCGACGTCCTGCACCGCGGCCCGGACACCCCCGAGGTGCTGCTGGTCGCCGTCGGTGTGATGGCGCCCGTGTGCCTCCAGGCCGCCGAGCTGCTGGAGGCGCGCGGCATCTCGTGCACCGTCGTCGACCCGCGCTGGGTCAAGCCCGTCGACCCGGCACTCCCGGGGCTCGCCGCCGAGCACCGGCTGGTGGCGGTGGTCGAGGACAACAGCCGTGCGGCCGGAGTCGGCGCGGCGGTCGCGCTGGCGCTCGGGGACGCCGAAGTCGACGTCCCGGTACGGCGGTTCGGCATCCCGGAGCAGTTCCTCGCGCACGCCAAGCGCGGGGAGGTGCTGGCCGACATCGGCCTCACGCCGGTGGAGGTGGCGGGACGGATCAGCGCGAGCCTCGCCGTCAAGGAGGCCGAGGACACCCTGGCCGTCAAGGAACAGCTGGACGGCACAGTCAAGGAGAGGGCTGAATGACCAAGGAGTTCGACCTCGGCGCACTCCTGGCCGAGCGCGGAGCCGAGCGCTACGAGCTGCACGGGAAGTACCTGAACCCCCAGCTCCCGCGCATGCTGCACACCATCGGCTTCGACAAGGTCTACGAGCGCGCCGAGGGCGCCCACTTCTGGGACGCGGACGGCAACGACTACCTGGACATGCTCGCCGGGTTCGGGGTGATGGGCCTGGGCCGCCACCACCCCGTCGTCCGCAAGGCGCTGCACGACGTCCTCGACGCCTCCCTCGCCGACCTCACCCGCTTCGACTGCCAGCCGCTGCCCGGACTGCTGGCCGAGAAGCTGCTCACGTACAGCCCGCACCTGGACCGCGTGTTCTTCGGCAACAGCGGTACGGAGGCGGTGGAGACCGCGCTGAAGTTCGCCCGGTACGCCACCGGGAAGCCGCGGATCCTGTACTGCGACCACGCCTTCCACGGCCTGACCACCGGGGCGCTCTCGGTCAACGGCGAGGACGGCTTCCGCGACGGCTTCGCCCCGCTGCTGCCCGACACGGCCGTACCGCTCGGCGATCTCGACGCTCTCGCACGGGAGTTGAAGAAGGGCGACGTGGCGGCCCTGATCGTGGAGCCGATCCAGGGCAAGGGAGTGCACGAGGCCCCGCCCGGCTATCTGCGCGCCGCGCAGGAGCTGCTGCACAAGCACAAGGCGCTGCTCATCGCCGACGAGGTGCAGACGGGCCTGGGCAGGACCGGGGACTTCTACGCCCACCAGCACGAGGAGGGCGTCGAGCCGGACCTGGTGTGCGTGGCCAAGGCGCTCTCCGGCGGTTATGTGCCCGTCGGCGCGACCCTCGGCAAGGACTGGATCTTCAAGAAGGTCTACTCGTCGATGGACCGGGTGCTGGTCCACTCGGCCAGCTTCGGGTCCAACGCCCAGGCCATGGCGGCGGGCCTCGCCGTGCTGTCCGTCATGGAGAACGAGCAGATCGTCGCGGGCGCGCGGGTGACCGGAGACCAGCTGAGATCCCGGCTCGCGGCGCTGACCGACAAGTACGAGCTGCTCGCGGACGTCCGGGGCCGCGGCCTGATGATCGGTATCGAGTTCGGGCGGCCCAAGTCACTGAAGCTGCGCAGCCGCTGGACGATGCTGCAAGCCGCGCGCAAGGGCCTGTTCGCGCAGATGGTCGTGGTACCGCTGCTGCAGCGGCACCGGATCCTCACCCAGGTCTCCGGCGACCACCTGGAGGTGATCAAGCTGATCCCGCCGCTGACCATCGGTGAGGAGGACGTCGACCGGTTCGTCGACGCCTTCACCGCCGTGATGGACGACGCGCACAGCGGCGGCGGGCTGATGTGGGACTTCGGCAAGACGCTGGTGAAGCAGGCGGTCGCCCACCGCTAGCGCGCCCCGCGGCCGGGACGGTGCAGCGGGTCCCGGCCGCTCGGATATTCGATCGCGTGAGCGATCATCCTGGGGCACAATCGCCGGATGCCGACCACCGCGGAGCAGTTGCTCTCCGCACTCGAAGGACTGCCTTTCCCGGCCCGTCTCGCCCGCACCGCGAGGACCGCCCGCCGGCTCGCGGAGCAGGGGGAACTCGCTCCACTCCTCGCCGAACTCGACACCCGCGGCCCCTACGGGCGGCGCCTGGCCGCGCTCGCTGCCCTCGTCGGCCGGGACGCCGCCTTCCTCGCCGGGCGGCTCGCCGACCCCGACGCGGTGGTCGCCGGGTACGCCCTGCGCGCAGCCCGGACCCTGCCCGTGCCCGATGCGGCGATCGAGGCGGCGTACGACAACGCGCCGGCCGCGCTGCGGGGCCGGCTGGCCCGACTGCTGGCCTCCGGCGGCCGCACCGCGCTCGCCGAGCGGCTGGTGGTGCGGCTCGGCGTGGAATGGGGCGAGACGGAGGCCGCGCGTCTGCTGCCCGCATGCTCCACGCCGTTCGTCGCACGGGAGTTGCCCCGGCTCGCGCACGCCGTCGACGGCTGGACGCGGCTCGCCCGGCGCCACCCCGGCCCGGTGCTGGAACACGCCGAGCGGGCTCTGGCCGACCGGGCCGACCTCCGGGCCAGGGAGGAGTGGTGGCGCCTGAACGCCACGACGGTCGCGGCGCTCGCCCCGCGCCGGCCCGAGGGGGTCCTCGCCCTCCTCGAACGCCACGGGCCGCCCAGCCTGCCACCCGGTCTCTTCGGCGGGCTCGGCGCGCTGGTCGACGCCGACGCCGAGCGTGTCGTCCGCTGGATCATCTCCCCCGACCGGAACGCACCGCGCCACGAGACCGCACCACCGCCCGGTGTGCTGCGCAGGCTGGTGCGGGCCGAGCCGCCGTCCCTGCCGCTGCTGGGCCGCCACTGGATGCAGCGCCACGGCCACTTCGCCGGACTGCTGAAGGCCATGGCGCCGGGCAGGCGCACGGCCTTCCTCGACGCCACCGCGGACGGGACGAACTGGGACCCGGCCCTGTCCGTGCTCGGTCTGCTGCCGCGCGAGCGTCGCTGGGCCGCAGTGCGCAGGGCCGCCGCCGAGTTCGGCGACCGGGTCGACGACTGGGAGGACCTGGACACGCTCGCCCACGGCCCGTACGACGAGGCGCGCGCCACACTGCTGGCCGCGACCCGGCGGTCCGAGGCGTACGAGCGCGCCGCCGCGTGGCCGCTGTTGGTCGCCTGCGCCGCCCGGGACGGCGGCCGGGCGGCGGTCACCGAGGTGCTCGGTGCGGTGGTCCGGCTGCGCAACGACCAGGACCCTGTGCGCGCGGCCGCGCTGGAGGGGCTCGCCGGGATGCCTCCGCGGCTGTTCGCCCCCGCCGACGCCGACCGGCTCGACCGGATCGCCCTCGACGCCCTCGCGGCCCGGGACTGCTCGGCCGACAGCCTCAAGGCGCTGCGCACCCTCGCCGGGCGCGTCCTGGTCGAGCACGCCACGGACGGCGAAACAGCACTGCGCGCCTGGGCGTTGAGCACCCTGGAGCGGATGGTGGGCCGGGTCGGCGTACCGGACTTCGGGCCGTTGCACCGCGTTCTGCGGCGCGGCCAGGAGCACGAGGTGTTCGAGGCGCTGCGCCCCTGGCTGGAGGCCGCGGCGGGCAGGTCCGACTTCCGGCTGCTGCTCGGCCTGGCCTGCGCGTTCGGTCCGCGGGCCCGGCGGATGCCCGAGTTGCAGGACCTGCTGGCCCTGGCGCTGGAGCGCGGCGACGACATGACGTTCGAGGCGGCTGCGGCACTCTGGCTGGCCGCACCCGCCACCCGCGGGGAACGGGTGGCCCGGATCCTCGGACAGGAGCCGTCGGCGGTCGTCCTCGCGCCGGTACGGCGTGTGCTGTCCCGCGAACGCACGGATCTGCTGGACGCCCTGCTGGCCGACACCCCGCCGTACGGGCGCTTCCTGGTCGCCGGGGCCGCCCGCCCGCTGCCGGACCTCGGCGCCGCCGACCGCTGGCTGCCCCGCCAGCAGCGGGCCGCGGCACGGCTCGCCGAAAAGGTGGCGGAGGACCGCTCCCTGCCGCTGGACGACCGGGCCGCCGCGATCCGCGCCGCCGCCCCGGTGCCGGAGCTGGGCCTGGCCCTGGCCATGCGGCACCAGGACGACGAGGAGGTGGTCGTCGCCGAGGCGGCGCTCGCCGCGCTGCCCTGGAGCGACCGCCCCCAGGAGGCCCTGCCGGTGCTCCTGGAGCAGGCCGGCGGTGACCGGGCCCGGGTCGCGGTGTACGCCGCGAGCCGCGCCGCCCGCTTCACCGCACCCTCCGAACTGGCCACCGCACTGGGCGAGTTGCTGACGGGGGAGCGGCCCGCGAAGGTGACCTCCCGCAAGGAGGCGGTGCGTCTCGCGGCCCGCTTCCTGCCGCCGCGCAGGGCGGTGGCGCTGCTCGCGCACGGCTTCGCCCCCGACTCGCACCCCGACGTGCGGACCGCCGTGATCCGCGCCCTGCCGCCGCTGCTGGGCGTGCCGGAGGCCTGGCAGCTGTTGGACGCCGCCGTGCGGGACGACACCCCGGGTGTGCTCCAGGCCGTCGTGGAGGTGGCCCCCTGGGAGCTGGCCGACGGGCACCGCGGCCGGTACGCCGGTGTGGTCGAGGCGGTCTACGAGCCCGGCCTCGCCTCGTACGACGGCTTCTTCGCCTACGGCTTCCTGCGCGGGCTGGCTCCCTGGGCCCGGTACGCGCCCGGACTGGCCGTGCGGCTCGCCGGCACGGTGGGCGACCTGAGCAGCCGGGAACACTGGCAGCACGCGGGGCGGGTGCTGCGCGACCTGGCCCTCTCCGGCCTTCCGCATCCGGTGGGCGGCGCCGCCGAGGGCAGCGCCTTCCACGGCGCGGTGACCGGACTGCTGGCCGCGATGCACACGCCCGAGGGCGGCGTCGAGGCGTTGGAGGACCGGGACCTGCCCGCGCTGCAACGGCTGCGGTCCCTGGTGCCACCGTCCTACGACGGCGTCGCGCCGCCCGAGGCGCTGGAGGAGATCGCCGCACTGCTGGCGCAGGAACCGCTGCTGGCGGCCGAACACGCCGGTCTGCTGGGCCGATTGGTGGACCGGACCGAGGAACCCGACCGGCTGCTCGGGCGGCTGCTGGACCTGGCCGGAGCGCTGGAAGGCACCGGAACGGCCGTCGCCCTCCAGGTGTCCTCCCAACTGGAGGCGGGCTGGGCGCACCGGACCCGGCCCGAGCACGTCGCGGCCCTGCTGGCGGCGGCGGAGCGACTGGCCGGCGACGGCGGCACCGTCCGCGGTCTGCTCGCGGTGCAGCTGGTGGCCCGCACGGCTGCCGGTATCGGCTGGCCGGAGGAGTGGCGGTCGCTGCTGCGGCGGCTGCGCCGGCACCCCGACCCGGACGTACGGACCCAGGCGTACCAGACGATGACGGCGAGAGAGTGACGCAACCGGCCGGCTTCTGCCTCTGAGGCCCCGAGCTGCTTTTGCCTCTGAGGCAAGAAAATTGCCACACAGGCAATAACAGGGCTGAATGGAGAGCATGAGCTCTCCCGAGACCGGGCCCCTTCCCGAGACCGGGCCCTCGGCCGGGCCGGACGAGGTCCTGCCCGCCGTCGCCCCTCAGCTGCGCGCGCTGCGCCGTCGTGCCTCCCTGACGCTGGAGGCCGCGGCGCGTGCCGCCGGGCTGTCGGCCGCCCATCTCTCCCGGCTGGAGACCGGGCAGCGTCAGCCCTCGCTGCCGGTGCTGCTCGCCCTCGCGCGTATCTACGGTACGACTGTCTCGGAGCTGCTCGGCGAGACGGTCGCCGACCGGGACGCCGTGGTGCGCGCCGCCGACATGGAGCCGACCGTCGCGGGCGGCTGGACCTACTGGCAGGCCGGGGCGTCCGGCCGCGGTATGCAGGCCCTGCGCGTCCACGTGCCGTACGGCTCGCAGGGCGACATCGTGCGGGTGCACCCCGGCGAGGAGTGGCTGTACGTCCTCAAGGGACGGCTGCGGCTGCGTCTCGGGGACACCACGCACCGGCTCGCCCCCGGCGACAGCGCGCACTTCGACTCGCTGACCCCGCACCGGATCGCCGCCCAGGATCCCGACGGCGTGGAGCTCCTGTTCGTCCACACCCTGCTGCAGAGCCCGACGGCCACGCTGTGCCTGGGCCCGATCACCGGAGAGATGCCATGAGCAACAGCAACATGGAGGAGAAGTTCCCCCGCGCCCTGTGGGTGCGTCTGATCATCTACATCGCCGTGGGGCACCTCTTCGCGGCCTTCATCTACCTGCTGTTCGCGTTGGGGGCGAAATAGCCGGCCCGGTTCGGTCGAGACGGGCGGTCCGGCTCAGTCGAGCAGCCGCTCCCGCAGCAGCTCGCGGAGTTCCGGGGTGAGCCCCAGGCCCTGCTCCAGGTAGGTGTCGACGTCGCCCCACGTCCCCTCGATCGTCTCGAAGGCCGCCGTCAGATACTCGGCGCGCGCCTCGAACAGGGGGCTGAGCAACTCCATCACCTCGGGGGAGTAGGCCGCGGCGGAGCGGCTGCTGCGGCGCACCTTGTAGCGGCGGTGCTTGGCGTTCGACTCCAGGTAGTCCGCGACGATCGCCTCGCGCTCGACGCCCAGCGCGAGCAGCGTCACGGCTATGGACAGGCCCGCACGGTCCTTGCCCGCCGCGCAGTGCATCAGGGCGGGCACACTGTCGTCGGCGAGCGAGCGCAGCACGCGCGCGTGCTCGGCGGTGCGCTCCTTGATGATCCTGCGGTAGGAGACGATCATGCGGTTCGCCGCCTTGCCGTCGCCGAGGAGCTCGCGCAGCTGCTCGATCTCGCCCTCCCTGACCATCTTCCAGAACCCGGCGCCGTCCGCCGGGTCCGTCAGGGGGAGGTTCACATTGCGCACGCCCGGCAGCTCGACGTCCGGACCCTCCAGCTCCTGGTCCGCCGCGTTGCGGAAGTCGAAGACCGTGTGCAGCCCCAGGGAGGACAGGAACTCGGCGTCCTCCTCGGTCGCGTGCGCGAGATGGCCGCTGCGGAACAGCACCCCGTGGCGCACCCGCCGTCCGTCCACCGTCGGAAGTCCTCCCACGTCACGGAAGTTGCGGACCCCCGCCAGCTCGGGTTCGGTCGACGGGACCTGCTGCGTCACGTGGGCTCCTCCCAGTCCGCCCGGCCGGCGCGGCTCGTCGTCGGGCACCCTCCCGACGATACGACATGGATTCCTGTGGCAATGAGTTGTCCACAGGCGTTGCGACCAGGCCGCACGTGCCTTGATGATGTTGCGGATTGGTCGCACCTGTTCGGATGTGTGAGGGCTTGATGCTGGAGATCGCAGACAACGGCCGTACGTGGCTCCTCTCGGGGCCGGCCAGCAGTTACGCCGTCCATCTCACCGAGGACGACGAACTGCTGCACCTGCACTGGGGCCCCCGGATCGCGCTCGCCGGCGCCGAGGCACTCGCCGTCCGCCCGCTGCCCGACTACCGGCCCTTCGAGTCCCCGCTCGACGGACGCGAGGAGTACCCGGTGGAGGGCGGCCCCCGCTTCGTGCGGCCCGCCCTGTCCGTGCGCACCGACGAACGGCGCGGCACCGAGTGGCGCTTCGAGACGTACGAGGCGGAGGGCGACCACCTCCGGCTGGGCTTCCGGGACGGTGGGCTGGCGATCACGCTGCACTACCGGATGCGGCACGACGTCGTGGAGCGCTGGGTGAGCCTCGACAACGAGGGGCCCGCCCTGGAGCTGCTGAGGGCCGATTCCGCGACCTGGACACTGCCCGAGCGCGAGGAGTGGCGGCTGTCCCAGCTGCACGGCCGCTGGGCCGCCGAGTCCCGGCTGACCGCCTCACCTCTCACCTATGGTGAGAAGGTCATCGGCAGCCGCCGCGGCCACACCGGCCACCAGCACCTGCCCTGGGTCGCCCTCGACACCGACGCCACCGAGGAGCACGGCGAGGTCTACGGCTGCGCTCTGGGCTGGTCGGGTTCCTGGCGGATCGCGGTGGCGCAACTCCCGGACGCGCGCGTGCAGATCACCGGCGGCGCCGGTTACGACGACTCCGGGCTGCTGCGCCTGGAGCCGGGCGAGTCGTACACCACCCCCGTCTTCGCCGGTCTGTGGAGCGACGGCGGCTTCGGCGGCGCGAGCCGCGCCTGGCACGCCTACCAGCGTGCGTACGTCATCCCGGACGCCGACCAGGACCGGCCGGTGCTGTTCAACTCCTGGGAGGCCACCGAGTTCGACATCTCCGAGGAGCAGCAGGGGGCCCTCGCGCGGCGGGCCGCGGCCATCGGCGTCGAGCTGTTCGTGGTCGACGACGGCTGGTTCGGCAAGCGCACCAGCGACCGCGCGGGACTCGGCGACTGGACGGTCAACCGGGACCGCTTCCCGAAGGGCCTCACGCCTCTCGCGGACTATGTGCACGCCCTCGGCATGCAGTTCGGCATCTGGGTCGAACCCGAGATGGTCAACCCGGACAGCGAGCTCTACCGCGCCCACCCCGACTGGGTGCAGTTCCAACCGGGACGAGAGCGGACGGAATTCCGCAATCAGCTGGTGCTGAACCTGGCCCGCGAGGATGTCCAGGAGTATCTCTGGCAGCAGCTCGACGCGCTCCTGTCCAGTGCCCCCATCGACTATGTGAAGTGGGACTTCAACCGCTGCTTCACCGACGCGGGCTGGCCCGGCGAGTCCTACCCGCAGCGCCTCTGGGTCGATCATGTCCGGGGCCTGTACGCCCTGTTGGACCGGCTGCGGGCGGCCCACCCCGGTGTGGCCTTCGAGTCCTGCTCGGGCGGGGGCGGACGGATCGACCTCGGGATCATGAGCCGTACGGACCAGGTGTGGACCTCCGACAACACCGATCCGCTCGACCGGCTCGCCATCCAGCACGGCTTCAGTCAGATCCACCCGGCGCGGGTGATGGCCGCCTGGGTCACCGACAGCCCGAACACCCAGCTCAACGGCCGGGTCAGCTCACTGCGCTTCCGGTTTGTGAGCTCCATGGCCGGCGTGCTCGGGGTCGGCGGGGACCTCACCCGGTGGACCGAGGAGGAGCTCGCCGAGGCCGGCGAGTGGGTGGCGCTCTACAAGGGGATCCGGCCGCTGGTGCAGCACGGCGACCTCTACCGGCTGCGGCCCCCGCGGGGCGGGCTGAGCGCGGTGCAGTACGTGCGCGGGGACGAGGCGGTCGTCCTCGCCTGGCTTCAGGCGCAGAGCCACGGAGAGCCCGTACCGGCGCTGCGACTGCGGGGGCTCGACCCGACGGCATCGTATGAATGCCCCGAAACGGGCGAAATCCATAGCGGTGCCGTATTGCTGCATCACGGCCTGCGGACCGGATTGCGTGGCGACCTCGACGCGGCAGTTTTCCGTCTGCGGCGCATCTGAGCCTTCTGTCCGGTTTGGCGCTCCTTCTTCCTCTTCATTCCAACTCGCTCCCGCATAGGGGATCCTGGAGCAGGGGCACGTGAGGAGCGTCATATCCGTGACGGTGCGTGGCGCGTCATGTTCACGTAATTCATATGGGCAACAAGGCTGTTTGACGGAGACGATCACCCCGGAATTCACGCAGGGTCACCGCGTTTTCTCTCAAGGGATCAATAAAAACGCATTCACGGGGAACCGGCACTTGTTCCTTTGCGTCGTGGTCGCTTACGTTCGCCACCAATCCGGACGGACGCCCAATCCTGCCGCCGCCCGGTGCCCGCAAAACTCACCCGTGAACGGCAGGAGCGGGGGACCCACAGGTACAACCGCCTGTTCCGGTCTCCGGAACGGCTAGGGGTAAAGCCGCGTCGCATACGCGGCCGGGCATCTCCAGCCCGAACCCGACAGCTCACCTCGCAGGCGCCGGAGAGGAATTCGTCATGCCCGCGAAGGGTAAGCACCGTCGCCCGAAGCCCCAGCGCTTCACTCGTTCCATCGCCGTCGCCGGAACCGGTGGCGCCGCACTCGCTCTCCCGCTCATGGGGGCCACCGGCGCCCATGCCGCCACCACTCAGTCCGCTCCTCGGGCGGTTTCCGAAAAGGCCGCGCAGTCCCTTCCGGCCGCCGAGAAGAAGGCGACCCAGAAGAGTGCCGCCGGCCATGCGGGTGTGCGGACCTATTCGGTGCGGGCCGGCGACTACCTCTCGAAGATCGCCGACGAGCATCATGTCGCCGGCGGCTGGCACAGGCTCTACTCGGACAACCGCAGGGCCGTCGGCGACGACCCGTCGCTGATCCATCCGGGCCTGAAGCTGACGATCGGCCGGAAGGCCGCGAGGGACACCGCCAAGTCGTCGTCCTCGTCCGCCTCGAAGACGTCGTCCTCCAGGGCGACCGCCACCAAGGCCTCCGAGTCCGCACCCACCGGCTTCACCCTCCCGGTGATCGGCGGCACCATCGGCACCGGCTACCACGTGGCCGGCAGCATGTGGTCCAGCGGCTACCACACCGGCGTCGACTTCGTCGTCCCGACCGGCACCTCCATCAAGTCCGTAGGCGCGGGCACGGTCGTCTCCGCGGGCTGGGGCGGTGCCTACGGCAACCAGGTCGTCGTCAGGCTCGCCGACGGCTACTACGCCCAGTACGGCCACATGTCCCAGATCTCCGTCTCGGCCGGCCAGACCGTGACCGAGGGCCAGCAGCTCGGCCTCTCCGGCGCGACCGGCAATGTGACCGGCCCGCACCTGCACTTCGAGATCCGCACCACGCCCGACTACGGCTCCGACGTGGACCCGGTCGCCTACCTCCGCTCGAAGGGCGTCGGCGTCGGCTGACATCCCCCCGCAATCACCTGCCCGACACGCTGCCGAAGGCCGGACCTCGATCCCCGGGTCCGGCCTTCGGTGTGTCCCCGCACCATCGCTGACGCCTCAACAGCCCTGGTAGGAGGGTTATTCCGGGCTTGGTGAACACTTTAGAAGTGGCTTATCTCACCGCGCGTCAACCCTTTCCTACGGTCGCGTAGGTCACATTCGAAGGTGAATCATGGTCGATGTGACAGACGATTCGAAGAGTGACAGCAGATCAGTGATCGGGTCGTACGTTGCGGTGGGGGACAGCTTCACCGAGGGCGTCGGCGACCCCGGCCCCGACGGTGCGTTCGTCGGCTGGGCCGACCGGTTCGCGGTACTTCTCGCGGACCGGCGACCCGAGGGCGACTTCAGTTACGCGAACCTCGCCGTGCGCGGCAAACTGCTCGACCAGATCGTGGAGGACCAGGTACCGCAGGCCGTCGAACTGGCGCCGGACCTGGTCTCCTTCTGTGCGGGCGGCAACGACATCATCCGTCCCGGCACCGACCCCGACGAGGTCGCCGAGCGTTTCGAGCGGGCGGTGGCCAGGCTCACCGAAGTCGCCGGCACCGTCATGGTGACCACCGGCTTCGACACCCGTGGCGTCCCCGTGCTCAAGCACCTGCGCGGCAAGATCGCCACCTACAACGGTCATGTCCGGGCCATCGCCGACCGGTACGGCTGTCCCGTGCTCGACCTGTGGTCCCTGAAGACCGTGCAGGACCGCAGGGCATGGGACGGCGACCGTCTCCACCTCTCACCCGAGGGGCACACGCGCGTGGCGCTGCGCGCCGGGCAGGTCCTCGGTCTCGAGGTGCCGGCCGACCCCGACCAGCCCTGGCCGCCGCTCCCGCCGCGCGGCACCCTCGAGGTGCGACGGGACGACGTGCACTGGGCGCGTGAGTACCTGGTGCCGTGGATCGGCCGACGGCTGCGCGGCGAGTCGTCCGGGGACCATGTCACGGCGAAGGGCGCACTGTCGCCGGACGACATCAAGATGCGGATCGCTTCGGTGGCCTGAGGGCTGCCCGGGGTCGTCCGAATCCGTGCTGGGCGAGGCGCTCCGGATGGCTTGAGAACGGCCCTCGCCGCGACGGGCGGTGAAGCGGCCCGGTGGCACGAGCCCCCGCCGAGTGCGGGGGCTCAGTGCTCCGAAGCCGTCAACATCGCCCGCTCCAGCCCCAGTTCCCGGGCCAGCGCCTCGTCCACCCACTCCTGGGCCCGTGCCCGCGACACCGCACCGGCGTACGAGGTCAGCTGTACGGCGAGCCCGTCCAGCAGGGCGGTCAGCCGCAGAGCCGCGCCGTGCGGGTCCGGGCAGTCGAACTCGCCCGAGGCCACGCCCTCCGCGACGACCTCGGCGATCGCCGCCTTCCACTGTGTGTCGAGGTCGCGCGTGACCTCCCGCAGCGCGGGCTCGCGCAGCGCCGCCGCCCAGCCCTCGATCCACAGCCGCCAGCCCTTGGCCTGGCCCGTCGGCGCGTACCAGCGCACCGCCGACCGCAGCCGCCGCAGCGCCGTCGTACGGCGGCCGAGAAGCCGGCGCAGCTGCGCGAGGTCGTCCTCGGCCGCGAAGGTGAAGGCGGCGGCGACCAGCTTCTCCTTGGTCGAGAAGTGGTACAGCACCAGCGCGTTGCTCACGCCGAGCGCCGAGGCCACGTCGGCGATCCTGACCGCCGCCACACCCCGCGCCTCGATCTGCCCGATGGCGGCCCGCAGCAACTCCTCGCGCCGCTCGGCCACACTCAACCGCACTCTCGCCACGCGGTCACCCTATTCCGTCGCCGCTGACGGCGCCGGGTGAGGTCGTCACTTGGCGGGTTCCGGAGGGTGCGCGCCGCGGCCGTACCCCTGCCCGGCCCGGACCGTCGTCACCGGTACCAGCCGAAGCGTTCCGCGATCACCGGCAGCCGGTCCGCGACGATGGCGTGCGCGGCGGCCCGCGGGGTGGTCCCGTCGGACTCCGCGCGGGCCAGCATCCGCTCGGTCAGGGCGCGCATCGAGCGGCGGGTGTGGGCGAACGCCTCCTCCGCGTCCGCGCCGATGTCGCCGAACAGGGTCCACCACCACCAGGCGTTGGTCCCGGAGTTGACGACCACGTCCGGCAGCACGGTCACCCCGCGCGCGGCCAGCAGCTCCTCCGCCGCGGGCCGTACGGGCATGTTGGCCGCCTCGACGATCCACCGGGCGGTGATCCGCTCCTGGTCGGCGGTGTCGATCGCGTACGAGACCGCCGCGGGCACGAGCACCTCCGCCTCGGCCGACAGCCAGGCGTCGCCGGGCAGTTCACGGTCGCCGGGGCGCAGGACCGCACGGTCCACGGTGCCGTAGGTGTCCCGCGCCGCGAGCAGCGCCTCGACGTCGAGGCCGGCCGGGTTGGCGATGGTGCCCTTGATGTCGGCGACGGCGACGACGGTGAGCCCCGCGCGCGCGAGGAAACGCGCCGTCGCCCCGCCCATCGTGCCCAGCCCCTGCACGGCGACCCGTGTCCCCGTGTACGGCACGCCCGCCCGGTCCAGGGCGGTCAGCGCCGACTCGGCGACCCCGCACCCGCCGACCAGCTCGTCCAGACCGATGCCGTCCACCTCGATCGCGAACGCGTCCGCGAGCCGCCGCCGCGCCGCCGCCTCGTCGTCGAGCAGCGGATACACGGCCTGGACCGACGACACCAGCCCCGCCTCGGCCGCCGCCCGGTCCACCAGGTCCTGGCTGAGACCGAGGTCCTCGCCGGTGGTCCAGAAGCTTTCGACGTACGGCTTCATGGCGCGCAGGTAGCGCACCAGGAGCGCATACGCCCCGGGGTCCCGGGGATCGCAGTCGATGCCGCCCTTGGCACCGCCCAGGGGGACGTAGCGGCCCTCGGGGTTGTAGTGCAGCGCCTCCTTCATGGTCATCCCGCGCGCGAGGCCGGCCACCTCGTCGAGGGTGCAGCCCGCGCGCATGCGCAGTCCGCCGCTGGAGACGCCGCGCACCAGCCGGTCGACGACCAGGAAGCCCTGGCGACCGGTGAGGTGGTCGGTCCAGGCGACCGACATCAGGGGGGCGGTCATGCGGTCTCCTCGCGGATGGTGATCAGGGTGGCGGCGGGCGGTGAAGGCTCCCATTTACTGAATCGGCAGTCAGTATCGGAATCGGGGGCACAGCCTGTCAACGGGCGGATCGATCACCTCGGCGCCGGCAGGGCGACGGGAATGGACGCCGACGGTCCGCGGTTCACCGAGCGGTAGGCAATCCTTGGGCTTTCCTTGGAATGAGCCCGCGGCGCCCCGGACGACCCAGGTGTTGTCGGAGGAGCCGACCATAATGGAATGCCTCGTCGTCTCCACCTGGAGGTACCGTGTCCGGTTTCCGTTCCCTGAGCTCCGGGCTCCGCGCGCTGCAGCCCGCGGGCTTCGGCGCGGACCCGAGCGGTGAGCGCCTGGCGCGCATCCGCAGATCACCGCACTTCAAGGACGGGGTCTTCCAGAATCCCGGAGGCACCGCCCGGACCAGGCCCTCCGGCTCCACGCTGGACTTCGCGAAGGTCTTCTTCGACAAGGACGAGCGACCCCGGCGCGCCCCCAAGGGCACCGTTCCGGTGTACCCCACGACGCTCGCCGACATCGCGAAGCCGCCGGCCACCGGACTGCGGCTGACCTGGATGGGGCACTCCAGCGTGCTCGCCGAGATCGACGGGCGGCGGGTGCTCTTCGACCCCGTGTGGGGCGAGCGCTGCTCCCCGTTCTCCTTCGTCGGCCCCAAGCGGCTGCACCCGGTGCCGCTGCCGATCGCCGCGCTCGGCCCGGTGGACGTCGTCGTCATCTCGCACGACCACTACGACCACCTGGACCTGCCCACCATCAAGGCACTGGCCGGCACGGACACGCTGTTCGCCGTCCCCCTCGGCGTCGGCGCGCACCTCGAACACTGGGGAGTCTCCGCCGACCGGCTGCGCGAGCTGGACTGGCACGAGGCGACCCAGGTCGGCGGCCTCACCCTGACCGCCACCCCGGCCCGCCACTTCTGCGGCCGCGGCCTGCGCAACACCCAGCACACCCTGTGGGCCTCCTGGTGCGTCGCCGGTGACGAGCACCGGATCTTCCACAGCGGCGACACCGGCTACTTCGACGGCTTCAAGGACATCGGCGCCGAGCACGGCCCCTTCGACGCCACGATGATCCAGATCGGCGCCTACTCCGACTTCTGGCCCGACATCCACATGACGCCCGAGGAGGGCATGCGCGCCCACCTCGACCTGCAGGGCGGCGAGCCGCACGGCGTGATGATGCCGATCCACTGGGCCACCTTCAACCTGGCCACACACCCCTGGGCGGAGCCCGGCGAGGGCACGGTCGCGGCCGCCCGCGCCACGGGCTCCCGCGTCGCCCTGCCCCGCCCGGGAGAGCCCTTCGAGCCCACCGCCGAGACCGTTCCCACCGAGCCGTGGTGGCGCGCCGTCGCCCAGGCCCCGGCCGGCGGCCGGCCGACGGCGGACGCGCTGACGAAGGCGGCGATCAAGACGACCGCCGACTCCGGCGTCGAGGCCCAGGCCGAGGCCGACGGCAGGTCCGCGGAGGGCACGGGGGAGCCGGAGACGGTGTCGGCGGGCTGACCTCGGCAGGGGGGTGACCCGCCCCGGCATGCCGGGAGAGGATCCCGGCATGAGCGGTCAGCAGACGGTGACGGTCGGCGTCGACCTCGCGGCGAGTGCACGGCGTACCGCCGTGTGCCGTGTGGTGTGGGCAGCCGACGGTGCCCCGGCGGCGGAGTTCGTCGTGCCGCAGGGGGACGAGGACCTGCTGGCGCTGGTCCGGGCCGCCGACAAGACCGGCCTCGACTGCCCGCTCGGCTGGCCGTCCAGCTTCGTGGACACCGTCCTCGCCCACCACCAGGGCCTACGGCTGCCGCCGGCGGCCCGGTTCGGGGAGCGCACGGACGGCCGTCCGGGCCTGGACGTGCTGCGGTTCCGGCTGACCGACGACCTGACCTGGAAGGCGACGTCGATGCGGCCTCCGCTGTCGGTGTCCACCGATCTGCTGGGCGTCGTGGCGCTGCGTGCGGCCCGCCTCCTGGACGCGCTCGCGGCCACCGGCACCCCGGTGCCCCGGGACGGGTCGGGCCAGGTCGCCGAGGTCTACCCGGCCGCCGCGCTGCGACGGTGGGGCATCCGCCCGGCCCGCAGCTACAAGAGCGCCACGCCCGAGGCGCGCGAGGTCCGCGAGCGCATCCTTCTCACGGTCGAGGAGGGCCTGGGACTGGTCCTGCCCGAGCCCGTGCGCTCCACGTGCGCCGGCAGCCACGACCACCTGGACGCCCTGCTCTGCGCCCTGGTCGCGCGGGCCGTTCTGGTCGGGGACACCCGGTGGCCGGAGACTGCGCAGGAGCGCGCAGCCGCCGGGCAGGAGGGCTGGATCCACCTGCCGGGCAGCGAGCTGGCCGTCCTTCGCTGACGACACCGCCGAGCGAGGAGGCCGGAGCCGGCGTCTCAGCCCTGCGCAGGCCCCTCCACATTGAACGTGGACTGCCCCGCCCCCGCCCTGGTGACGATGATGTCGGCAGGCTCCGCCGACGGATTGCTCTCCCGGTGCACGGCGCCCTTGGGAACGTAGAGGAAGTCGCCGGGACCGGCTTCGACCGTGCGCGAGCCGTCCGGGCCGAACTCCATCCTCAGGGCGCCGGTCAGGACGTAGATCACCGACTCGTGCTCGCCGTGGTGATGCCAGCCGGAGGCCGCCCCGGGTTCGGTGCGGACGAATCCCGACCACATGCCGTCGGTGGCGAACGCCTCCTGCCGGTCCATTCCCGGTGTCGCGGGCCCGGGCCGCCGGTCGCCGGGACGGGCGACGGCAACCTCGTCGTGTGGAGGCTCCATGAGGGCTCCTTCCGTTCGGGCCGTCGAGCAGCGGCCCCTCTCCCCACCAGGCTAGCCAGGGGCCCGGACGAGGCGAACCATGGTGTGATGGCGCCGTGAGCCGCGCCGCAGAAGAATCGAACCGCCGCATGCTGCGGGCCAGGGACGCGATGGACCGCGCCTACGCGCAGCCGCTGGACGTGCCCGCCCTCGCCCGGATCGCCCATGTCTCCCCGGCGCATTTCGCCCGCACCTTCCGCGCCACGTTCGGCGAGACACCGCACCGCTATCTGCAGCGCCGCCGCGTCGAGCGCGCCATGTTCCTGCTCCGGGAGACCGACCGCAGCATCACGGACATCTGCTTCGAGGTCGGCTTCGGCAGCCCGGGCACCTTCAGCCGTACCTTCCGCGACGTCGTCGGCCGCTCGCCCAGGGAGTACCGCAAGCAGGCGGTCGCCCTGGACGTCCCCACCTGCTTCACGATGGCGTGGATGCGGCCCAGCGCCTGACAGACCCCTCGTCGGTCCGAAGGTTCCGTCCCCTCTGCTCGTTCCTCGGCGGACAGAGCAGTTTTGGATAAGTTTTCGCGGGGCCGGGCTCGTAGCGTGATGCTCATGTTCACAGCAATCACGCACTCGCAGATCTACGTCCTCGACCAGGACGAGGCGCTCGACTTCTACGTCGGCAAGCTGGGTCTGGAGGTCAACACCGACGCCGACCTCGGCTTCATGCGCTGGCTCACCATCAACGTCCCCGGCCAGCCCGACCGCGAGGTCCTGCTGGAGCGGCCCGGCCCGCCGCGGCTGTCGGAGGAGACCGCGGAACAGGTGCGCGAGCTGCTCACCAAGGGCGCGACCGGCGGCTTCCTCATCTTCCGGACCGAGGACTGCCGCAAGACGTACGAGACCCTCAAGGCCAAGGGCGTCGAGTTCACCGAGGAGCCCACCAAGCGGCCGTACGGAATCGACTGCGGTCTGAGGGACCCCTTCGGCAACAGCATCCGCTTCACCCAGCCGAAGACGTGAGATCACCTGCACCGCACTCAGCCGGGGCCCCCAACCTCCTATGCTGAACTCTTCGGGGGAGCACGGGAGCAGGGGGCGCCGGTGGGCGAGCCGGCGGCCTGTCGGGCGGGGTGAGCGGACAGGTGGACTACGAGAGCGAGCCCTACGTCCGTCTTGCGTCCTTGCGGCAGTTGCACCAGGTCCTGGCCGACGTGCACACGAGCCGCAGCCTGGCCGACACCCTGCAGACTGTCGCCGACGGCCTGGTCCAGGGCCTCGGATACGGGCTGGGCACCGTCCATCTCGTGCGCCCGGACGGGGATCTCGTCGTCGCCGCCGTGGCGGGGGACCACTCGGGCGACCTGCCGCGAGCGGGCCTGGTCGTGCCCCGGGAGACCTGGGACGGCCGTCTGGACGCGGGTGAGTCACGGGGCGATCTGCGTTTCGTGACGTACGACAAGGGGCGGCTGTTCACCGACGAGGACCTGCCGCAGTACGGCGACGCGCCCCTGCCCCCCTTCCCGGACTCGTGGCACCCCGGTGACCGCCTTTTCGCGCCCATGTACACACCCAACGCGCAGAACGGCTGGGGCGGCGACCT
Source organism: Streptomyces sp. NPDC001492 (assembly GCF_053597275.1). Lineage (NCBI taxonomy): Bacteria > Bacillati > Actinomycetota > Actinomycetes > Kitasatosporales > Streptomycetaceae > Streptomyces > Streptomyces sp. NPDC001492. Next base: position 251,294 of record NZ_JBSFHW010000003.1, on the reverse strand, counting down.
GGTCGGCATACTGTCCGCGGACCGCCCGCTGAACGGACGCCGTCCGGGCTCATGGGGCGACGAGGCGCTGCAGATGTTGGCGTTCCAGGCCGCCATCGCCATCTCCAACACGCGACTGCGCGCCAACATGCAGCGCGCCCAGGTCCGGCTCGAACAGGAACAGCAGGCCCTGCGCGCCAGCGAGGAGAGCTTTCGGCAGGCCTACGAGTACGCGCCCTCCGGCATGGCCATCGCCGAACTGGGGGGCGACCAGCACGGCCGCTTCCTGCGCGCCAACGACGCCTTGTGCCGGATGCTCGGCCGCCCGCTCACCGTGATGCGCCGCTCCTCGTTCACCGACCTCGTACACCCCGAGGACATGGGCACCCTGCTGCGGACGTCCGCCGAGGGCGGACACACGGAGGTACGTCTCAGTCGCCACGACGGCACCTATGTCTGGGTGTCCCTGCGTCACTCGGTGGTCGCGGACACCGTCGACGGCCCCCGCTTCCTGCTCACACACGTCGAGGACATCGAGGAGCGCAGACACCGCGAACTGCAACTCACGCACCGGGCCTCCCACGACCCCCTGACCGGGCTGCCGAACCTGGCCGAACTGCGGACCAGACTGAGGGCACGGCTGTGCGGTGGGACGCCGACGGAGGGCGGCCACCCGCACGTGCTCGCACCGGAGGACGGCGAGGACGACGGGCACCAGGGCCTCGCGGTGCTCTTCTGCGACCTCGACGGGATGGAGGAGGTCAACGAGCGCTTCGGCCACGACACGGGCGACGCGGTCCTCGTCGAGGTCGCCCGACGGCTGGCGCACGCACTGCGCGAGAGCGACACCGTGGCCCGGTACGGGGGCGACGAGTTCGTCGTGCTGGCGGGTGGGCTCAACCCCGCGCAGTGCCGTGCGCTCACGGAGAGCCTCAGATCGGCCGTCACGGCGCCGATGTGGGTCGACGAGCGCATCGTGCGTGTCGGTGCCAGCTTCGGCACTGCCTGGGCGGCCTGCGGGATGTCGGTCGAGGAGATCCTCCGGGCGGCCGACCTGCGGATGTACGAGGACAAGCGGTCGCGGTCGCCGGGGGAGCGCCGCCTGGACGTGCGCGAGATCGTCCCGGTGCGGCGTACCGTTCTCGCGCTCCCCGACCACCCCGTCGACGCCTGGGTCCCGCAGCGTCCGGCCGCGCAGCCGCACATCGTCCGCAGCTGGCCGACGCGAGGAACCGAAACCACCGGACCGGCCAAGGACATCGAGGTCCACTCCGGCGACGAACTCGCCGCGCTCGCGGGCACGGCACACGTCCACCGTCTCGTCTGCCGGGGCGACATCGCCGACCTCGACTTCCTGCGTCACCTGCCCGCGCTGCGCTCCCTGGTGATCGCCGACAACACGGCGATGTCGGTGCTGGACCAGTTGCACGGCTGCGAGAAGCTCCGCTTCCTCACCGTGACCGGCTGCACCTCCCTGACGGACTGGACAGCGGTCGCCGCGACCGGCGTGATGTTCGTCGAGGTCGGCCCGGGCCACGCGATGCACCCGCTGCGGGGACTGGCGCAGGCCCGTCGGCTGCGGGAGCTGACACTGCGCGGGACGCTCGACGAAGACGACCCGGACCTCGTGCGCCTGCGAAGTTCCCTGCCCGAGGTACGGGTGCGGGTCACGGCCTGACCCACTGGCTGAAGAACTGGCGGTAGGTCTGCCCCATCTCCCGCTCCTGATCCGGCGTCAGGGCAGTGAGACGGGTGTGCTCCGCGGTGCCGGACCCGGCCTCGGGCCGGCTGTGCGCGAAGAGGAACAGCAGCTTCGGGAACGCCGCCAGCAGCCGCCGTACCATCTCGGCGTCCGGCTGCACGCCCAGCACGATCGTCACGGGGCCGGACTCCTCCTCCTGCAGGGCCAGCCACGGGTGCAACTCGTCGTCGTCCAGCACATCGAACCGGTCCGCGAGGAAGTCACGGATCTCGGCGATCACGCTGTCCACGAAGTCCATGCCCGGTCGTGGCACGGGGGTGCACATGGGCCAGGGCATGGGCAGTTCGCTGGCGCGCCGCACATACATCTGCGCCGTCGTGGTCCGCCGCGCCGTCAGCAGGGCGACGCGGCCTTCGGCGGCGGTGGCGCACAACTCGCGCAGCTCCTCGGCCGCCGCCGCCGGAACACGGGCGAACGGAACCACCAGGTCGAGGATCTCGCGGCGGTCGTCCTGGTGCCGCAGGGCGGGCAGCAGCCGGTGCAGGGCCTTGCGCATCGCGCAGGCCGCGCCCACCCCCGCCACCGGACGTTCGCTCAACAGGCCTGCGGAGACCACGTAGTTGGTGTGGTCGTGGGCGTAGGCCAGGTGCGCCACGCCCAGTTCGCGGGCGATGGCCGACAGGGTGGCTGCGGAGACGTCCTTGACGCGGTCCGCGACGTGATCGGTCACTCGCGGGTAGGGCAGCGATCCGTACTGTTCCACCAGCGACCGCAGCCGGTCTCCCACTTTCGGGGGCGGGTCGGTGCACTCCGCCCCGGGCCAGTCGACCATGTCGAGCCGGCCGAGGTGAAGGCGCGCCAGCAGGCTCCTGTCGAGATCGGCACGCCGCACGCCGGGCAGCATGACCGGCAGGACGAGGAAGCGTTCGTCCGTCACCTCCCACAGGAACATCGACAGCATCGCCTCTTCGTGGACGTAGGCGGAGGCGAGGGCGTGCGGGGATATCAGGAGCACCGTGCCCTGGCAGCAGCCCAGTTCGCGCATCAGTTTCGTATGCCACTGGTCCCCTGGCCGCAGCACGTCCTGGTCGACGACGGCGTCGCAGCCCAGCTCGTCGAGCAGCGCGACGACCGCGTCCCGGTGGGCCACGCACGCGCAGCCGTGCTCGGCGCACTTGCGCTCACCGGAGCTGTGAGAGACGAAGATTCTCGGACGTGCCATGAACGGGCTCCTGCGGGTGGGGCGTTGACGTTTTGTGCTCAGGTCGCGAGCAGCCGGAACCAGCGCATGCCGTCCGGGTGCAGGGACACGTTCATCCCGTCGAACAGGGCGAAGACGGAACCGCCGACGGCGTTCTGCAGACGAGCGGCCCAGCCCAGGTCGGCCGGCCGGAGCACCGCCTGGGCCGGTGTCGCCGAGACATTGACGAGGCACAGGACCGCGTCGTCCCCGTGACGGCGCACGACGGCCAGCACCGCCGGGGTTCCGACGTCGACCGTCTCGCAGCTGCCCCGGCTCAGCGCGAGGTGGTTGCGGCGCAGTTCCAGAAGGACGGGCAGCCCGTCGGGGCGGTTGGGGTCCTCCTGGCGGAGGACGTTGTCGGGCACGGTCGGACAGCCCGGCAGGGACAGCAGGACCACAGTGGCCAGCCGTCGGAGGGCGGGCGGCACTGTGGGCGGCACCTCGAGACCCCACTGGAACGAGGCCTGGCTCCTGGGGGCGCCCGATGGCGGGAACGTGTCTCTGATCGCACGCCTGAGCAGCGCCATCGCCTCCGTGAGGGCCATGCCACCGGATTCGTTCCGGCTGCGCAGGGCCGAGTCGAGCGTCGCGATCAGCGACGACGCGGGCACCACGTGCGCTCGGCCTGTCCCGCCGGCGGTCGGTGCCTCATTCCACAGGAGCATACGGTCGTCGTAGCCGTCGACCAGGTGGCGAATGTCGTCCAGCAGGGCCGCGGGGGCCTCGGCGGTTCCCGACAACGCCAGTCCGTCCACGTCCTCGTCCAGCCAGCGCCGTACGACGCTCAGGGCGTCGGCGCCGATCGCGGACAGGTCGATACCAAGGACGACGCGGACACCCTGGTCGTGTGCCGCGGCCACATGGATGGCGAACCTCTCGTACTCCCAGGCCAGGGAGCCCTCCAGACGGATGAGCACGCAGTCCACGCCCGGGAGCGCGGTCACGTCGGGCAGCCACCCGACCTGGGACCGGACCAGGACGCAGCCGCGGCCCCAGGCCGGGGTGCTGTCCTCGGGGTCGGCCGCCGGCTCGATGTCCGGGATGACGCGGTAGCCGCGACCGTCCTCCGTGTGGAGTTCCACCGGCCCGCCGTGCCCGACCACGATCCAGCTGCCGTCGATGCAGGCCGAGACCCAGGTGGCACTGAAGCGCAGCCGGGTCTCCCGGGGCCGACGGTCCGGGTCCAGGGGAAATTCCAGCAGCAGGGAATCGTCGCCGACCGCCGCCACCCACTGCTCGTCGTCACTGACCGCCAGACCCGACACCCGCCAGGGGGCGTAGGCGATGACCCGTCGGCTGGGCCCGCCGTCGTCCAGAGTGATCCGGCCATCTTCGAACGCCTGCACGACCCTGTCCGTCCATCTGAGCCGGGCCACCGTGCCGAGCCGATCGCTCAGCCTTCGCGGGACGCCGGAGGCCGATCCGGAGCCGGGCGCCAGCACCTGCTGCTGTTCCTCGCCGTCCTGGACGTACGACACCTGACTGCCGTCCTCGGACAGGGCCACGCTCTCGCGGGCGCCCTCCGGCCCGTCAGCCGGGATGTGTCCGTTCTCCGCGCCGTCCGCGTCGTGCAGCACGATCGTGCCGTCAGGCAGCAGGACGGCGCAGTGCGCCGCGCCCGGGCCCGTGCCGAGGTGGTCGCAGACCGCGACGTCCAGAGCCGTGCCCGGGTGGCTGAGGCTCATCCGCACGTCGCCCTCGGGGCCGATCCGCTGGACCACCGTGAACGGCAGATGGGTGCTCCGGTCGGCCGGGAGGTCCAGACGGACCGGCTCGGACGTGTGGGCCAGTGTGTTGCGTACGTCGACACGGACCTTGTGCCGGGTTCCCCGGGCCCGCACAATCCGGCTGCCGGCGGTCGGCGGCCTGCTCAGGACGACGCCGTCCGACCGGACGGTCACGCCGACGAGAATGCTGTGCTGCACGCGCGCGCGTGCCCGCGCCGTCACCGTGACCGGGCGCCCGACCGGATCGTCGGGCGGTTCGAGGCCGAGGCGCTCGCAGGAAGCGACCTGGATGCCCCATACGTCGTCCCGCCTCAGCAGATGCCCGGGCAGCCGGTGCGCGTAGTGCAGCGCCCAGCGCCCCGCGTCGTCGGCGACCTCGGCGGAGACGTCCTGTCCCGACACGGTCCTCAGAACGTGGTGGGCCCGGCGCGCCACCTGCGTTTCCTCGGCCCCGGCGAGGTCGAGGCCCGACCACAGCAGGTCCTCGTACAGCCGGACGACGAGGGGGGCGTGTGCGTGCTCGGCGGCGGTGAAGGCGTGTATCTCCCTGAGCAACGACGGTGCGGTGCGGGCGAGTTCCGTGCGCAGATGCTCGGCCGCCTCGGGATCCAGCAGCAGGGCCTGTCGGCCGGCCGCCTCCACCAGGGGCGAGAACCACAGCTCGGCCTCGAGGCCGGCCGTCGTCCGTGGCAGGAACCGCAGCCGGGCCCGCCGCAGGAAGCCGCGGTCCACGCTCACGGCCAGCGACAGGCATCCGGCCAGTTCCACGACCTGGGGCTGATGCTTCGTCAACTCTTCGACAATGGTGGGCAGATAGGTCACAGCCGCTCTTCCAGCAGCCGGTGGACCGTCCGTGTCGCCTCCCGCGCGTAGCGCAGCGAGATGCGGCGGTCGAACGGGATCAGGGCCACCCTGCCGCGCAGCGACGGCGGATATACGGCGGCGGGGAACGGCGTCAGGACCACGGGGGGACACCCGCAGCGCAGCACACCGTCGACAAAGGCAGGCCACTCGTCCGGCCGGGCCGCCGCACCGTTCGTGAACGGGGGGCTGATCCTGCCGAGGTCCGACACGAGGACGACGGGAGTCCCCGGCGCGGGCGGCCGGTAGGGCTCCGGCGCGGAGCGCGCGGCACGCACCACCCCTCGCAGCGGGGAGCCGGTGAAGCGCAGCACCTCGACCCGGTCCCGTCCGGCCACGCTCTCCAACAGCGCGCGCAGCCACTGCCGGTCGTCCTGGAAGGGAGCCATGCCCTGGCCGTGGTCCAGCAGGAGCTGGACCCCGCGGCGGGTACTGGGGCGGCGCTGCCACGGCACGCTCCGCAGCACCTGCTGGCGGGACACCTTGCGCAGCAGGGCCCGCTGGTCGAGGCGGCGGCTCGCGACGGGTGCGGACACGGCGGCGACCATCACCCCACGCGCCCACTCGGGGCTCCAGGGCGGCTCGGGGGCCGACAGGTGGTGCGACCCTCGCGTGTCCTCGTCGGGCAGGTCCGCCATGACGTGCTCGTCCGGTGCCGAGTACGCCGCTCGCTCGTCGGCGGACGGCAGCCGAGTGCGGGCCAGAGTGAAGTCCAGGGGGAGTGCGGCCGGCCTCGGGGCGGTATGCGGCAGTCCCGGGAGGGCGGACGGCAGGGCCCGGGGAGCGTCGCGGCGTGCTGTGGCGGTCGGATGCAGGGGTCCGCGGTCGCGGTCAGGCCTGTCGTGGCCGGCGAGCGCAGTCGGGGACGGTGCCGGCCGCGATTCCTCCGCGCCCGGCGCGAGCGGGACGGCGGAGACCGCGCCGGGCGCGGCCGGGAGAACCGGCAGGTCCGTTTCGACCTGTGAGAGGTGCAGCAGCTCGGCCACGGCGGCCTCGGTCGCCGGGTCCCGGGGCCGAAGCAGCACCATCGCCTTCACGAGGTCGCCGAGGAAGACCTCGCCGCGCACACTCATGCCGTACGTCCCGATGTGTGGCGCCACTCCCGCTTCCGCAGCGTGACCGCCTCCAGTACGTCCCACTCGCGCGTCCCCGGCGTCACCTGCAGCCGGTGGCTGGCCTTGAGGGCGTCCAGGTACTCGGCGGTGCTCGGCCCCGCCGAGTCGTCGGCGTCCTGGCCGCGGATGCCGAGCAGGTGGTCGGCGATCAGGTCGGCCAGCCCCTCGTCGTAATGGGCCCCCAAGTGCTGCTCCGCCACGCGTAAGAGGTGCGTCTTGGACGGGGAGGCCAGCTCGAAGACGATGCACCGGCGCAGGAAGGGGCGCGGTAGTTCCCGCTCGTCGTTCGTGGTGATGACAACGAGGGGGGCGTGCTCGTCGGCTACCGTGACCTGCTCGGTGTCGTCCCAGGGGAGGGAGAAGGACAGCGAACCGAGCGGGCCCAGAAGGCTGTTGGGCAGATCGGGGTCGGCCTTGTCGATCTCGTCGATGAGCACCACGCACCGGTGCCCGGCCGAACCCTCTTCGAAGGCCCGCCACAGCGGCCCCGGCTCGTAGTACTCCTTCATCTCGCCCAGGGCGTTCGCCTGGGCGTCGTTGAGGCGCTTCATCGCGTCGAACCGCCACAGGAGATCCTCGGGTTCGGTGCGGGCCGTCACGACGTGGGCGTGGAAGCCCCAGCCGAGCGCACGCGCCACGTTGGGCGCCAGCGAGGACTTGCCCGACCCCGGCGGACCGAACAGCAGCAGCGGACGTCCCGTCTTGAGCGCGACGTTGACCGCGAGCACCAGGTGCTCGTCGTCGAAGACGTACACCTCCCCGTCCGCCGCATAGCCGGACACCGACGTCCCCTCCAGGCGGCGGCCGTCGGCCGCGGAGGCATGGGCGACGGGATCGAACTCCTTCTCGTACTGGAGCACGCTTCCTCCGGGATCGGTACAACTGGGACTGGAACGAGGCGACTTCGGCGGACGGGAGTCGATCACCATTCTGTACCCGTCCGGTCGCGCAGCGGATCGATCGGCCGGAATCGCACCGCGAACCGATGCGCTGAAGCCGGCTTCCCGGTCGCAGACGGTCACGGTCGGTCGTGAGGGGACAGCCGCCGGAGGGTGGTCCGGAGAGTGCCCGACCGGTCGGCGCGGAGCCCGCGAAGCGCGATCCGGTCGTCAGGTCCGGCTGTCGAAGAGCTGGTGCACCCGAGATCGGTCTTTCGATTGAAACCACTATTGACCAGCCCTGATCGTTCCGTTGCTCAACGGGATCACACCACTGCTGGGTTTATCGGTCTGTCGTACGAACCCTCATACCAGAGCGGGACGCTGTGCGTGGGACTTTGTCAACTGCCCACCGCACATGATGCGTTGGCGACTACTGTGAGTGTCCATCGGGCGACGCATGCCCGAACCGCGCAGCACGCGCCCCAGGCACCGACGGATCAGTACGACGAGGACACCGATGTCTCACCTTCGCGCACCGGCCGCACGCGCAGACCGCCGCGAGGGCGGGCGGCACGGACGGCCGGTTGCCCGTCCCGTCCCCTCGCTGCCCGAGACACGCATACGGCCCCAACTACTGCGGCTCGCCGTGCTGCCGCCGATCGCGGTCGCCCTCAGCGCGAGCGCGGCCGTCCTGTTCACCGTCCGTACCACCGGAGCACGGCCCAGCCTCACGCTGTGGGGGGTGCTGGCCGGTGCCGCCGCGGTGGCGCTCGCAGGGATCCTGATCGCCTCCGTCGCCGCCGACCGCACCGCCCGGTCGGTGAGCGACCGCCTCGGCGCCCTGCGCCGCATCAGCGGCCGCGGCGAGGCCGACCTGCGCGCCCTCGTCGACTCGCTGCGCCGCGGCGACACCCCGCCCCCGCGCAAGCCCCGCGGCGCCCCCGCGGACGATGCCGACGACTTCGAGCTGCTCGCCGCCGATCTGACCCGCGCGCACGACGGCGCCGTCACCGCCGTCGTCCAGGCCGCCCAGCTCTCCAGCCAGGCAGGCAGCGAACAGAAGCTCGAGGTCTTCGTGAACCTCGCCCGGCGCCTGCAGTCCCTGGTGCACCGGGAGATCTCCATCCTCGACGAGCTGGAGAACGAGATCGAGGATCCCGACCTGCTCAAGGGCCTCTTCCACGTGGACCACCTCGCCACCCGGATCCGCCGGCACGCCGAGAACCTCGCCGTCCTCGGCGGCGCCGTCTCCCGCCGGCAGTGGAGCAACCCCGTCTCCATGACCGAGGTGCTGCGCTCCGCCATCGCCGAGGTCGAGCAGTACTCCCGGGTCAAGCTGGTGCCGCCGATCGACGGCACCCTGCGCGGCCACGCCGTCGCCGACGTCATCCACCTGCTGGCCGAACTCGTCGAGAACGCCACGGTGTTCTCCGCCCCGCACACCCAGGTCCTGCTGCGCGCCAACCTCGTCACCTCGGGACTCGCCGTCGAGGTGGAGGACCGCGGTCTCGGCATGCCGGTCGGCGAGCAGAAGAAGATGAACGCCCTGCTCGCCGACCCCGACCAGGTCAATGTGGCCAGCCTGCTCGCGGACGGCCGCATCGGACTGTTCGTGGTCTCGCAGCTCGCCCGGCGGCACGGCATCAACGTCCGGCTGCAGACCAACATCTACGGCGGGGTGCAGGCCGTGCTCGTCGTACCGCAGGGGCTGCTGGGCGCGACGCCGGGCGTTCCCGGGGGCGCGGCGCAGCCGCACGGTGTCACGGGTGTGACAGGGATGCCCGAGCCGTCCGCCCCGCCGCGCTCCCAGCCGCAGCCGCAGGCGGCGCCGGGTCCCCGACCCGAGACCGCCGGGCGTCGCGTCACGCCCCCGCCGCCCGCGCAGCCCACGACCGCCGCCCCGAACGGCAATCCGCTGGGCGGCAGCACCGGGGCCGGCGGCGGAGCGGCGCCGCTCCCGGTGCGCGGGGCCCACGAGGAGCGGGCCAATCCCGCGGAGGCCGTGCCCGGCATCCGGCCCGACGACCGACGGCTCGTCGAGGAGAACGCGGCCACTCCGCCCACGCCCCGCGCCGGCACCGTCCGCGGCACCATGGGCAAGCCGCAACTGCCACGCCGCCGCGCCCAGGAGCACATCGCGCCCCAGCTGCGGGACGGCCCGGCGCCGCGCCAGGAGTCGGAGTACCTCGCCGGCCACGACCCGGGCCTGATGGCCGCCTTCCAGCGCGGCATCGGCCTGGCGGAGGCCCAGCAGAGCCTCGAGTCGGAACGCTCCGAGTACGCGGAGCACTCGGAGTACTCATCGGAGTACACAGGCGCCGTACGCACGGCCTCACCGGCGCACCTGGAGCCGGACCACATGTCCTCGCCACACATGGATGCGTCACACATGGATGCGTCACACGTGGAGTCGGCGCACATGGAATCGGCGCGCACTGAGGCTTCCTACCCGGCCGCCGAGCCCATGGAGCAGACGGGGCGCATCGAGTCGCGCCCCGTCACCGACCCGGCTCGCACCGGGGCCGCATCCCTCCTCCCGAGCTCGCCCCTGGACGTCCTCCACACGGACGTCACCGCCACCACCCCGCCGCCGTCCACTGATCCACCGCACATGGACCCGGCCCACATAGCCGAGGCGCGCCCCGCGTCCGCGCGCGGCGCCGACCGTCCCACCCGGCACGACGGGAGCGCACCAGCCGGATGACCACCTCAGTTCCCACCCCCACCGCTCCCGCAGACCTTCGTACCCCAAGGAGTCGATCCACCATGGCGAGCGATGCGCCCACCGGCCATGTATCCGATCTCGACTGGCTGATGAGCGGCCTCGTGCAGCGCGTACCCCACACGACCAGTGCGGTACTCCTCTCCTGCGACGGGCTCGTGAAGTCGGTCCACGGCCTCGATCCGGACAGCGCCGACCACATGGCCGCGCTGGCCTCCGGCCTGTACTCCCTCGGCCGCAGCGCCGGGGTCCGCTTCGGCGACGGCGGAGACGTCCGCCAGGTCGTCGTCGAACTCGACTCGACGCTGCTGTTCGTGACCACCGCCGGCTCCGGCACCTGTCTCGCCGTACTGGCCGGCCGCGAGGCCGACGCGGCGGTGCTCGGCTACGAGATGGCGATGCTGGTCAAGAGCGTCCGCCCCTACCTGGTCACCGCGCCCCGGCAGCACGCCGTCGAACCCACGGCGATGAGGCCTTGAGCGTGGCGGCGGTCGGCGACGGGCCCTGGCTCGACGACGCGGCCGGTCGGCTGGTGCGCCCCTTCACGGTCAGCAACGGCCGCACCCGGCCCACCATCGCGCTCGACCTCCTGTCGCACGTGATGGCCACCGGGGCCACCCCCCTCGGCTACCTCGGCCCCGAACACGCGCAGGCGCTCGACCTGTGCCGCGCGCCCGTCTCGGTCGCCGAGGTCGCCGCCCACCTGAAGCTGCCGGCGGTGGTCACCAAGGTGCTGCTGTCGGACCTCGTCGACTGCGGGGCGCTCACCACCAAGCCACCCGAGTTCCACCACAACCCGACTGACCGGGCCCTTCTGGAGGCAGTGCTCGATGGACTACGACGACAGCTCTGATCCCTTCCCCACCGCACTGAAGATCCTGGTGGCGGGCGGGTTCGGAGTCGGCAAGACGACCTTCGTGGGCGCGGTCAGCGAGATCGCGCCGCTCAGCACGGAGGAGCTGCTCACCACGGTCAGCGCCGCGACCGACTCTCTCGACGGGATCGAGAACAAGGTCGAGACGACGGTGGCCATGGACTTCGGCCGCATAACCCTCGACCCGGAACATGTGCTGTACCTGTTCGGCACGCCCGGGCAGGAGCGGTTCTGGTTCATGTGGGACGAACTCTCCGAGGGCGCGCTCGGCGCGGTGATCCTCGCCGACACCCGCCGTCTGGAGGAGTGCTTCGCGGCCGTGGACTTCTTCGAGCAGCGCGGTCTCGGCTTCATCGTCGCGATCAACGAGTTCGACGGCTCGTACCGCTACGACCCCGAGGAGGTCCGCGCCGCCATCGACCTCGACCCGGCGATCCCCGTCGTGCGCTGCGACGCCCGGATCTCCAGCTCGGGAGTGCAGACCCTGCTGACCCTCGTACGGCACCTCATCGCCCACGCCCCGGCCCATGCGCCGAGCCACGGCGCCCACATGTGATCCCCGCACACCGCCACGGAGCCCGTATATGCCCTGCGTCCACAGTGACGGAGCCCGCTCATGAGGTACGACCCGTCGCGCCCGGCCGGTCGTCTGCTGCTCACCCCCGAGGACAAGGAGGCCCCCGCCCGGGCCCGGCGCCTCGGTCAACTGGGCCTCGCAGAACACCCGGACCCCGCCCTCGACGCCTACGCGGACCACCTCGCCGAGCTCACCGGGACGCCGTACGCCATGGTCAACTTCATCGACGAGAACCGGCAGTTCTTCGCGGGCCTGCACCTCTCGGACGTGGCTCGGCCCGTGGTGAAGGCGGACGGCAGCACGCCCGTCCTGGGCCGCGAACTGGCCCGCGACCACGGCTTCTGCCCCCATGTGGTGGTCCGGCGCAAGGCGCTGGTCCTGGAGGACGTCTGCGACTACCCGCGGTTCGCGGGCAACCCGGTGGTCGACGAGTTCGGCATCCGCTCCTATCTGGGCGCGCCGCTGATCGACAGTACGGGGATGGTGCTCGGCACCGTGTGCGTCGTCGACGTGGAGCCGCGCCCCTGGGGCAGGCCCGGCCTGGAGACCATCAAGTCGACGGCGGCCGACCTGGTCGCCCGGCTGGAGCGACGGGAGGCGGACGGGCTCCCGCTGCTGTGACGGCGGGCACGGCCGGCCACTGGGCGACCGGTTCGGCGGCTCTTCGACGAGACTGTGCCGCGCAGCGGCTTTCCGGGGTGCGGAGAACCGCGCGACCAGCCACGACGAAGCCGCAGACGATCGACGCGCGCCCGGCGCTCCGCCCGCGCGAAGCGCTCAATAGCCGCGCCACACGTTGTCGAACGCGGCGTCCTCGATCGCCTTCCGCTGCCGTACGGCCTCCAACTCCATCACCGCATCGCCGACCGCAGCCAGCACGGTCGTGACCGCCTCACCGGAGAGATCGTGGTGCTCGGCCTGCTCTTCGTGGATCCCGGCGGCGGCGGCAAGGGCGGCGAGGACGGGCTCGCCCGACGCCCAGCGCTCCTCGGCCTGCTGCCGGGCCGGCGAGTCGACCAGTTCGGCCCGCCCGGTCCGCAGCTGAATCCGGCGCCCGCGCGGCCGGGCGGTCAGCCCCAGCCGCTCCAGGTCGTCGACGTAGGCCGAGGACAGCCCGCGGCCCCGGCGCCACAGCCACTCCTCGACCGACTCGTACGGCTCCTGCCGTACGAGGGAGGAGGCGGCCTCGTCCAGCAGGCGGTCGCCGGTGGGTGACGGTGCGCTGGGCAGGATGCGGTCACCGTCCAGGGCGAGCGCCAGGGCCTCGATGAGGTCGAGCACCTCGGCTCCCGCGAGTGCGAGCGACAGTTCGCCCTGCTGGACCTGGCGGCTGGGCGCCGCGTCCAGGGCGACGATCGCGAGGTCCCTTGCGGTGTTCATCGGCGGCTCCACGTCAGTTGTCCGAGTGCGGGGCGAAAGCGCTGGACAGGCCCTGAGCGGGCCGGGCGTCCTCGGTCGATTCTCGCTGCCGCGGCGGCGCTGTGTGTCGTACTTACGACGATGTCGCGCGGGAAGCCGATCCGCAGCACGGCGGCGGCCGCGGCCGCCGCGAGGACCACGAGGGCGGCCGGCAGCAGCACCCGCTGGTAGCCGTGGTGCAGCAGCGGGGCGACGGCGAGCGGGCCAGGATCTGGCCGACGGAGTATCCGGCGGTCAGCAGGGCGACCGAGCGGGGGAAGCGCAGGTGGGCCCCGGTGGCCAGGGCCGGCATGCTGATGCCCGGGAAGGTGCCGCCGAACAGCACCGCCGAGAGGAGTACGGCAGCCACTGAGCCGATCAGGGCGGGCAGGGCGATGCCGATGGCCTGCACCACCAGCGCGGCGAGCAGCAGGGAGGGCTGGGACCAGCGGCGTCCCTGCCGCGCCCACAGCGCCGGGGACGGCACGGCGGCCGGCCCCACGAGCACCCAGGAGCCGTTGCCGACCGGGGGAGCCCGGCCGGTCGCCGCGACCAGGAAGGTTCCGGCAACGATGTAGCCGACACCCTCCAGGGAGTAGCTCACGAGCAGTGCGCCGAACCAGCGGTGTGTGCGGGGCGCCGTACTCCCCAGGTTTCTCACTGCTCGCGGGCGCGGCCGCCTCCGGCCGCAGGTTCCACGCGCCGGCGGTCAGCAGCGCGGTGAGCGCGGCCGAGGCCCGCCAGGTGACCCGCCAGTCCGCGAAGGACCGCAGCGCCAGGAGCAGCAGGCCGGACACCGCGCTACCGGCGCCGACACCGCCGATGGCCCAGCCGGGCAGGTGCGCCGGGTGCCCGCGCAGATGGTGCAGGAGGGATCGCGGCGACGACGAACACCAGGGCGCTCACCGCCCCGGCCAGCAGGCGCAGCACGCCCCACAGCGTGGTGCTGTGGGTGAGGGGCATGGCGACGAGGGTCGCGGTCAGTAGCAGCAGGGAGCCGCGCAGGACAGTACGGGCTCGCACCAGCGAGGGCAGTGGGATGCCTTCGAGTGCCCCGGCGAGACAACCCGCGTGGTTGGCGGTCGCCAGGTGGGCTCCGGCACCGGCGGACAGGCCCGCCTGGGTGTGCATCAGGGGCAGGTTCGGCGTGTGGACGAGGCGCCCGACTCCCCTGCCGGCCGCGAGCGCCGCCGCGGCCTGCGCGACATGGGTCCTGGGGGAGGAGGGGGTGCTCATCGGGTGCCGTCGACCCGGCCCGGGTCGTTGGGGTGGGACTCGAGCGGGGTGACGGCGACGGTCATCCACGGGCGCAGCGGCAGCGTGCCGAGCACCTTCTCGTGCAGCTCCGCCTCGTCGGCGGCCCGCCACACGCCGATGCTGCGCAACTCGCCGACGGGGCGCCACAGCCGGGCCAGATGGCCGGTGGCGGCCAACTCCCGCGCGCGGACGGCCTCGGCGGCCCGCCGCCGGTCGACCTCGTCCTGGCCGGTGCCCTCCGGGACAGTGGTGGTGATCTCGACCAGGAACTCGCGCATGATGTGCTCCCATCGTCGTTGTCAGGCCCATCGTGCGCCCGTGACCAGCGCCGATGCCACGACCGGCGGCCTCACTGCTGAGAGTCTCAGCCTCCCGGCGCGCGTAGCATGACGCGAGTGGAACTGCGCCGGCTGCGCTACTTCGTCGCGGCCGCCGAGGAACTGAACTTCGGCCGGGCCGCCATGGGGGAGGCTGCTCTTCGCAGGCCCCTCGCTCTCCCAGCAGATCAAGGCGCTCGAACGGGACCTGGGCGTCCGCCTGTTCGACCGGGACCGCCGCTCGGTCTCCCTCACCCCCGCCGGAGCGACCTGCTCCCGCAGATCCGTGCCCTGCTGGAACGGGCCGACGACCTCAAGCGCCGGGCCGGCCGGCTGTCGGGCTCCCGGTCGGTACGCCTCGGTTACGTCAACTGGCTTCCCCCGGACCTGATTTCGCGTACGGCAGCGGTGGCCCGGGTGGCCGACGGCAACCTGGACCTGGCCGTGTGCCGGTGCGCAGAGCGGACCTCGGGCGGCTCCGGCTGCGGGCCCGGCTGATCGGCGCCGGCCGGCTGTAGGCCGTGGCCAAGGGCGGCGACACCCACGACGTACCGGATGTGGCGGCCCACGACACCGACGTCCTCGTCGACGACGACATCACCGCTTGGGCCTCCTGGAACGTGTACGCCGAGGAGCTCGCCCAGGCCACCGGGGCCCGCACGGTGGGCATCTCCGACGGGGCCGTCACCGGCCCCGCCTTCTTCGACCACGTCCGCCGCTGCCGCCGCCAGGTCCTCAACTCGCCCGGGGGACAGACCACTCCGCTCCCGGCCGACCTGGCCCGCCGAGAGGTCGTCGCCCCGAAGGTCTACTGGACCTGGTCCCTCGTCCGGCGGGGGGCCGAGGACCGCGCCGGGGTCCTCGTCGCCGTCGACGCCCTGTGCGAGGGCGTCGGCGACCTCGGCCTCCACACCCCGGACGCCTGGCTGCCCGCCGACGATCCGCACGGACTCCCGGGCTGCCCCGGTCTGCTCTCGCTCCACTATCGGCACATACGCGTGCAAAGTACTCTCGGAGTGTGTGCGCGAACGTCTCGACCGGTCGCCTGTCCCGTCGGTCGTGAAGCATGAAGGCGTCGAGAACCGCTGCCGTACTCGGCCTCACCGTCGGCCTCGGTCTCGCCGGCTGTACCCAGCACGCCGGTACGTCTCCGGACTCGCCCCCGACCGCATCGACCGCGACCGGGACACCACGCCCGCCGCCGCCCAGCACCCCGGCGACCCCGGCGACCCCTTCGGCGCCGGAGACGCCGACGGCAGCCCCCAGCAGCAGCCCGGCGGATCCTGCCTCCGTCGTCGAGAGCTTCTACGCCGCGATCAACGCCCACGACTACCGCCGGGCGTGGGATCTGGGCGGAAGCCACCTCGGCAGGCCCTACGCCGACTTCGCGGGCGGTTTCGCCGACACCGCCGCCGACGTGATCAGCATCGACGACGTGAACGGGAACACGGTCGACGTCCACCTCCACGCCCTGCACACCGATGGAAGCACCGCCGACTACGCCGGTTCGTACATCGTCGAGAACGGGACGATCACCTACGGCTCGCTGCACCTCATGGCGACGAGTTCCCCGACTCGGACACCGGTGCCCAGCGCACCCAGCGGGCAGCTGGGGGCCCTCAATCCGGCCGTGACCCAGGCCACGATCCACTCGACCATCTGCGTGCCGGGCTGGACGGCGTCGATACGCCCGCCGGTCCATGTGACCGAGCAGCTGAAGAGGGAGCAACTCGCCGCGTCCGGCGCGGCGGACCAGGACCCCTCGCACTACGAGGAAGACCACATCATCCCCCTGGAACTGGGCGGGGCTCCGGCGGACCCGGCGAATCTGCGCCCCGTGCCGCTCTCCCGGGCCAGTACGGACGACCAGCTGGAGAACTCCCTGCACCGTGCGGTGTGCGACGGCGCCATGACGCTCACGGCCGCGCAGTCCGAGATCGAGCGGGCGAAGGCCTCCGAATCGCAACCATGATCGAGTCGGCCCTTGTCGGCCGCGTCCGCCACAAGGACAGGGGTGAGGCGGGCGGGCCGGGTGTGAAGCGGAGCTGCGGCGCGGGTTAAGAAAACCTCGATGGACCGGGGGTGGCGTCGTGCGGCAGATTGCTTTGCGATTCCACCCCTCTCCCCGGACACGGGCGCCTTCGGCATGCCCGGCCCCGGGGTCGCACCCACAGGAGCCGTACGTGAAGGCGCTGGTCAAGGAGAAGGCTGAGCCCGGGCTGTGGCTCGCGGACGTGCCGGAGCCGGCCGTCGGACCCGGTGACGTACTGATCAAGGTGTTGCGGACCGGCATCTGCGGGACCGATCTGCACATCCGGGCCTGGGACGGCTGGGCACAAAGAGCCATCCGTACGCCGCTGGTGGCAGGGCACGAGTTCGTCGGCGAGGTCGTGGAGACCGGCCGTGATGTCACGGACATCGCCGTAGGCGACCGGGTGAGCGGCGAGGGGCACCTGGTCTGCGGGAAGTGCCGCAACTGCCTGGCCGGGCGGCGGCATCTGTGCCGGGCCACGGTCGGGCTCGGCGTCGGACGTGACGGGGCCTTCGCGGAGTACGTCGCCCTGCCCGCCGCCAATGTGTGGGTGCACCGGGTGCCCGTGGACCTCGACGTCGCCGCGATCTTCGACCCGTTCGGCAACGCCGTCCACACGGCGCTCTCCTTTCCGCTGGTCGGCGAGGACGTGCTCATCACGGGAGCCGGCCCCATCGGCCTGATGGCCGCCGCGGTGGCACGGCACGCGGGCGCCCGCAACGTCGTGATCACCGACGTCAGCGAGGAGCGGCTGGAGCTGGCCCGCAAGATCGGCGTGAGCCTCGCGCTGAATGTGGCGGAGTCGGAAATCGTCGACGGACAGCGGGAGTTGGGGCTGCGTGAGGGCTTCGACATCGGCCTGGAGATGTCCGGCCGCCCCGAGGCCATGCGCGACATGATCGCCAACATGACGCACGGCGGTCGTATCGCCATGCTCGGTCTGCCCGCCCAGGAGTTCCCGGTCGACTGGGCCCGCATCGTCACCTCGATGATCACCATCAAGGGCATCTACGGCCGGGAGATGTTCGAGACCTGGTACGCGATGTCCGTGCTGCTGGAAGCGGGCCTCGACCTGTCACCCGTGATCACCGGCCGGTACGGCTACGGCGACTTCGAGGCGGCGTTCGCCGACGCGGCGAGCGGCCGCGGCGGCAAGGTCATCCTCGACTGGACCGTGTAACTCCCTTCACCCGTCAGCACTTTTCAGGAGCTTCCCCATGTTCGACTCCGTGCGCGACGACCTGCGCGCCACCCTCGACGAGATCCGCGCCGCCGGCCTGCACAAGCCCGAGCGCGTCATCGGCACCCCGCAGTCCGCCACCGTGAACGTCACCGCCGGCGGCCGCCCCGGCGAGGTCCTCAACTTCTGCGCCAACAACTACCTCGGCCTCGCCGACCACCCCGAGGTCGTCGCCGCCGCGCACCAGGCCCTGGACCGCTGGGGCTACGGCATGGCGTCGGTCCGCTTCATCTGCGGCACCCAGGAGGTGCACAAGGAGCTGGAAGCGCGCCTTTCCGCCTTCCTCGGCCAGGAGGACACCATCCTGTACTCCTCCTGCTTCGACGCCAACGGCGGTGTCTTCGAGACCCTGCTCGGCCCGGAGGACGCCGTCATCTCCGACGCCCTCAACCACGCGTCGATCATCGACGGCATCCGCCTCTCCAAGGCCCGCCGCTTCCGTTACGCCAACCGTGATCTGGCCGATCTGGAACGGCAGTTGAAGGACGCGTCCGACGCCCGGCGCCGCCTGATCGTCACCGACGGCGTCTTCTCCATGGACGGCTATGTGGCACCCCTGCGCGAGATCTGCGACCTCGCCGACCGCTACGACGCCATGGTCATGGTCGACGACTCCCATGCCGTCGGCTTCGTCGGCCCCGGCGGCCGCGGCACCCCCGAGCTGCACGACGTCATGGACCGCGTCGACATCATCACGGGCACCCTGGGCAAGGCGCTCGGCGGAGCGTCCGGCGGCTATGTCGCCGCCCGCGCCGAGATCGTCGCGCTTCTGCGTCAGCGCTCGCGGCCGTACCTCTTCTCCAACACCCTCGCCCCCGTGATCGCCGCCGCCTCCCTGAAGGTCCTCGACCTCCTCGAGTCGGCGGACGACCTGCGCATCCGCCTCGCCGAGAACACCGCCCTGTTCCGCCGCCGGATGACCGAGGAGGGCTTCGAGATCCTCCCCGGCGACCACGCCATCGCACCCGTCATGATCGGCGATGCGACGAAGGCGGGCCGTCTCGCCGAGCTGCTCCTTGAGCGGGGCGTCTACGTGATCGGCTTCTCGTATCCCGTGGTGCCGCAGGGCCAGGCCCGCATCCGTGTGCAGCTGTCCGCCGCCCACTCGACCGACGACGTCAACCGGGCCGTGGACGCTTTCGTGGCCGCGCGGGCGGAACTGGAGGCCTGATCCGGCCGTCCCGGACATATTGAGATAATCGATCCCATGATCGAAGCGCGGCGGCTGCACATCCTCCGTGCGGTGGCCGACCACCGCACGGTGACGGCGGCTGCCGCCGCGCTGTATCTCACGCCCTCCGCCGTCTCCCAGCAGCTGACAGCCCTGGAACAGGAGACGGGCCACCGCCTGGTCGAGCGCAGTGCCAAGGGCGTACGGCTGACCCCGGCCGGCGAGATCCTGCTCAGCCACACCAACGCGGTCCTCGCCCAGCTGGAGCGGGCGGAGGCCGAGCTCGCCGCCTACGGCTCGGGCGCCGCCGGCACGGTCACCGTCGCCTCCTTCGCGACCGGCATCGCCCTGGTCGTGGCGCCGGCCGTGGCCCGCCTCGCCTCCTCCGCGCCCGGCATCCGCATCCGCGTCCAGGACGCCGAGGGCGACGCCAGCCTGCCGATGGTCCTGGACCGCCAGGTCGACGTCGCGGTCGCGGTCGAGTACCGCGGGGCGCCACCCGCCGACGACCCGCGCCTGACCCATGTACCGCTGTACGCCGAGCCCTTCGACGCGGTCGTCCCGGTGAGCCACCGGCTGGCCGAGGCCTCCGAGATCCCGCTGGCCGACCTGGCCAAGGACCCGTGGATCGGCCCGTACCCCGGCAACCCCTGCCACGAAGTGGTCGTCCTGGCCTGCGAGAGCGCCGGATTCCAGCCCCGCCTGGAACACTCCTCGGACGACTTCCGCGCCGTCGTCGCCCTCGCCTCCGCGGACGCGGGCGTGGCTCTCGTACCGCGCTCGGCACTGCGCGGAATGGACCTCACGGGCGTGGTCGTACGTCCGGTGGACGGGACCGCACCCACCCGCCGGGTCTTCGCGGCGGTACGGCGGGGAGCCGAGGAGCACCCGCTGATCCGGCCGGTGCTGGAGGCGCTCGACGAGGCGGCACGGGCGTAGGGGACCGACCGCCGGCCGTACATGACGAGTCAGCTGCGTCGGTGCGCCCGCCTGTGCCCATGCCGGTGCATCAGGGTCTGGGGAATTATGGGGCGACTTGGGCATCCCCTCGCATTGCGGGGTCTGTCATGACATCGGCTCTCAGGCTCCTCGCTCTCCCGCTGACCGCGGTCCTTCTCGCCGGGTGCGGCAGCTCCAGCGGCTCGGGCGATTCGGGTGGTTCCTCCAGGAAGCCGACGACCACCGCATCGGCGGGGATTCCGGGCTGCGCTCCGGAATGCCTCTCGGGGTTTTCCGACCCCGGAAGCCTGCCTCCGGGCCCTCACCGGACGTCTCACTTCTTCGACGGGCATCTGACGGTGACCTTCACGCAACGGTGGGAGAGCCATGAGGGCCAGCCCGTCGAGTTCTCCGTGGCACCGGAGGGCAGTGGGGATCTGCACCGGGTCCTGTTCTGGTCCGACCTCATCCCGGTGGACAGGGACCGCGAACGCGCCGCCGGAGTGGCCAGTACGCAACAGCGCCGGCGGCCTGGCTCGCGGCCCGCCCGAACCTGCAGGTCTCCACGCCCCGGAGCGGCATGATCGGCACCGGCGCTCTCCCGGCGAAGGTGCTCGACATCGCGATCGCCGGCAAAGCAGTGAACGAGGCCTCCGACTGCCCGGTACGGACCTGTGTGGACTTCCTGACCTGGCCGCACGCCGGAGCCAATGTCTATGGCATGGCGGAGCCCGCGGTACTCCGCCTGTATCTGGCCGACGTGAGATACGGCGGCAAGAACCATCTCTTCGCCATCGGGATCGAAGGGCGGGACCGGGCCGACCTCAAGGTGTTCCTCCCCGACGCGGAGCGCCTCATCGCCGGCGCGGACGCCCCGGTCAGCCCGGTCACCCCGATGACATTCGGCGGGAGGGACTGGCGGAAGCCATAGAGACTGTCGTCTCGCATCTGGGATAGCATCCCGAATATGAAACAGGACGATGGTGAGACAGGGCCCGACCCCGTCGACGCCCGGCTCGGCGCCCGGCTGGCCGAGCTCCGGGCCGAACGGAGTTGGTCGCTGGGGGAGTTGGCGGAGCGCAGCGGGGTCAGCCGCTCGACGCTCTCCCGCGCCGAACGGGCCGAGATCAGCCCCACCGCCTCGCTCCTGAACCGCCTGTGCGGTGTGTACGGGCGGACGATGTCCCAGCTGCTCAGCGAGGTGGAGGCGGAGCCGGCGCTGCTGGTGGCGGCCGCCGAGCAGCAGGTCTGGGAGGACCGGGCCTCCGGTTTCGTACGACGGTCCGTGTCGCCGCCGCACGCCGGGCTGCGCGGCGAACTCGTCGAGGGACGGCTGACCGCGGGCGCGGACATCGCCTACGACCGGCCGCCCGTGCCCGGTCTCGAACAGCACATCTGGGTTCTGGAAGGAGCACTCGAGGTGACGGCACAGGAGGTGGAGCACCACCTCGGCACCGGGGACTGTCTGCGACTGCGGGTGTGGGGGCCGACCCGGTTCCGGTGCACGGGACCGGACGACGTGCGGTACGTCCTGGCGGTGGTGCTGCCGTGATCGTGAACCGGCTGGACTGCGATGAACTGCACGCGCGCGTGGACGCGTTGGCGGACCTCCTCGTCGACACCGTGGACGGCGGGGCCTCCATCGGCTTTCTCGCACCGTTCGACCGTGCGGAGGCCCTCGTCTGGTGGAGGGAGCGCGCCGCGGCCGTCGCCGCCGGGCAGCTCGCCGTGTGGGCGGCGCGCGACGGTGAGCGGGTGGTGGGCACCGTCAGCCTGGCCTTCCCGGACAAGCCCAACAGCCGCCACCGTGCCGAACTGGTCAAGCTGATGGTGCACCGGGACGCCCGGGGACAGGGCCTCGGCCGCACACTCCTGACCACCGCAGAGGAGGCCGCCGCCGCGGCCGGCATCACCCTGCTGCACCTGGACACCGAGACCGACAGCCTCGCCGAGCACCTCTACCGCGCGGCCGGCTGGACCCGGATCGGCGCGATACCGGACTACGCGGCCGCCCCGGACGGCGTGCTGCGGCCGACGTCGATCTACTTCAAGAAGCTGGGGCCCATCAGCAGCGTGAGGTAGTCGCCCGACGCCCTCACCAGGTGATTGTCAGTGGCAGCGGCTACGGTGCGGAGCATGCCGGATGCCGAAGACGTACGCCGTATCTGCCTCGCCCTGCCGGACACGACGGAGAAGATCGCCTGGAGCATGCCCACGTTCCGGGTGGCGGGGAAGATGTTCGCCACGCTGCCCGAGGACGAGACCTCCATCGCCGTGCGGTGCCCCAAGGAGGAGCGCGACGAACTGGTGCTGGCCGAACCGCGCAAGTTCTGGATCGCCGACCACGAGGCGCAGTTCGCCTGGGTGAGGGCCCGCCTCGCCGCGATCGAGGACGAGGGCGAACTGCGCGACATCCTCGCGGACTCCTGGCGCCAGGCGGCCCCGCCCCGACTGCTGGACGCCTACCCGGAGTTGGGGCTTCCGGACGCGGACTGAAAACGCTTCGAGCGTTGTCAGTGGCGCGTGACATGATCCGAAGTCGGGTGTGGGAGCCGGAGCGGAGGGGGCTTCGGCTACCACCGAGACATCGGGGTGCGGGGATCGTGGGGGATCGGGCAGCGGGGAGGGGAGTGGGACGGGGTGACCGGGACGTCATCACAGCCATCGGACCCAGGAGCCGGGGTGGGGGCGGGGAGGCAGCAGGACGGCTCGGAAGGAGCGGTCGGCGGCCCGCGTGACATCGCTGCCGAAGCCCAGGCTCCAAAGGGAGACGCGGGGCCGGTGTGGTCACGGGACTTCGCGCTGTTCTTCGTCGCGCGTGCGGTCGCCCGGCTCGGTGACACCATGCTGCCCGTCGCCCTCGCCGCGGGCCTGCTGCAACACGGGTACGGAGCGGGCGCGGTCGGCCTCGCGATGGCCGCGACCTCCGTCGCCTTCGCCGGGCTTGTGGTCTTCGGCGGGGTGATCGCCGACCGCTTCAGCACGCAGAAGCTGATGATGGGTGCCGACCTCGTACGCCTCGGCACCCAGTCCCTGGCCGCGGGGCTGTTCTACTCCGGCCACGTCGTGCTCTGGGAGATCTGCGCCATCGGTTTCGTCAACGGCGTCGCGGGCGCCGTGTTCCAGCCCGGCGTCGCCAGTACGGTGCCCCGGCTCGCCTCCGACATCCAGGGCGCGAACGGCGCCATACGCATCGCCGAGTCCGCGGCCCAGCTCGCCGGTCCCGCGCTCGCAGGCGTCCTGGTGGGCTTCGCCTCGCCGGGCGGCGTCTTCGCAGCCCATGCGGCCACATACGCGGTCAGCGCCCTGTGCCTCCTGCTGCTCCGCCTGCCCCCGCCGGCCCCGGGCAGCGGTCCGGCGGGACACGGCGGTGGCAATGCCTTCCGCGCCGATCTGATCGAAGGATGGCGGGAGTTCAGAGCGCGCACATGGCTGTGGGGCGTGATCGCCGTCTGGTGCGTGTACATGATCGCCGTCTGGGGCCCCTCCGTCCCGCTGGTGGCGACGGAGGTCGTCCAGCAACACGGCCCGCGCGCCTACGGTGTGGTCAACTCCGCCCTCGGCGCCGGCACCGTCATCGGCGGCCTCCTCGCCCTGCGCCTGCGCCCCCGCCGCATGCTGCGCGCCGGTGCCCTCTCCCTGTTCGCCTTCGCCGGCTTCCCGGCGACCGTCGGTGCCGGACTCGGCGTACCGGCCATGGCGGCCGGGGCGGCCGTCGCCGGGGCCGGGATGTCCTTCTGGGGCGTGATGTGGGCGACAAGCGTCCAGACCCAGGTCCCACCCGACGTCCTCAACCGCATCCACGCGTACGACGTCGCCGGCTCGCTTGCGATGATGCCGGTCGGCCAGGCCCTCGCCGGCCCCGCCGCCACGGCCGTCGGCGCCGACCATGTCCTCCTCGCGGCCGCAGCGATGAGCTTCGCCATCCCGATCTCCCTGCTCTCGGTACCGGCGATACGCAACCTGATACGCGCTGATGCGTCGACGGGGGGCTCGGGAGCGGGGGTGGCCGAGCGGCAGCGGTGCTCGGAGGCAGCGGCCTGACGGGGGACATCCGCCTGCTCGGGTTGTTCGCTCCCACTGCGGGCCCCGACGCACCGATGGCGGATCGGGGTACGGGGGCGACGGCCGGTGGCCGTGTTCGGAGGTGATGGGCTGGTGGCAGGCATGTACTGGTTTGGCTGGCTTGATTGGCTAACTTTCGCCCGGTACACGTCGTTGCTCCCGCGTCGGGTCGGGGTACGGGGGCGGCCGGCCGACGGCTGCGTTCGCAGACGACGGGCTGGCGGCGCGCATCCGCCTGCTCGGCTCGCTCTCTCCCACACCGACATGCCCAGCTGCCCCGCGCCCAAAGCCCTGACCCACAGCCGCCGCCTCTGGCCCACCAGTGCTCGGCGTCGGCTCACCCGGCGGCGCCCCGGGCCACCCGGTGACGCCCCCGGTCACCCGCCGGCGCCCCGCCTCACCCGACGCGCGCACCCACCCGCTCGCCCGATACAAACCTGCCGATCCGCTCCCGCAGTGATCGGGCGTCCAGGCCGTGCGCGGCCACGTGTTCCTCGATGTGGCCGTACCGGCGCAGCTCACTGTGGCCCACGCCGAGCCCCAGCACGCGGTGGGGGACGTCGGACAGCGCGTCGTTCGCGGCGGCCGTCGACGTGCCCGCCAGGTACGGCTCGACGAGGACGACATCCGTCCCGGCCGTCTCCGTCGCCCGGCGCAGTGCGGCCGAGTCGAAGGGGCGCACGGTCGTCGCGTACAGCACGGTCACGTCGAGGCCCGCCGTGGCGGCGAGCACGGCGTCCAGCATCGGTCCGACGGCGACGACAGTGCCGGAGCGACCTTCGCGGACGGTGAGGAAACGCTCGCCGTCGACCGGAAGCCCCTCCGCGTTCGACTGCACGGACAACCTCACGTACACCTTGTCGTCGCCCGCGGCGACCGCATGCCGCAGCAGCGTCTCGGCCTCGTCGGGATGCCCGGGCACGTGCACGGTCCAGCCGTCCAGGGTGTCGAGGAGGGCCACGTCGCCGGGAGCCATGTGCGTGTATCCACCCGCCGGCCAGTCGAAGGACCCGGCGGCGCTGACCAGCACCGCACCCACGTTCTGATGTCCCAGATCCAGCTTGACCTGCTCGAAGGGCCGCTCGACGAGGAAGCTGGCGAAGGTGTGCACGACGGGCCGCAGCCCGGTCAGTGCCAGCCCCGCACCGGCCCCGATCAGCAGTTGCTCGCGGATGCCGACATTGAGCACCCGGTCCGGATGTCGCCGCTGTGCCTCGGTGAAAGCGTCCCTGCCGATCTCGGCGAGGACGACCGCGACCCGCGGATCCTCGTCGAGCAGCCGTGAGACGACGGGGGCGAAACGGTCACGCATGGTGTCCATGGAAGGTCTGTCCTTTCTCGTGGTGGAGGAAATACCGCAGGAGGAAGCGGGTCTCAGGCGCTCTTCGGCTCCACCTGTGCCACGACGACATGCGGGCGGCCCGGATGCGGAGCGGTGAAACCGGCGTGGAGCGCTTCGTGATCGCGACCGTCGACCGTGACCGCGGACCAGCCCGCGGCCTCGAAACGGGCGGCGATGCCGCCGGGCCGGGCATGACTGGCGGAGGAGTTGTCGACGACGACGGTGTGCAGTTGCTCGAGCCCCGCGGGCCCCGCGAAGGCGATCGCCTCGTGATTGCTGCCCTCGTCCAGCTCGGCGTCCCCGATCAGCACCCAGACCTGCGGCTCGTGCAGGCCCTGCGCACGCAGCCCCAGCGCCGTACCCACAGCGATCGGCAGCCCGTGCCCCAACGACCCACTGCCGATCTCGGCCCCCGGCACGAGCACACGGTCCGGATGGTGGCCGAGCGGAGAGGCGTACGTCCCGAACCCGGGCAGCCAGTCCACGGGCACGAAGCCCTTGGCGGCGAGCACCGCGTAGTACGCCATCGGGCCATGCCCTTTCGACAGCAGAAAGCGGTCCCGCCCCGGGTCGGCCATCCGCTCGGGCCCCACCCGCAGCACCCGGTCGTACAGCACCCACAGCACGTCCAGCGTGGACGTGGCCGCCGGGCCGTGCTTCTCGTCGCCCGTCATCAGCCCCATGAGCCTGGGCAGGTCCTCGTACGTGTACCGACGCCGCTGTTCCTCGGTGATCGTCATGCGGACGATCGTGCAACCTCAACCGAACTTCAGGTCAAGTGCTGCCGCGGACTGCTCCCCGGCGGCCCCGGACAAAAGCCATGCGCGACCATCGACCCGAGTGCGGTATGGTTTCCATGCACGTCCGGTCAGGGGAAACCCCAGGTCAGACGGGCACCGGGACGTGGCGCAGCTTGGTAGCGCACTTGACTGGGGGTCAAGGGGTCGCAGGTTCAAATCCTGTCGTCCCGACGGTGCGAAGGGTCTTCGCAGGCAGGAGCCTGCGAGGGCCCTTCTTCTGCGTGGGCCGTCTCCGGCTTCGAGGTTGAACCAGTCGGGAGGCCTCGCCTTCCCTGACGGCTCCCGGTGTGGGTGCCCGTCGACCCGGCGCCGCTCGGCGAGCGGGCGCGCAACCGACTGTGCCGTCACTCACCGAAGATCGAGACGAACCCCGCCGACGAGCGGCTGGTGAATCTGCGGACATGGTCGGGCGGGGTAGAGGGGCAACTGTGCGTCGCTCCATACGATGTGGCGTAGTGTCACAAACAGATCGGTGAGTTGCTGCTCAGCCCGCACTGCCAGGGGAGAAGGGTCTCCAATGGACGTATCACCCACCCTTTCACGGGACTGCACCACGCCCACGCCGGTGCGATACATCGACGGCGTCCTGTGCCTGGACGGGCTGCCGCTCGACCGGGTCGTGGCCGGGGTCGGTACGCCCGCGTATGTCTACTCGCTGGACGCCATGGTGGCGAACCTGGTCCGGGTCCGGGAGGCGTTCGCGTCTCTGGGCGGGAGGGTCTCGTACTCCGTGAAAGCCAACTCCAATCAGGCGATCCTGACCAGGTTCGCAGCGCTGGGGTCGGGGTTCGATGTGGTGAGCGGTGGCGAGCTGAGCCGTGTGCTGGACGCGGGCGGGGACCCTGCGCACACCACCTTCGCGGGCGTGGGGAAGACGGATGAGGAGCTGCTGCTGGCCGCCCGTCACGGGGTGCTGGTCAATGTGGAGTCGGCCGATGAGCTGGACGCACTCCAGAGGATCGCGCGGGGCGCGGGGCGCCGGGTACGGGTGGGGCTGCGGATCAATCCCGCGGTGACGGTGGCGACGCTGGCGCCCATGCAGACCGGGAGCGCGCGGGCCAAGTTCGGGGTTCCGGCCGACGAGGCACGGGAGTTGCTCGACGGCTTCGCGGCCGGGCGGTACCCGGATCTGGAACCGCTGGGCGTGCACATGCATGTGGGCTCGCAGGTGCCGGAACCGGCGGGGATGGTGCGGGCCACCGAAGTGCTGCTGGATGTGCTGGAGTACGCGCAGCAGGTGGGCCTGGCCGGGTTCCGGCGGCTGGACATCGGGGGCGGTTTCCCCATCGACCACGGCGGGGAGAGCGTGCCGG
The DNA here is from genome assembly GCF_053597275.1 of Streptomyces sp. NPDC001492. NCBI lineage: Bacteria > Bacillati > Actinomycetota > Actinomycetes > Kitasatosporales > Streptomycetaceae > Streptomyces > Streptomyces sp. NPDC001492. The sequence goes on along the minus strand of NZ_JBSFHW010000003.1, from coordinate 223,739 downwards.
GGCCGGAGGAGTTCGCGGCCGCGCTGGCTCCGCTGCTGTCCGGGCGCGAGGACCTCGATCTGTTCCTGGAGCCCGGCCGGTCGGTCGCCGGCCCGGCCGGTGTGCTGGTGGCCAAGGTGCTGTACCGCAAGCATCGGCCCGGTCGCCGGATGCTGGTCCTGGACACGGGGATGCACCACTTCATTCGCCCGGCCCTGTACCGTACGGCGGCCCATCGCATCGTGCCCGTGCGGGAAGCGCCCTCGGCGGGGCCGACCGAGGTGGTCGGTCCGGTCTGTGAGTCGACCGACACGTTCGCCCAGGACGCGCAGCTGCCCGACCTGGTCCCCGGTGACCTGGTCGCCTTCCTGGACGCGGGGGCGTACGGGATGGTGATGGCCTCCAACTACAACACCAACCGGCGTCCCCCGGAGATCGTCGTGGAGGGCGGCAGCCCGCGAGTCGCACGCCCGCGCGAGGACTGGCGCGACTTGTACGCCTCGGAGGGCTGATTCACCGCGTCAGACGGGATCGGGCTCGGGCCGGGGCGGTTCGCCGGTTTGCCCGTCGACCGACTGCCGCAGGCCGTTGACGCCTTCGGACCAGGGACTCCACGCGAAGGCGAACATCGACTCGGGCAGGATCATCCCGGAGCAGCGGATCTCGTCGTTGAGCAGGTTGAGCTGGCTGACCGTCGACTGTGAGGCCAGATTGGCGATCGGCATGAGCTGGTAGTCCTGGAAGCCGATCGCCCGGAACGAGAAGTCGTACGTGCGGGCGGACGAGCGCCATACGTAGTTGTCGTGCCGGTTGCACAGCTGCCGGTGTGTGTAGGTGACCCAGGCCTGTTCGCCGGGCTGCATCAGCATCTGCTGGCAGGTCACGTCGAACTCCAGCCAGAGCGTGCCGTTGGAGCTGTCGCTGAGCGAGATGCCGCCGAGGTCGGGTTCGATCCGCAGGGGCACGGCGTGGCTGGGCAGCACCACTTTGATGCTGGGCTGCAGCACGTGCCGTACCCAGACCAGGCACTCCTCCGCGGACAGCTGACCGGCTCGGAAGCGCCGGGTGAGTTCGGTGTTCGCCGGGATGGGGATCAGCTGGGAGTGGATGACGCCGTCGCCGTTGATCCGTACCGGGCGGCGGGAGGTGTTGGCGTCGGTGCGGTAGGTGAAGGACGCCTTGATCCGCAGCACGCTGTCCGGCAGCGGCGGTGCGGAGTCGGCGAACCGTTCCTGCGCCGGCTGGTCCGACAGTTCGATCTCGGCCCGGTAGCTGCTGCGCGGTGGCGCGGCGAGCGTCGCCACCAGCCAGTCCACGGCCTGCGACACGCCGCCGTCGTTGGGGAAGCGGGCCCGGACGGCGCGCTTGAGGTGACGTTCCTGCTCCAGGCTGCTGAGCTGACTCAGATATCCGTCGCTGGAGAGCAGGGCGGCGACCAGCTCCTGGGTCGCGTACCGCTTGAGGTTGATCAGATCCAGGATCAGGGCCACCGCACCGGCCTGGACCAGGGTGTTGCCAAGGAGGTTCAGGTACTGGCTCGCAGTCGAGCCGTCCGGCCCGGCCTGGTGGAGTGTCGCCAACCAGAGCCAGCTTCCGGAAATGAGCAGGAGCGCGCTGATCAGTAACGCCTTCTCCCGTACCAGCCCCCATTGCGCCCGCGAACGTCCAGCCATGCTGCCTCCCCCGGTTCCCTGGGCCGTACCGTGTCCAGTATCCAGTGCGCCTACGGGTCACGACAGGCCTTCGAACCTTCAAGTGTCCCAGCTGGTAGCGGAGTTGGCGGAGTTGTACCCCCAGAGCCGGCTACGGGGCGGGAAGGGTTTGGCGGGAGCTGAACCGCCAGGACCACCAAGGGGCCCGCCGCACCGTCGAGCGACTTCAGTACGCGTGGTGGGTCTGCCAGAAGGCCCAGGCCTGGCAGGGGCTGCCGTACACGCTGTTCATGTAGTTCAGGCCCCACTTGATCTGCGTGGCGGGGTTGGTCTGCCAGTCCGAGCCGGCGGACGCGTACTTGTTGCCGGGCAGTGCCTGCATGAGGCCGTAGGCGCCGGAGGAGGCGTTGAGCGCCTGCATGTTCCAGCCGGACTCGCGGTCCACGATGTTGCTGAAGCACTGGAACTGGCCGCTGGGCACGATCTGCCGGGCTATCGCCTGGATCTCGGCGACGGTGTACGAGCTCTTGTTCGGGACGACGGCGCTGCTGTGGTCGGCGGCCGCCTTGGCTTCGGTCCGCTCCTTTGCCGCCTTCTGAGCGGCTTCCTTCTTCGCGACCGCGGTCGCGGCGGCAGCCCTGCGGGCCGCCTGTTCGGCGTTCTGCCTGGCATTCGTGTCCGCCTGGACGGCCTGGGCGTCGGCCTGCTGCGTCAGGGACGCGGTCTGCACCTGGGCCTGCTGCCCTGCGGGCAGGTCCGCGAGCAGCGTCGAGCCGGCCGCCGTCGCTTCGGCGTCGTTCGTCTGCGGCGTGGTGCCGGCCGAGGAAGCTCCGACGACGCTTCCGACAGCGGTGACCGCGGAGGCCGAAGCCACTGCCAGTCCCCGGACCGAAATCGGGCTCACACGTCTTCCTTCCGCTTCGTCGGTGAGGCCATGCCGTGACGTGTCGAGCAACTCGCTTGGCCTACCCAGCAGTTCGAACACTCTGCCGTGCGGCGGCGGGTGGCGCAATGGTGAAGGAGGTGTGGATGCTCACACCTGATGTCACTGAAACCTCGTCCGGATGTGGGCAGTTGACGCGGCGGGGCTCCCCGGCCGTAGTGGCGGGGAGCCCCGAGGACGGTGCAGTGGTTCGCTGCGGTTACCGGGACACCCGTGCGTCCTGGGTGTCGTTCCGGCGGATGCGTTCGCGAATCAGGGAGACGGCGATCACCAGCGCGGCGACGAGTACCGACAGCAGTACCTGGATGCGTCCGCCGCCCTTGCTGTCGTCGGTGAGCATGTAGAGGAGGACGAAGGAGATCATGCCGATCGTGGCCCAGGTCAGATACGGGAAGAGCCACATGCGGACGACCAGCTTCTCCGGGGCCTCGCGCAGGATGATCCCCCGCATCCGCAGCTGCGAGAAGCAGATGACCAGCCAGACGAAGAGTGCGACCGCGCCGGAGGAGTTCAGCAGGAACTGGAAGACCGTGTCCGGCCACAGGTAGTTGAAGCCGACCGCGACGAAACCGAAGGCCACCGAGGCCAGGATCGCGGGCTGCGGCACGCCGCGGGAGTTCGTCCGTACGAAGGAGCGCGGCGCGTCGCCGCGCTGTCCGAGGGAGAACGCCATCCGGGAGGCGGTGTAGAGGCCGGAGTTGAGACAGGACAGCACGGCGGTCAGCACGATGAAGTTCATGATCTGGCCGGCGTGCGGGATGCCGATCGAGTCGAGGGCCGCCACGTACGAGCCCTTCTTGGCGATCGAGGGGTCGTTCCACGGTAGCAGCGAGACCACGACGAGGATCGAGCCGACGTAGAAGACGCCGACCCGCCAGATCACGCTCCGGGTGGCCTTGGCGACCGCCTGCCGCGCGTTCGCGGACTCACCGGCGGCCAGCGTGACGATCTCGCTGCCCATGAACGAGAAGACGACCAGCAGGATGCCGGTGAGGATCGTGCCGGGCCCGTTCGGCAGGAAGCCGCCGTGCGCGGTGAGGTTGGTGAAGCCCGTCGCGGCATGGTCGGAGCCGGGCAGCACACCGAAGATCGCCAGGCCGCCGAGGATGATGAAGCCGGTGATGGCGACGACCTTGATGCCGGCGAACCAGAACTCGAACTCGCCGAAGGAGCCGACCGAGGCCAGGTTCGTGATGGTGAGGACGACCATCACGATCAGCGCCCAGGCCCACTGCGGTACGGCAGGCACCCACCCTTCCAGGATCACGGCACCCGCGGTCGCCTCGACGGCGAGCACGACGACCCAGAAGAACCAGTACAGCCAGCCGATCGAGAATCCGGCCCAGCGGCCGAGCGCGCGGTCCGCGTAGGCGGAGAAGGAGCCGGAGCTCGGGTTCGCCGCGGCCATCTCGCCGAGCATCCGCATCACGAACACGACCAGCGCGCCGACCAGCGCGTACGAGAGCAGGATGCCGGGTCCGGCGGCGGCGATGCCGGAGGCGGAGCCCACGAAGAGCCCGGCGCCGATCACCCCGCCGATGGCGATCATCGACAGATGGCGGTTCTTGAGGCCGGGCCGCAGGGCTGCCTGCTCGGGAGTCCGACCACGGGAGGGAGGGGCGGTGGCCGGAGCCGCAGCACCTGGGGGACGTGCAGTCATGTCGACATCCATGGGGTGGTGGGAGGGCCGAGAGGGAGGGGGTCCGCGCCGCGTTCCGTTCCCTCACGGGAAGTGATCCGTTTCACTTGCGGAAATGGATTTGCGCAAGCGTATGAGCGGCTGCGGGGGGACGGGTTTGTTCCCGGGTACGAAGTCGTCCTCGATGGTTGTACGGCCGGACCATGCGAAGCCGGGCTCAGGCGCCGGGCGGCAGCCGCAGCTGGAGCATGGCCAGCAGTCGCTGGTCGGGGCGGCTCAGGTCGAGACCGGTCAGTTCCTCGGCCCGGCGGATGCGGTAGCGCAGCGTGTTGCGGTGCACATGCAGCTGGGCGGCGGCCGCCCGGACGTCACCGAAGCAGTTGAGATAGGCCAGCAGGGACTCGGCGAGTCGGCCCTGGTGCCGGGTGTCGTGCGCGATCAGCGCGGTCAGCCGTGGGTCCCGTATCTCGGGGTGGGCGGAGAGCAGCGTCAGCATCTCGCTGATCAGTACTTCCGCCTGGATGTCCGGCAGCGCGGCGACCGCGGCGGCGACGCCCGCGCCCAGCATCGCGTCGAGGATGCGGTCGGCCTCGCGGCGCGACTCGGGGGCCCGGCCGAGCCCGGAGACCAGGCAGCCGATCGAGCCGCGCAGCGGCAGACCCAGGTGGCGGCCGGCGGCGTCGGTGATCTCCTGCGCCCAGCCGCGCAGGGTGTCCGTGTCGATGCTGCGGGGCAGCTGCGGCAACAGCACATAGATCCGGGGGTCGACCTGGGTGACCAGGGCGCTGCGGTGCCGGGCGGCGATCTGCACCGAGATGAGGTTGGTGACCTCGGTGTGGGTCAGCTCCGGGGCGGTGACCGCCTCGGCGGTCCCGTAGGAGAAACCCAGGACGGCGGCCGGGCGGGCGGCGTCGAGACCGAGGTGGGTGGCCAGCGGCTGCGGGCCGGTGCTGCCCTCCAGCAGTCCGGCCAGCAGCGTGCGGGAGAGGGTCAGGTCGTCGGAGAGTTCCCGGCGGCGGCGCACCAGATGGTGGGCGGCGACCCGGGCGGCACCCAGCAGCGCCCGCTCCGAGTGCTCGGACAGCTGCGTCGCGCCCTCCTGAACCCAGATGGTGCCCAGCTGCCGCTCCCCGGAGCGGATGGCCACCGCGAGGCGGCGGCGGATGCCCAGCTCGGGGTGACCGTCGATGCCGATCACCTTGTCGCTGGAGTGCAGGTGCTGGAACACGCCCCACTCGCGCAGCTTCGCCAGATACGCCTCAGGGCCCTGCCAGCCGAGGATGGAGCGCCGCCGCAGGTCGTCGATCTCGTCGGAGTCGGTGGAGCGGGAGTAGGCCAGCACCCGGTTGGCGGCGTCCTCGATGCTGACGATGCCGCCGGTCAGCACGGCGGTCGTCTGGGCGAGCGAGAACAGGTCGCCCTCCTCGGCCCCTGCCTCGTCCTCGCCCGGCGGTGCGTCGTCGAGGGCGGCGCGGGCCAGCGCGTTCACCTGGTCCCAGGGGGCGTCGCCGCGCAGCGAGAGCAGGGCGACCCCGGCCTCGGCGGCGGTCTCGCTGAGGGCGGTGGCCTGGCCGGCACCGTCCAGTTTGACCACGACGGCGGCCGCTCCGTCGCGCCCGGCGGCCCGCAGCGCGGGAAAGGCGGCCCGGCCGCGGGCACCGATGACGAGGACCAGTTCGCCGGGCCGTGCCGTCGGCGGGTCCTCGGGATCGAGCAGCGCCACGCCCCGGATCTCGACGTCCAGTCCGGCGGGAGCGGCCTGCACCTCCACCAGCGAGTCGCCCAGGGTCATCAGCAGCCGGCGCAGGCTGACGCCCGCGGGGGGCGGGGAGACCGCGGCCGGATCCATGTCTGTCGCCTCTGCTGGGAGCCACGCCGGAGCTCTGATGCTAACCGGCCCGGTCAGCGGTGCCGCACCGGAGCATGGTGTGCTCACAGGCGCGGGGAGCGGCGGACGGTCAGGACGGCGATGTCGTCGTGCCGGCGGTCGGCGTCGGTGAACGCGAGGGCGTCCTCGTGCAGCGCCCGGGGCAGTTCGGTGGGGGAGAGGCCGAGGTGCTTGGTCAGTCGCTCGTCGAGCGGGTAGAACGTGCCGTCGTCGGCGCGGGTCTCGGTGAGGCCGTCGGTGGTCAGCAGCAGCGTCGAACCGGCCGGGAAGTCGAACCAGTCCACGGTCGTGGGTTCGGCGGCCAGTTCGGCGAGACCGAGCGGGACGCCGGAGTCCAGCGGCGGTGTGGTGACCAGGCCCTCGTGCATCAACCGGGGTGGAATGTGGCCGCAGTTGACGACCTGCACCTCGCTGTCGGCGCCGACGCCGAGGATGAGCGCGGTGACGAACCGCTCGTCGTCGCCGGTCTGTTCGGCGTAGGAGTTGTGGCGGACGACCGCTGCGTCCAGGGCGTCGACGAGGGCGGTCAGCGTGGGCTCCCGGTGGGCCGCCTCCCGGAAGGCGCCGATGACGGCGAACGCGGCGCCCACGGCGGCCAGCCCCTTGCCCTGCACGTCACCGATCAGCACCCGGGTGCCGAAGGGCGAGTCGACGACGTCGTAGATGTCGCCGCCGACGAGCCGGTCCTCCTGCACGGGCTCGTAGACGCCGTTGACCAGCACGTCGTCGGTGACCAGGGGCAGTGGGTGCAGGATGTGGCGCTGCATGGCCGCGGCGGTGGAGCGCAGCCGCAGCATCTCGTGCTCGCGCCGGATGCGCCAACGACAGGCGTAGACCGAGGCCACCCCCAGCGCGAGGGTGAACAGGACCAGCAGCAGCCGATCCAGCCAGTGCCCGCCGACCGGGGCCCGCACCACCGCGGTGGTGGTGACGACGAGCGAGGTCCACGCCGCGACGAACCCCGTCTGCCGCACGGTGCACAGCGCCGACGCCGTCCCCGGCAGGAAGACCAGCAGCCCGAGCAGCCACACCTCGGACCCCGACAGCACCCCCAGGACCTCCACCAGCACCGTCACCGAGATCACGCCGATGACCAGCTCGGCGTTGCTCGGCGGCTGGATGGCGTCGGAGACCTCGGCGGGTCTCTTCCGTCGGCTACCGGTCATGGGGGGCTCCCGGGCAGGTGGCGATCACCACCTACGGTATGGCAGGCCGCGCCCGAAGGGGCGCGGGGAACTGCGCGACCAGCCACAACGGCGCCGCACGTGATCGACGGCCCATCGCGGCACCACCAGCGGAGCGCCTAGTCGACGTCGACCGGCCCGTCGTCCGACTTCCTCTCCTTGCCCGAGTGCAGCTGGAGCAGCCCGCCGCCGCTGTTCTCCTCGGGGCGGCGCCCGTCGGTCGTTTCCTGGCCGTTCAGGTTCTGCCGGACCGAGTCGAGGATGGTCAGGCCCTGGGACACCAGACCCGCGGCGATCTCGCCCAGACCGTCCGCTCCGTTGAGGACGTTGACGTTGGCGCCGGCCAGGCCGCCCGCCGCCTCCTTCACGATCTGCGGCAGCTGGTCGATCAGCATCCGGTCGAGCGCGACCCGGTCGTACGAGGCCGCCGCCTCGGCCTGGATCTTCATGCGCTGCGCCTCCGCGGCCGCCAGGACCCTGATCCGCTCGGCCTCGGCCTCGGCGGGCTTCACGATCTCGGCCACCAGCTGCTGCTGACGCAGCTTGGCCTGGCGCTGCGCCAGTTCGGTCTGCGCGGCGAGCACCTCCTGCTGGGCGTGCGCCTGCGCCAGCGGTCCGGCCTGGGCCGCCTGTGCCTGCGCGCGGTCCACCTCGGCGGAGTACTCCGCCTTCACGATGGCGGTCTGCCGGGCGTACTCGGCCTGCTTGCGGGCGGCCTCCTGCTCCGCCTCGACGGAGGCCTGCGTGGCCTGGGCCTGGGCGATCTGGGCCTGCCGCTGGATGGCCGCCTTGTGCGGCGCGGACATCGCGTCGATGTATCCGGCGTCGCCGTCGTCGATCGACTGGATCTGCAGCGAGTCCACGATCAGACCGATCTTCGCCATCTCGGTCTTGGAGGTGTCCAGGACCTCCGCGGCGAGCTTCTGCCGCTCGGTGACGATCTCCTCGACCGTCATCGAGCCGATGATCGCCCGCAGGTGACCGGCGAAGATCCGGCCGGTCAGGACGGACATCTGGTCCTGGTCGGAGAGGAAGCGCTGGCCGGCGTTGATGATGCTCTCGTGGTCGTTGCCGACCTTGAACGCGATGACTGCGCGGACGTGCAGGGCGATGCCCTGCCGGGTCACACAGGTCTCGGTGACCTCGGACTCGCACATCGAAAGGGTGAGGAAGCGGGTCTTGCGGAAGAACGGGATCACGAACTTGCCGTGGCCCGTCACCACTCGGAACGGCGCGCCCCCCAGTCCCCGCCTGCCTCCCGAGATCAACATCGCCTCGTCGGGAGCGGGAACGCGGTATCCGAACATTTTTCTTTCTACTCCTCAGTCAGCGCCGGCGGCGTCGCCACCGAGCGCGTCCAATGGATCCACCCACTCGATGACGCCGACCTCACGACATCCGCGCGACTCGATCACCAGCACCGTCGCCCCCGTGGGCAGGGGATCTTCGGACCAGGCGAGGAAGGTCTCGGAACCGCCCCTGACCCGCACCAGGATTTCGCCGGGCCCCGCGGATCCGCGGGTTCCGACGAGCACCTTCCCCGTGCAGCCGATCACGGCTTCGTCCTGCGGCATCATGGCCGCTCTCCTATGTTCTGGCCCACGATTCAGACGATAGACCTACCTGGGTCGGGGACCCAACGGGCATGTCGATACGGCGCGTGCCGCAGGGATGTAGACGCCCCTGAGCGGCGGGTGGTTCAGCCCCCGGAACCGATGGATCCCCTTTGCCGGGAAGGCCAGTTGCCTGCGTCCCGCCTCTGGCCCCGGAGACATACCGGGCGGTATACAGACTGCGTCGCGTGTGACGCCGCGCCTGGGTGCGGCTCCGCGCGACGTCCGGGTCTCAGGGGGAGGAATCGCATGGCGGACGACACGCGTTCGGGCTCAGCGGCGAGACGCCGGCGGCGGGGGATCGCGGTGGGGGCGGCGCTCGGCGGCTGCGCCCTCGTCGCGGCGTCCACGACGCCTGCCGCGGCACACGGAGGGGGACAAGGCAGGGACACCCGCTATGTGTCGCTCGGGGATTCCTATACGGCGGGCCCCCTCATCCCGCAGCAGGTGGACGCCAACTGCGCCCGCTCCGACCACAATTACCCCTCGATCGTGGCGGCGGCGCGCAAGGCGACCGCGTTCAAGGACGTCAGCTGCAGCGGAGCGACCACCGAGAACATGTGGAAGGCGCAGGGCACCAACGAGCCCCAGCTGGACGCGCTGAACCGCGACACCGGTCTGGTGACGGTCCAGATCGGTGGCAACGACGTCGGTTTCAGCTCCATCATCGGCACCTGCGCCCGCCTCAGCTCCCAGGACCCGACGGGAGACCCGTGCCGGCGCTACTACGCCTCGTCCGGCATCGACCAGCTCACGGTCGCCATCGCGCGGACCGCGCCGAAGATCGACGCGGTGCTGCGGGCCGTGCACACCAGGGCGCCGCACGCCCGGGTGCTCGTCGTGGGCTACCCCGACCTGCTGCCCGACGACGGCAGCGGCTGCTACCCGTCGGTGCCGTTCGCGGCCAAGGACTTCGCCTATCTGCGGGACACCGGCAAGCGACTGAACCTGATGCTGCGGCTGGTCGCCGAGTGGGACCGGGCGGAGTACGTCGACACCTACGGGCCCACGGTGGGCCACGACATGTGCAAGGCACCCGACGTCCGCTGGATCGAACCGCTCCAGCCGGCCTCGCCCGCCGCCCCCGCGCACCCCAACGCCAAGGGTGAGGAAGCGATGGCGCGTGCCGTTCTCGAACGTCTGGGCAAGGGGCACGGCCGCGGTTGAGCGCCAGGGCGGCGAGGTTCGGCCCCATTGGTGTGACGTCGCGGACGGGAATGAATGAAAGGTGCTGAACGGGCAACGTTCCCCTTCATGCCCCGCTTCATGCACAGCACGAACAGTCCCCTGCAGGTGATTCGATGACGACGGCGACCAGGGCGCCCCGGACGCCGTCGACCACCGAGGCCACGACGACCAGGAGTTCCCCGTCCGCTCCGGCGCCCTCACTGCCGTCCCTCACCGGCCTGCGATGGATGGCCGCACTGCTGGTCTTCGGACTGCACGTGCACAACTTCCACTATTTCGACGGCGCCGCCGGCTCCGTCGTCACCTGGGCGTTCGGGGCGGGCGCGACGGGGGTGTCGTTCTTCTTCGTGCTGTCCGGGTTCGTCCTGACCTGGTCGGCCCGGCCGGGTGACCGCGCGCCCGCCTTCTGGCGCCGCCGTATCGCGCGCATCCTGCCGGTGCACCTGGTCACCGCCGCGATCGCGCTGCTCATGGCGTACACGCTGGCCCACCAGTCCAAGCCGACCCTGAGCCAGGGGCTGGCCAACGTCCTGCTGGTGCATTCCTGGTGGCGGCCCTGGTGGCAGACGCTCGACCCGGTCAGCTGGTCGCTGGCCTGCGAGGCCTTCTTCTACGCCGTCTTCCCGCTGCTGGCGCTGGTCCTGCGCCGCGCCGGTGCCCGCGGCGCGGCGGCGCTGGCCGGAGCGTCGGTGGTGGCGGTGCTGGGGCTGGCGTGGGTGGACGCGCACCACTGGCTGGGCCAGCAGATCTACTCCTTCCCCGCCGCGCGGCTGCCCGAGTTCGTCCTCGGGGTCGCCGTTGCCCGGCTGGTGCTGCTCGACCGGTGGCGCGGACCGGGCCTGGAGGCCTCGCTCGCGATCGCGATCATCGGCTATTTCTTCGTGCCGCACGTCCCGCACATCACCGACGGCTACCCGGCCACCGTCTGCACCGTCATCGGCTTCGCCCTGCTCATCCCGGCGGCGGCCGTCGCCGACCTGCATGGTCTGCCCTCGATGTGGCGCCACCGGCGACTGGTGCGGCTGGGGGAGCTGTCCTTCGCCTTCTACATGGTCCACCTGCTCGTGCTGCGGGCCGGGACCGACGTGCTCGGCACGAAACCCCTCTTCGGCCCGACGGCGGGGCTGGCCGTCACGGCCGTCGCGTTCGCCGTCTCCCTCGCCCTGTCCTGGGTCCTGTACGAGGCCGTGGAGCGCCCCGCGAGACGCCTGCTGCTGCGCCGCCGCCCCTCCGCGGAGCCCCGCTCGGTCGTCCGGCAGCCGGACGGGCAGGAGGCCTAGAACGTACTGTCGCGCAGGCCCAGCCGCAGATGCTCCACGTGGTGGAGGACCTGCCGAGCAGTTCGGCGACGTCCTTGTCGTGGAGCGCGTAGACGACCGAGCGACCGCGGCGCTCGCCGGTGACCAGGCCGAGGTTGCGCAGCAGGCGCAACTGGTGGGAGCAGGCGGACTGTGCCGTCCCCACGGCGTCGGCGGGTTCGGTCGCCGCGCACGGGCCCTCCTCCAGGTGGGTCAGGATGCGCAGCCGGGACGGGGTCGCCAGGGCCTGGAGCGTGGCGGCCACATCGGCGGCGCCCACTGCCTCCAGACGCTCGCGTGCCGTTGCGGCGGTGGTGGTGTGGTGATCGCCGGGGCGTTCATCGCATGCCGCGTCGTCCAGGACCTCGCGGGCACCCTGCCACTGCCGCTCGGCGTCGCCGGCCAGGAGGGCTCCGCCCGTCCTCGTCGGCCTCAACGGGCTGCGGCTGCCGGGGGAGCGGGCCTGGCGACGGGCGGTCGCCGAGGGCGGGTGACGTCCACTCCGGCGAGCGACTGCTCACGGACGGGAAGCCCCTCCCGGCGGTCCCGCAAGCTCTGCGGCGACTTCACCTTCACGCCCAAGCGCTGAGCCCACCATGAGCACGGCCCTGTCATGCCGATCCGCAGGACAGGGCCTTCAGGCTCTCAGGGCTGCAGACGTGCCGCCGGCCCCGGCGCTACCGTGACCTCCCTCGGGGAGAGCTCCGTGTGCTCCTCGGGGCACTCGACGACGACCCGCACCGGGGCGCCGCAGTCGCGGTGCCGGATCTCCAGGACCGGGCCCTCGGGATCCCCGACGTAGGCCTCGCCCCACTGCCGCAGCGCCACGATGACCGGCCACAGATCGCGGCCCTTGGCGGTCAGGCGGTACTCGTACCGGGTCCGGCTGCCCTGCTCCTGGTAGGGGACCGTCCGCAGGATCCCAGCCGCGACCAGCTTGCGCAGCCGGTCGGAGAGGACCGCCTCCGACAGCCCCACATGGCGGCGGAAGTCGTCGAAGCGGCGCACGCTGTTGAAGGCGTCGCGCAGGAGCAGCAGCGACCACTTCTCACCGATCAGGTTGAGGCTGCGCTGGACCGGACAGTTCTCGGTGCTCATCTCGAGCCACTTCATACCGCCATCGTAGACACCTGGCTTCGACATTGACAGTCAGCGAAGCGCAGGGCTAACTTCGAGAAACATAGTCAGTGGGTCAGGGAGGAACCGCAGCCGCATGGAACGCTCTCGTACGTACGACTGGGACGACCCCGCGATCTCGGCGGGCGCCGTCGGACAGGGCTCCGGCCTGCACTTCCTCCGCGAGATCCTCGCCGGCCGGCTGCCCGCGCCGCCGATCGCCGCCACCCTGGGCATGTCGATCGAAGAGGTCGACCACGGCCACGCCGTGTTCTCCCTGGAGCCCGGCGAGGAGCACTACAACCCCATCGGGAGCGTCCACGGCGGCATCTACGCCACCATGCTCGACTCGGCGGCCGGCTGCGCCGTCCAGTCGACCCTGCCGCCGGGCGTGGGCTACACCTCGCTCGACCTGACCGTGAAGTTCCTGCGCCCGATCACCGCCGACACGGGCAAGGTCCGCGCCGTCGGCAGCGTCCTGAACAGCGGCCGGCGCACCGCACTCGCCGAGGCGCGGCTCTTCGACTCGGCGGACCGCCTGCTCGCACACGCCACCAGCAGCTGCATGCTCTTCCCGGTACCGGGGGCCTGAGGCCCAACTGCCGTACTGCTCAGTCTGGTTGCTGCCGGTCGTCGGTGCCGGCCAGCTGGCTGCGGTCGCCATCGGCACGGCGGCGCTGATCGCGCTGGGTGGCCACCACTCGACCCGGCCGGCATCTCCACCCAGGACGAGGAGCTCGTCGCCGCCTGGCCCCCGTCGAGGCGGTCGCCGGCTCGCGAACCACCTCCGTGCGATGACCACGGACGCTGAGACCCACACCTACGCCCACGCCCGCAGCAAGGCCACCTCCTGCATCCCGAGCCCGAGGGCCTGGTTGCCCCTACCATCGAATCCGCTGCCATGGCCCGCGTCCCGCTCGCGGGCATGAACCGGATCCGGGGAGGGGCTGTGATCGCCGTCGTAGGTGCCGGGCTGATGGGTGCGGCCACCGCCTGGCAGCTGGCCCGGCGCGGCCACGAGGTCACGCTGATCGAGGCGTACGACATCGGCCACCGGCACGGCAGCTCGCACGGCAGCTCGCGGATCATCCGGCGGGCGTACGCCGACCCCTTCTACGTACAGCTGACCGGGCAGGCGTACGAGCAGTGGCGGGAACTGGAGCACGACACCTCAACTCCCTTGCTGCGCACGACCGGTGGCCTCGACATGGGGGAGGAGCGCGACACGAAGGGGATCGCCGAGCTCCTGTCCGCGGCCGGAGTGCCCCATGAGCTCCTCGGCCCGGGGGAAGCCGCCGAGCGCTGGCCGTACATCCGCATCACGGGCCCGGTGCTCCACCACCCGGAGGCGGGCGTCGTCGACGCCGACCAGACCGTCGCGGCCTGCGTCCGGCGGGCGATCGAGCACGGCGCGGAAGCGATCATCGGCAGCCGTGTCACGGGCATCGACGTCCAGGGCGGCGACCGGGTCCTGCTGCGCGCCGACGACGGACGCGAGACTCTCGCGGACACCGTGGTGATCGCCGCCGGCGCCTGGCTGCCCGAGCTCGAACTGCCCGTGGCGTTGCCGCCGTTGGAGGTCACCCAGCAGCAGGTCTTCCACTTCCCGCAGCGGGATCCGGCCGTACAGTGGCCGACCCTGATCTGGGACGGGGAACTGCACCTCTTCGGTCTGCCGTCGGGCAGCGACGGCGGTCCGCTGCCCACGGTCAAGGTCGCCGAACACGACCGCGGCACGCCCGCCACCGCCCGCACCCGCAGCGGTGTCGTCGATGCCTCGTCGCGGGCGCGGGTCAGCGGTTTCGTCCGCGACCGTCTCCCGGGCCTCGACCCCGAACCGGTCGCCGAAGCCACCTGCCTCTACACCACCACCGCCGACGAGGACTTCGTCCTCGACCGTCACGGCCCCTTCGTCATCGTCTCCCCGTGCTCCGGACACGGCGCGAAGTTCACCCCGCTCATCGGCGCGATGGCCGCCGACCTCGCGACCGGTCACGCCGAGCCGCACCCCCGCTTCCGGCTGGGGCGCACGGCATGAGACGCGCCGGTGACCGGGCCGGGCCAACCTCGCCCCGGTTGGCGCGCGGTCTCGACGTGCAGGTCACCGCGCTGTTGCGCGGCATGGACGACGAACGTTGCGGAGTGCGCCGGCCCGGCGCAGTCGCCGGGGTTCGCTCACTGAGCAGGATGCGAGGTTGTCAGGGCGGCCCACTAGGCTCCCGCGCATGAGCGACGAGGGCAGAGACACCCCCGCGAGACGGGTTGTCGACGGACGGTTCGAGCTGGTGGCACGGCTCGGTGGCGGCGGCATGGGCATGGTCTGGCGGGCCACCGACCTGATGCTGCACCGCAGTGTGGCCATCAAGGAGGTACGGCCGTCCGACCCCGGCCTCGCCGAGTACGACCCGGAGGCCGCACGGCTGCTGCGGGAGCGCGTGCTGCGGGAGGCCCGTGCCCTGGCCCGGGTGGACCATCCCAACGTGGTGACGATCCATCACATCGTCGACGGCGGCCCCGGGACCTACCCGTGGATCGTCATGGAACTCGTGACCGGCGGCTCCCTCGCCGACCGCCTCGCCCGCGGCCCGATGAATCCGGTCGAGGCGGCAGGCATCGGCCTCGACGTGCTGGTCGCGCTGCGGGCCGCCCACGAGGCCGGCATCGAACACCGCGACGTGAAACCGGCCAACGTCCTGCTGCGCCCCGACGGCCGCCCGGTGCTCACCGACTTCGGCATCGCCGCCATCCGCGACGCCACCGCCCTCACCGCCACCGGCTCGGTCATCGGCACCCCCGACTACATGGCACCCGAGCGGGTCTCCGGCAAGGACGGCGGCGCTGCCTCGGACCTCTGGTCGCTCGCGATGATGCTGTACGTCGCCGTCGAGGGCCACCATCCGCTGCGCCGGGACACGACCCTTGCGACCCTCGCCGCGGTCCTCACCGAGGACATACCGCCGCCGGTCAAGGCCGGCCCCCTGACGGACCTCCTCGCCCGCGTCCTCGTCCGTGATCCCCAGGCCCGCCCCGACGCCCGGCAAATGGAACGGATGCTGGCCGACGCGGCCCGGCAGGCTCAGCCCGAGACCCCCACGTCCTTCCCCCTGCAACCCCCGGCCCTCCCACCGTGGGGCACCTCGCCGCAGGACGCCCCACCGCAGTACGTGCCACCGACCACCCCGGTGTCCGCCGGTCGCCGCCGCTGGACTCGGTTCGTCCTGCCCACCGCCGGAGTCGCCCTCGCCGGCGTACTCGTGTGGACCCTGCTGCCCGAGTGGGGCACGCACGGGTCCGGGGCCTCGGGCTCCCGCACCACGGGCTCCGGCAGCACGACATCGCCCTCGGCCGGCTCCACCGCCTCCCCCACGGCCGAGGAACAGACCGCCACGACCAACCTGCTGACCCCGCAGGGCATCCGCACCGCGATCGCGGCCATCGAGAAGGAGACCGGCCGGGACCGCTTCGGCGACCTGACGGTCTACCCGCAGTACGTCTTGGCCGACGTGATGGTGAAGGGCAGCAACACCGCGTACGACTCGTACACCTACCGCCCAGGCCAAGGCGTACAGAAGGACATCATCAAGGGCACACTGAACGGCGAAGAGACACCCGTCCGCCTGCACGGCTTCGACTGGGACAAGGTCCCCGCACTCCTGGCCCAGGCCAAGAAGAAACTCAAGGTGCCCAAGGCGAACACCCGATACCTGGTGCTGGACCCCCCGGGCAACGCCTTCGGCTTTCCCGTCGGGATGAGGATCTACCTCAGCAACGAGTACGGCCAGACCGGCTATCTGGTGGCGGACACGAAGGGCAAGATCAACACAGTGATGCCGGCCGACAGCTGAACGGGAAGTCCCCCCTCCGCCCCCCACCCATTGCGGCCCCGTCCGAGACGTCCGAGTCTGGGAACCATGCCGGGCTGGGCGGAGGAGGCGGCGATGGCGGAGGACAGCGGCACGGTGGGCGCCGAGCGGCAGCGGCTGGCGGAGGCCGACGCGTCCCGGGCGGCCTGGCGCCGCTGGGGCCCCTACCTCGCCGAGCGCCAGTGGGGGACCGTCCGGGAGGACTACAGCCCCGACGGCGAGGCCTGGTCGTACTTCACCCATGACCAGGCGCGCTCCCGCGCCTACCGCTGGGGTGAGGACGGCATCGCCGGCATCAGCGACGACAAGCAGCGGCTGTGCTTCGCGCCGGCCCTGTGGAACGGCCGCGACCCGATCCTCAAGGAACGGATGTTCGGCCTGACCAACTCCGAGGGCAACCACGGCGAGGACGTCAAGGAGTACTACTTCCACCTCGACAGCACGCCCACCCACTCGTACATGAAGTACTTGTACAAGTACCCGCAGGGCGAGTTCCCCTACGCCGACCTCGTCGACACCAACAAGGCGCGCGGCCGCCGCGACTTCGAGTACGAGCTGCTCGACACCGGCGTCTTCGACGAGGACCGCTACTTCGACGTCTTCGTCGAGTACGCCAAGGCCGGTCCGGAAGACCTGCTGATCGAGATCACCGCGCACAACCGCGGCCCCGACGAGGCCACCCTTCACCTCCTGCCGACCCTCTGGTTCCGGCACACCTGGTCCTGGGCGGGTGGCACCGCCGTACCGAGCCTCACGAAGACGGCGGACGCCATCCGCGCCGACCACGAGGAACTCGGCCCGCGATGGTTGTACTGCGACACCGACGCCCCCGCCCTGTTCACCGACAACGAGACCAACAACCGGCGCATCTTCGGCAGCCCGAACAGCACGCCCTACGTCAAGGACGGCATCGACCGCTGTGTCGTCCACGGCGAGACCGGTGCCGTCAACCCCGCACAGACCGGGACCAAGGCTGCCTTCCATCACACCCTGACCATCCCCACCGGTGACAGCGCGACCGTCCGGCTGCGACTGTCGGACGCCGCACTCGCGGATCCCTGGGCGGAGTTCGCGGCCACCATGGACATCCGCCGGACCGAGGCCGACGCCTTCTACGAGGACGTCGTCCCCGAGGGCATGGGCGAGGACGAGCGCCGACTGGTGCGCCAGGCGCTCGCCGGGATGCTGTGGAGCAAGCAGTACTACTACCTCGACGTCGAGCGCTGGCTGGCCGAGCACGGCGTCGACCCCCTTGCAGCCGACCCGAACGTCCGCAACAGCGCCTGGTACCACATGGTCAACGACGAGGTCATGTCGATGCCGGACACCTGGGAGTACCCCTGGTTCGCGGCCTGGGACCTCGCCTTCCACACCCTCGCCCTGTCCATGGTCGACATCGGCTTCGCCAAGGGGCAGCTGGAGCTCCTCCTGCGCCGCCTCTACCTCCACCCCAATGGCCAGATCCCGGCGTACGAATGGAACTTCGGCGACGTCAACCCGCCCGTGCACGCCTGGGCGGTCCTCTTCGTCTACGAACTGGAGAAGCACCGCACCGGCCACGCCGACCGCGCCTTCCTGGAGAACGCCTTCCAGAAGCTGACGAAGAACTTCACCTGGTGGCTCAACCGCAAGGACGTCGACGGCAACAACGTCTTCCAGGGCGGCTTCCTCGGCCTCGACAACATCGGCGTCTTCGACCGCAGCGCACCCCTGCCCACCGGCGGCCACATCGACCAGGCCGACGGAACGGCATGGATGGCGCTGTACTGCCAGAACCTCCTCGACATCGCCATCGAACTCGCCGTCGACAACCCGGTCTACGTCGAGCAGGCGCAGATGCTGTTCGAGCACTTCGCCTGGATCGCGGTCGCCATGAACCGCATCGGCAAGGACAACGCCAGCCTCTGGGACGAGGAGGACGGCTTCTTCTACGACGTGCTGCGGCTGCCCGACGGCACCGCCACCCGGCTGAAGGTGCGGTCCCTGGTCGGCTTGATACCGCTGGCGGCGACCAGCGTCATCGGCGGCCGCGCCGACCGTACCTTCCCCGAACTGGTCGAGGGAGCAAAGGAGTTCATCCGACGGCACCCGGCCGTCGAGGCCGTCGTCCAACAGCACGACCTGGGGACGGCCGACGAGAACGGCCGCTACCTCTTCGCCCTCTTCGGCGAGGACCGGCTGCGCCGCATCCTCGCCCGCATGCTCGACGAGGAGGAGTTCCTGGGTCCGCACGGCATCCGGTCCCTCTCCCGCTACCACGCCGAGCACCCGTACCACTTCGACGTCAACGGCCGGACCTACGGTGTCGGCTATCTGCCCGCCGAGTCCGACTCCGCCATGTTCGGCGGCAACTCCAACTGGCGCGGCCCGGTCTGGTTCCCGATGAACCTCCTTCTCATCCGCGCCCTGCTCAACCTGCACGGCTATCACGGCCCGGGCTTCACCGTGGAGTGCCCGACCGGCTCCGGACGGCAGCTGAACCTCTACGAGGTGGCTCGCGAGATCTCCGACCGGCTCACCGCCACCTTCCTGACCGGCGCGGACGGCCACCGCCCGGTCCACGGCGCACAGCCCAAGTTCGCCAAGGACCCCCACTGGAAGGACCTGATCCTCTTCTACGAGTACTTCCACGGCGACAACGGCGCGGGCCTCGGCGCCTCCCACCAGACCGGCTGGACCGGACTGGTGGCCGCCACCGCGACCCTCTTCCACGCCATCAGCGCCGACGACTGGCACCGCGGCGGCCGGGAGTCCCTGCGCCCCGTGAAGGAACGGGACGAACGGTTTGCGGGTTCGGGCGACGAGGAGCCCCTGTCATGACCGTCATCTTCGAGATCAACACCCTGGTGTGGCTGGGTGAGTTGAGTGCGCGGTACGGGCGCCGCGTCACCCTCGGCGACGTCCCGGCGGAGGTCTGGGACGAGGTCGCGCGACCCGGCATCGACACCGTCTGGCTGATGGGCGTCTGGGAGCGCAGCCCGGCGGGACTCGTGATCGCCCTGCGCGACGAGTCCCTGCTCGCGTCGTTCCGCCAGGCGCTGCCCGACCTGACCCAGGCGGACATCGCCGGATCCGCCTACTGCGTACGGAACTACGTCGTCGACGCCTCCCTCGGCGGCCCGGAAGGCCTGGCCGAGGCACGCGCCCAACTGGCCGCCCGGGGACTGCGCCTGATCCTCGACTACGTGCCCAACCACGTGGCCCCCGACCACCCCTGGCTCACCGACCACCCCGAGCGCCTCATCCAGGGCACCCGCGAGGACCTGGCCCGGTCACCCGAGGCCTTCCTCGACGTCGGCGGCCACATCTACGCCAACGGCCGCGACCCGTACTTCGCCCCCTGGCCGGACGTCGTCCAGCTCAACGCCTTCAGCGAGGACCTGCGCACGGCGGCCGTCGACACCCTCGTCTCCATCGGCGACCAGGCGGACGGCGTGCGCTGCGACATGGCGATGCTGCTGATGAACGACGTCTTCGCCAAGACCTGGGGCGACCGCGCGGGCCCGCTCCCCGCGGACGACTTCTGGCCCTACGTCGTCCCGCGCGTCAGGGCGCACCACCCCGACCTGCTCTTCGTCGCCGAGGCGTACTGGGACCTCGAATGGGCCCTCCAGCAACAGGGCTTCGACCACTGCTACGACAAGCGGCTCTACGACCGCCTCCTCCACGAGGGCGCCGGGGCGACCCGCACCCACCTCCAGGCCGACCTCACCTACCAGCGAGGCCTGGTCCGCTTCCTGGAGAACCATGACGAGCCGCGCGCCGCCGCCACCGTCCCGGGCGAGCAGGAGCGCGCCGCAGCCGTCACCATCGCCACGCTGCCCGGCGCGACGCTCTGGCACGAGGGCCAGTTCGAGGGCCGCAAGGTCCGCCCACCCGTCTTCCTCGCCCGCCGCCCACAGGAACCGTCCGACGAACAACTCCTCGCGTTCTACAGCCACTTGCTTCCTGCCGCAGCCGCCGTACGCGAAGGCGACTGGCGCCTCCTCACCACCACCGGCTGGCCGGACAACGACACCCACGGGAACCTGCTCGCCTGGAGCTGGACCGGCCCCGAGACCCGCCATGTCGTGATCGTCAACTACTCCGATGCACCCGCCCAGGGACAAGTCCTTCTGCCCTGGCCCGACCTGGCCGGCCACCCCTGCCGACTGACCGACCTGCTCACGAACCAGACCTACGACCGCGACGGCGACCAACTGCTCACCCCGGGCCTGTTCGCCGACCTTCCGGCCTGGCACTCGCACGTACTGAGCGTGACCTGACCGGCGGCCGTGGTAGACAGCGACCATGACCTACGCACGCACCGCCGGCGGTCCGCGATGACCGCCGGCATCGACACCCCGGACCGCCGCGGCCGCACCGGCCTGGACCGTACCGGACTCGACCTGACCGGCAATCCCCGTGTGAAGGTGCGGGAGGTGGAACTGCTCTCCAGCCACTGGTACGTCGAGCGTGCCACCACCTTCGACTTCCGGCACGCCGACGGCACCTGGTCCACCCAGCAGCGCGAGACGCACGACCGCGGCAACGGCGCCACCATGCTGCTCTACGACACCGAACGCGAAACCGTGCTGCTCACACGGCAGTTCCGCTTCCCGGTGTATGTGAACGGACACCCCGACGGCATGCTGGTCGAGACGCCGGGCGGACTCCTCGACGACGATGACGAGCACCCCGAACTCGCCGTCCGGCGCGAGGTGGTGGAGGAGACCGGACACACCATCGGCGAGGTCCAGCACGTCTTCGACGTCTATATGAGCCCGGGCTCGGTCACCGAACGCGTCAGCTTCTACGCCGCCGCCTACGGCCCCTCGACCCGCACCCACGAGGGCGGCGGGCTGGACGAGGAGGGCGAGGACATCGAGATCGTCGAACTGCCCTTCCGCCGGGCCCTGGAGATGATCCGCACCGGCGAGATCGCCGACGCCAAGACGATCATGCTGCTGCAGTGGGCGGCGCTCGAGGGCCCGTTCAGCAAGTAGTGCTCGCGGGGCCCTTGACTTGAAGTGCGCTTCAAGCAGAAGACTCCCGTTCGTACCCGAAACCACGGGCACGGACGGGAGGACCCGGCATGAAGTACCGCACCATCGGAACGGACCCGCACACCAGCCGCGAGGTGAGCGTGCTCGCGCTCGGCGCGATGCTGTTCGGTTCGCGCACGGACGAGGAGACGTCCTTCGCCCTGCTCGACCGGTACGTCGAGGCCGGCGGCAACTTCATCGACACCTCCGACAACTACGCGTTCTGGGTCGACGGCGGGCAGGGCGGCCAGAGCGAGGAGCTCCTCGGCCGCTGGCGGCGCAGCCGCGGCATCGGCGACGAGATCTTCATCGCGACCAAGGTCGGCGCCCGCCCGCTGGCCCCCGGCACCAGCTACATCGACAATGCGGAGGGCCTGTCGGCGAAGGTGATCCGTGAGTCCGCCGAACGCAGCCGCGAACGCCTCGGTGTCGACAAGCTGGACCTGCTCTACGCCCACATCGACGACCCGGCCGTGCCCCAGCGGGAGACGGTCGAGGGCTTCGCGGAGCTGGTCGCCGAGGGCACCGT
The DNA here is from genome assembly GCF_053597275.1 of Streptomyces sp. NPDC001492. NCBI lineage: Bacteria > Bacillati > Actinomycetota > Actinomycetes > Kitasatosporales > Streptomycetaceae > Streptomyces > Streptomyces sp. NPDC001492. The sequence continues at coordinate 201,823 of NZ_JBSFHW010000003.1, read as the reverse complement.
GAGGCTGCTCGGCGTCAGCAACCAGGCCGCCTGGCGGGTGGAGCGGGCCCGCGCGATCGCCGCCGCGGCCGGACTGCCGGGCTACGAGGTCCTCCAGTACGCGCACAGCTATCTGCGCCCGCGCTCCGACGTACCCGACGACTTGTTCCCCTACGGCAGCCTCGGCCACGCGGGCCCCGACCTGCTGACGTATGTGCGGGCCGATCCCGCCCTGACCCTGGTGGCGTACTCGCCCCTCCTGAAGGGCAGCTACACCCACCCCGGCCGGCTGCCCGCGGACTACGACCACCCCGGCACCCCGGCCCGCCTCACCGTGCTGCACGAGATCGCCCGCGAGACCGGCGCAACCGCCAACCAGGTCGTGCTCGCCTGGCAGTTGGGCAGCGACCTCCCGGTCGTCCCGCTGGCCGGTGCCTCGACGCTCGCCCAGCTGGAGGAGAACCTGGCCGCGGTCGACCTGGAACTGACCGCGGAGCAGCGGGCCCGGCTGGACGCCGCGCACTGAGGCCCCTCCCCGTCACTTGGCCGGCAGACCCGCAGCGAAGGCGTACCCCTCGTCGATCCACTCGCCGAGCGTCTCTCCTCGGTCACCGCCGAGGGGTCCACGACCACCCAGCCGCGCATCGGGCGGCCGGTCATGTCGAGCGGACGGGCACCCGGCCGCGCCGGCGCGGCTTCGCCGCGAGCGGGGGACCCCCATCTCGGCGACGCCGGGATCGGCGCCCAGGTGCCGCCGGATCCGTTCGGCGAGTCCTTCGTCGTACGCCATGAGGGGCCTCAGTCCGTGCGGTGGGTGAGTCTGCGTTCGAGGTCGCGGAGGTCCTTGCGCAGGGAGAAACGGACCTGGCGGGCCAGCAGCGGCGCCGCCAGCCGGTAGAAGCCGTCGGAGCCGCCCTGGACCCGGATGCGGGCCAGGGTGCCGGCCGGGTCCGGCTCGAAGGAGTACGTCACGTGCATGGGCATCGGGCCCGCCACCGAGACCATGTCCAGCAGCCGCGGGAAGTCGTGCGCGGCCACGCGCAGCACGTAGTCGATGCGCCGACCGAGGAAGAACGCCGTCCGGGTGACCTCGGCGCCGACTCCGAAGCCGCCCCCGTCCGCCTCCCGCGTCAGCTCCGCCGTGCGAATACCCTGCGTCCACTCGGCGTCGTGGCGCCAGTCCATGGCGTACTGCGCCACCCGCTCGGGCGACAGCGGGATCACGCGTGCCACGGACACGTCGATCGTCACCTTCCCAGGATCCCCGCGCCGGGCGGCGGGCGCGCGGCGTACGGCGGCCCGATAGATATGACAGGTCTCTTACGCCGCCGCGCCAGAGCAGGACAAATCGCCGCCGTGGCGAGAGGCTGCTGCTGAGCCGAGGCTCGACCCGCCCCGGCGATCCCGTCCGAAGGAGTACGCCCATGACCGCATCGCCCGCGACCGACGACGCGTACCGCTTCGAGGACCTCACCGCCCTGTTCATCAACTGCACCCTCAAGCCCTCGCCCCAGCTCAGCCACACCCAGGGGCTGATCGACAAAAGCGCGTCGATCATGATGTCGCGCGGGGTCACCACCTCCGAGATCCGCGCCGTCGACCACGACATCGCCCCCGGCGTCTACCCCGACATGACCGAGCACGGCTTCACCACGGACGACTGGCCGGCCCTGTACGAACGGGTGATGGCCGCGGACATCCTGGTCATCGCCGGGCCGATCTGGCTCGGCGACAACAGCTCGGTCACCAAGCAGGTCATCGAGCGGCTCTACAGCTGTTCCTCGCTGCTCAACCCCGCCGGACAGTACGCCTACTACGGCAGGGTCGGCGGCTGTCTGATCACCGGCAACGAGGACGGCGTGAAGCACTGCGCGATGAACGTCCTCTACAGCCTGCAGCACCTGGGCTACACCATCCCGCCGCAGGCCGACGCCGGGTGGATCGGCGCCGCAGGGCCCGGACCGTCGTATCTGGACCCCGGATCGGGCGGCCCGGAGAACGACTTCACCAACCGCAACACCACGTTCATGACCTGGAACCTGATGCACCTGGCCGCCATGCTCAAGCGCGCCAAGGGCATCCCCGCCCACGGCAACCAGCGTTCCGAGTGGGACGCCGGCTGCCGCTTCGACGCGGAGAACCCCGAGCATCGCTGAAGCCTTGCTCAGTGGGGTGGGGCGGGCTCCCTCACCGTGCTCGTGCCCCGCTCCAACTCGGCAGCCAGGTACGGTGGTTCGCCTCCGCACACGGAGGTGGGCTCGCGGTGGAGGAGGAGGAAGCCCGCTGTCATCGCCCGGCCCTCCGGTAGCGCGTGAGGACGGTGGGGCCCGTCTGCTGCACCGACTCGCACGCGAGGTGGACGGGCGGGGTGTCCGTGGGGAAGAGGCGGTCGCCGGTGCCGACGATCGTGGGGAAGGTGATCAGGCGGTATTCGTCGATCAGGTCCTCGGCCATCAGGGCGCGGACGACGCTCAGGCTGCCGGTGACGACCACGTCGCGCTCCTCGCGCTTGACCGCGTCCACCAGGTCGCCCGTGAGGATCTGAGAGTTCGCCCAGGCGGAGACGTCGGTGAGGGTGCGGGTGGCGACGAGTTTCCGCGCGGCGTTCATGCGCGCGGAGAACGGGTCGTCGCGCCCCGGCCACAGCTGCGAGAACAGCTCCCAGGTGGTGCGGCCCAGCAGCAGGACCCCCTCGTCCAGGACGGCCCCCAGCCGGAACTTGTCCCCGGCCACCGCCTCGGGGCCGTGCCGGAACATCCAGCCGCCGCCGGGGGTGCCCGCGCGGCCGTCCGGGTCGGAGACGATGCCGTCCAGAGTGGTGAATGCGATGACGATGACGCTCATGGCGAGGTCCTCTCGGATGTCTCGATCGGTGGTCACCGGTATGTACCGGCGCCACCGACCGGACTCATCGCCCGCGCGCGAAGTCGTCCGCGGAAATCTCCCCGGGCAGGTCGAACGCTTCGAAGACGCGCGGGTCCGCGAACACCACGTTCCTCGCGACCCGGCCGCCGGCCACCGTGAACACCTGCAGCGTGTGCATCCGGTGCCCGCCGTCCCGGGCGGGCGCGTAGGCGGCGAGTGCGGGCTGTCCGCCCGCGGTGAGCTGCCGTGTGAGCCACCGCGTCCCGCGCATCTCGAAGACCCGCTCCATGAACAGGCCGTAGTCCCTGCGACCCCGGTACCACAGCGGCACCGGCGGCATCTCCAGGACGGCCGCGTCGGTCAGCAGCCGCACCAGGGCGGGCACGTCGGCCGCCTCGAAGGCGCGTGCGTACTGCTGCACCACCTCCCGCGCCCCGGCGTCGTCCGGCTCCTGCACCTCGCCGGGATCGCGCGCCTCGGCGACCGCGGCCCGGGCCCGCTGGAGCGAGCTGTTGACGGCGGCGACCGTCGTCCCGAGCTGTTCCGCGACCTCCGCGGCACTGAACTCCAGCACCTCCCGCAGCACCAGCACCGCCCGCTGCCGGGCCGGCAGCAACTGCATCGCCGCCACCAGCGCCAGCCGCAGATCGGCCCGGCTCTCCACGTCGTAGCGGGCGTCGGGGAACGGCTGGAGCCACGGGATGTCGAAGGCCGGCGTGAGCGGCGCCCCAGGGTCCTCGCTCGGCGCGCCGAGCCCGGACGGCAACGGCCGCCGCGCCCTGCCCTCCAGCGCGGTCAGGCAGACATTCGTCGCGATCCGGTACAGCCAGGTCCGCACCGCCGCGCGCGAGGCGTCGTACCGCTCCCGGGCCTTCCAGGCGCGCAGCATGGTCTCCTGCACCAGATCCTCGGCCTCGTGGAACGAGCCCACCATCCGATAGCAGTACGCCACCAACTCGCCCCGGTACGGCTCAAGGTCCATGGAGGTCATCATGCCTTCGGCCCGGCGGGAAGAGGGCGTCCTTTTCCGGCAGGGGCCGGGACTCACAAGAGCGCCGCCCCGCCCGCGGACCCCGGCCGGCCGACCGGCCGGTTCACCGGCGGAGCCGGGGTGTGAGTGCCGTGCGGACGGCCTTGGCCACCTTGCTCGCGGCGGATCCGTCGTCTTCTTCGGGTTGCGGTTCCAGCGTGCGCCGGATCTGCTCCAGGAGTTGGTTGGCCGACCGCCACAGCGGGACGAACAGGCCTGCGACCGGTCCGACGCCCCGGATCGGACCGCCGGAGAGCTCGGTCACCTTCTTGGCCGCCGTGACCGTTGCCGGGTCCCGCAGGATCAGCTGCACCTCGTCGTCGACCAGCCGGATCTCCATCTTGCGCGCGGCGGCCTCCTCCGGGTTCGCGTCCGTGGTCGTCTCCGGGTCCAGTTCGTCGATCTTTGCGGCCACGGTGTCCGGGTCGACGCCGAGTTCGCGCAGCACCCTGGCCGCCATGCTGTTCTCCGCCCGCAGCAGCGCCTCCAGCAGGTGATGGCTGCCGACGGGTGCGCCACCGGCCAGCGCGCCGGCGGTGGACAGGGTGTCCTCGGTGGCAGGTGTGCCGGCCGGCCACGGTCCGCCCGCAGCGTCCGGCGCTCCCTCCACGGTGGCCAGCACCGCGGTACGGATCCTGCTGACCGGACTGATCCGCTCGGCGAGCACCTTCGCGCCCAGGCCCTCACCCTCCCTGACCAGGGCGAGCAGGATGTGTTCCGTACCGATGTCGTTGTGGTGCAGTTGCTGTGCCTCGCGCAGGGCGAGTTCCAGCACCTTCTTGGCGCGCGCCGCGAACGGGATGTGGCCGCCCAGCTCCTTCGTGCCGGGCTTGGCGGCCGCGGCGATGTCGGCCTGCGCGGTCTCCTTGTCGTACCCGAGCTGGTGCAGGACCTGCGCCGCCGTGCCGTCCGGCACCTCGAGCAGCCCCAACAGGAGGTGCTCCGTGCCGATGTGGCTGTGCTTGAGCAGCCGCGCCTGCTCCTGGGCCGCGACGACCACCCTGCGTGCTTTCCCTGTGAACCTCTCGAAAGTCATGTCTCCATGGTCTCAACCCTGTCAATACACTGGTATTGATAGGGTCACTGTGTCGAAGGGAGGGTGTGATGGAGACACCGTCGGACTGGGAGGACCGGCTCGCGCGCTGGCAGAGCGAGCTGGAGCTGTTCGAGCAGCTGGAGGAGAACCCCTGGGTCACGCTGGCCAGGGCGGAAGCCGAGACCGGTGTGTCCCGCTCCGCCCTGCGGTCCTGGTACCGGGGCGGCGAGATCCAGTCCCGGCTGGTGGACGGCCCGAACGGGCCGCAGCGCCTGGTCCGGCTGGACGCGGTGATCGAGCGCGCCGCCGCGTCCCCGCGCATTCAGCGCCGGGCGGAGCGGGAAGTCAGCCTGGAGGCCCAGGTCACCCTGCTACGGCACCGGGTCGACCAGCTCGAACTGCGGCTGGCCGCGCTGGAGCGGAAGTGACGGCCTGCTGAGCCGTCGGCGAATGACGGTGGAGGATGGTGATGTGGCGGATTTCGGCGGCGGCGCAGTGGTGGTGGTCGAGGCGCCCGGGCACCCGGACGGGTCGACCGCGCTGCACCTGCCCGGCCCACCGCCTCGCCGGGCGGGAGGCCGACACGGCGATCTTCGGCCACGGCGACCCCGTCGTCCACGGCGCGACGACTGCTCCGCACGAAGCGGCCGCGGCAACCATGTGACGCCCCGAGCACCCTGACGACGAGCCGAAGGAGAGCGGTCCATGAGTGCACTTCCCACCGAACGGTCCCTGCGCACCACCCCCGAAGGCCTCCTGTGGGAGCCCAGCGAGCGCTGGGTGCGTGGCCGCAAGGGTGACGTCACCGTCGTCGACAGCCGGCACCCCGTCCTCGTCTGGGAGCCCTCGCTGCCCGTACCGCAGTACGCCTTCCCGCGCGCGGACGTACGCGAGGACCTGCTGCGGCCCGCGAAAAACCCGCGGACGGGCGCCCACACCGGATCCAGGATCTTCTACGACCTCGAAGCCGACGGCGAGCTGCTGGAGAACGCCGCCTGGACCTTCCCGGCCGCCGACCTCGCCGGGTACATCGCCTTCGAGTGGTTCCGGCGCAGCGGCAGGGGCCTCGACCACTGGTACGAGGAGGAGGAAGAGATCTTCATCCACCCCCGTGACCCGCACAAGCGGGTGGACGCCATCCCGAGCAGCCGGCATGTCCAGGTCTCGGTCGGCGGCACGTTCGTCGCCGACACCCACCGGCCGGTGCTGCTCTTCGAGACCGGTCTGCCGACCCGCTACTACGTTCCGCGCGAGGACGTCCGCCTCGACCTTCTCGAGCCCACCGAGCACCACACCGGCTGCCCCTACAAGGGCACGGCGCGGTACTGGTCGCTGCGCGGCCAGGCCGACGTGCCGCCGAACGTCGTCTGGAGCTACCCGGAGCCGCTGCCCGCCGTGGGCACGATCAAGGGGCTCCTCGCGTTCTACAACGAGGTGGCCGACATCATCGTGGACGGGGAGCGCGTGGAGCGCCCCGTCACACCCTTCAGCGCGATGCTCAGACAGAGCAGCCGACGTGGGCGAGGGCCTGCCTGAGCAGCACCCCGTGCCCGCCGGGCATCTCGCTCTGGACCGCTTCGGACACGGCATCCTGCGGGCTGAACCACACCAGGTCCAGAGCGTCCTGCCGGGGCCGGCAGTCGCCGGTGACCGGGACGACGTAGGCCAGGGACACCGCGTGCTGGCGCGGGTCGTGGTACGGCGTGATGCCCTGCGTCGGGAAGTACTCCGCGACCGTGAACGGCTGAAGGGAGGCCGGGATCCGGGGCAGCGCCACCGGGCCGAGGTCCTTCTCCAGGTGGCGCAGCAGGGCGTCGCGGACCCGCTCGTGGTGCAGGACGCGACCGGAGACCAGGGTCCGGCTGACCGTCCCGTCCGGGCCGATGCGCAGCAGCAGGCCGACGCTGGTGACTTCGCCGCTGTCATCGACGCGTACGGGCACGGCCTCGACGTACAGGATCGGCATACGGGCGCGTGCCAGCTCGAGGTCGTCGGGGCTGAGCCAGCCCGGCGTGGTTTCGGTCATGTCAGACATTGCTTGATCATACTTTCAGGAGGGGCCGGAAAGGCCGTAGACCCGGCTGGCATTGTGTGCTCCCGCCCACTCCGCGAACCGCAGCGCGTCGGCTAGACCCAGTTCGTCGGAATCCACCCGGTCCTGCAGCAGAGCGGCCAGACCGCGGCGGAAGGTGAGCGCGCCCAGACAGTAGAACTCGGCCACACCGTACGCGTCGGAGCTGTACAGCAGCTTGCCGAACGGTGTGATCTCCAACGCCTCCTCCAGGACCGCCCGGGCGCGCGCCGGGCCGACGTAGTGGAGGGTGAGGCCCACGTCCAGGTACACGTGCTCGAACACGGCGGCCAGATAGGCGGCCTGGCGCTGGTACGGCCAGCAGTGCAGGAGCAGTACCGGGATGGTGCCGGTGGTCAGATGAAGCCAGTCGGTGAGGTGGGTGGGGTCGACGCGGTGCAGGCGGATGTCGTTGTCGCCGAAGCCGGTGTGGAGCTGAAGGGGGAGTCCGAGGTCGACCGCGGTCCACAGCAGGTGCCGTACGAGAACGGGATCGTCCAGCCGGCCCCCGCGCGCCGACCAGCGCCGGGCCGCTTCGGTGACCTCCGCGGCGGAGGGGCGGGCCGGGTCCAGGTCGAACCCGGTGCGGTACGCGGCCACGGACTTCACGGCCACCACGCCCGGCCGCCGCACGGCCTCCAGCGCGGCTGCCTGGAAGGCGTCGCCGTAGTCGTCCGGCTCGACGCCCCGCGCCGCCACCGCCTCGGCGACGCCCTCCAGCCGTACGACCTCGTACGGCGTTCCGCCCGCGGACTCGGCCAGCTCGGCGGGCGTGGTGAGGCGCTCCGGGGCGTACCCGGTGTCCACGCAGAAGGTGCTGGTCCGAGCGGCGGTGAGGAAACGGCGGTGTACCTCCTGCCGGCCCAACTCGGCGCGCCGGGACAGGTATTCATCGGGTGGTGCGTGGCGCGGCAGGTCCAGCAGCGGGGCGCAGTGGCGGCGGAGCGCGATCCCGACCGGGCTGTCGAAGGGGGAGATGCTCGGCCAGGCCGCGCCCTCGGTGATCAGGTCCTCGAAGCCCTCCCGGGTCAGGTCCGCGGTGACGACTCCGTGGCAGTGGTGGTCCACCAGCTCCAGTGCGTCGAGCGCCTCTTGGACCGGGCCGGTCATGGTCAGTACTTCCAGCGGTACGCCGCCGCCAGTCGCTCGTCGTCCAGCCCGTGCGCCGCCGCGATCTCCCCTTGCCGTACGGCGATCACGGCGTCCGCGAGGACCGGGCCGAGAGCGGCCCGCAGCACTTCGTCCTTGCGGAACTCCTCGACGGCCTCGGTGAGTGAGGTCGGCAGGCGGCGTACGCCCCGGGCCGCCGCGTCCGCGGGGTCGAGGCGGGCCGGATCGCCGGTGATCTCCTCGGGCAGGGACGTGGACGAGGTCAGGCCGTCCAGCCCGGCCGCGATGAGGCAGGCGAGGGCGAGATACGGGTTGGCGGCCAGGTCGACCGGTTTGACCTCCAGGTTCGCGGCCCGGTCGCGCAGACCCGCCGTGCCGGTGACGACCCGTACCGCGGCCTCGCGGGTCTCGCGGCCCCAGGCGGTGAACACCCCGGCCCACTGGGAGGGTTTGAGGCGCAGATAGCTCGCCGGGCTGGGCGCGGTCACCGCCGTCAGGGCCGGGAGGCGGGCGAGCAGTCCGGCCGCGAAGGACTCGGCGTCGGCGGTCATGCCGTAGCGGCCCTCGCCTCCGGAGTGCAGGTTGACGCCTTCGCGCCAGGCGGAGAGGTGGATGTGGCCGCCGTTGCCGACGCCCTGCGCGAAGACCGCCGGGGCGAAGGACACCACCAGTCCGTGGCGCCGGGCCACGGCCCGGATGGTCTGCCGCACCAGCACGCTCCGGTCGGCCGCCGCCACCGGGTCGAGGGCGCCCACCGAGATCTCGAACTGCCCGGCCGCGTACTCGGGATGGATCTGCTCGACGTCCACGCCCTGCGCGGCGAACGCGGCCAGCAGGTCGGCCGTGTAGTCGCTGAGTTCGACCTGGCGGGTGGCGCTGTAGGCGGGGCCCGAGAGCGCGGGTACGAAGTCACCGCCCTCCGCCGGACCCTGTCCGACGGCCCACTCGACCTCGATGCCGGCCTTGAAGGTGAGGCCGTGCCGGTCGGCGGCCTCGGAGACGACGCGGCGCAGGACCGTGCGGCTGCAACCCGGGTGCGGCTCGCCCTCCTGTGTGATCCGGTCCACCGGCGCCCACGCCCAGCCGGGCTGAGCGGCCAGGACAACGAGTCGGTCGAGGTCGGGGTAGAGGCGCAGGTCGCCGTCCGGGGAGCCCAGGACGTCGGTGGAGACGATGGAGTCGTTCGCCAGGAACGTGTCGAACACCGGCGACATGCCCACACCCCAGGCCGCCGCCGAGGCCAGCTTGGCCGTCGGGACGGTCTTCACCCGGCCGACCCCGGCGGTGTCGACGTAGGCCAGGACGATGCCGTGCACGCCCCGCCCGGACAGTTCGCCGCCGAGCGCGGTGGCCCGTTCGACGTCACCCGGGCGGCCGCCGGGGACGGGGTCGGCAAGGGTCGTCATACGTCCTCCACGCTCGGCACGTCCGACAGGGCTGCTCCGTCAGGGTTTCACGGCCACCGCGCCGAACTGCGGTACCACGGCGGGCGATCCGGGCTCGGCACGCCACTGCGAGCACGACACCAGGCCCGGCTCCAGGAGGTCCAGCCCCTCGAAGAAGGCGGCGATGTCCTCGCCGCTGCGGGCGGTGATCGGCGGGGTGGCGTTCTCGTTCCAGAACTTCATCGCCGGGATCTGGCCCGCGCCGCCGAGGTCGTCGTCGAAGGTGGGGTGGGTGAGGACCAGGAAGCTGCCGGAGGGCATCGCGGCGACCACCTTCCGCACGATCTCGTGCGCCTTCTCCGTGTCCAGCACGAAGTTGAGGATGCCCAGCATCATCACCGCGACCGGCCGGCTGAAGTCGAGGGTGCGGGAGGCGCGTTCGAGGATGGCGTCGGGGTCGTGGACGTCGGCGTCGATGTAGTCGGTGACGCCCTCGGGGGTGCCCGTCAGCAGGGTGCGGGCGTGGGCGAGCACGATGGGGTCGTTGTCGACGTAGACGATGCGGGCGTCGGGGGCGATCCGCTGGGCGATCTGGTGGGTGTTGTCCGCGGTCGGCAGCCCGGTGCCGATGTCCAGGAACTGCCGCACCCCGCGCTCCTCGGCCAGGAACCGCACCGCACGGCCCAGGAACCAGCGGTCCGCGCGGGCGATCTCCCGGATGATCGGGAACATTCCGGCGACGTGTTCGCCGACCTGCTGGTCGACCTCGTAGTTGTCCTTGCCGCCGATCCAGTAGTTCCACACGCGCGCGTTGTGCGCCACACCGGTGTTCAGCCTCGCCGACCCGCCCGGGGTGTGGCTCTCACTCACGACTCTGCTCCTTCTCAACACCTTTGGCCGTCGCCGCCATTGTGCCGCCGGTTGATCACGCTGTCCCGGGAATCGGCCGATCAGGTGTGCGGAACGGGCCGGTTGACCGGCCGTCAGCCGGTGCGGCCGGGACCGGCGGCGGGCGTCCTGCCGCTCTGGACGTCCTTGAGCCGCTGGGCGCCCGTACGCACCGCCAGCTCCAGCGAGGGGTGCGCGCCCCCGGCCAGGCCGCCGGCGGTGACGGTGATCGCGTCGTTGCCCACGCGTACGGCGGCCACGTCGAGGGTGAGGGTGGCGGGTTCGCCGTTCGCGGTGCCCTGCACCGTCACATGCAGGCCCTGCCGGGCGTCGCCCTGCTTGGGCACCGAGGCGGTGGTCACCTGGACCGTCCGCTTGCCGCCCTTGGCGTCGGTCGCGGTGAACTGGTCGCACTTGACCGGCAGGGTCTTCAGCCAGGCCAGCGAGGCGCTCAGCCGGACGGGGTTGTAGGCGGCGACCTGGTAGAGGAGGCGGGAGTCGCCCTGCTCGAAGCCGGTCAGCGCGGACGCGCCGGTCGGCTTGCCCAGCAGGTCGTCGTCGTAGAGCGCGTCGAGAAACCGCTGACAGTCGGCGGCGTTCGCCTTCGCGGTCAGGAACTGGGCGGCGTCGACCTTCCCGATGAGCAGGGTGTCACCCCAGGCGGCGGCGCCCTTGACCTGGTTCCAGTTGCCTTCCAGGTCGGTCTCGGTGATGAGCGCGGCCTGTGCTCCGGCCTGGGTCAGGCGGGGCGGGGCCGACGTACGGGTCGGGACCGGGGCAGACGTGCGGGCCGCGAGCGGGGTGGCGGTGGCGTCGGAGGCCTGGGAACCGTCTCCGTCGCCCGAGCACGACGCGACGGCCAGCAGGGTACTCACCGCCACGGCCGAGACGAGCGCACGGACGAGAGGGGACGGGCGACGGATCATCGCGGATGCCTCCGGAGCAGCTGGGGGACCTCCCTTCAGCGCACCACCGGCCCCACCGCCCCACCAGGCACGACCGCCCGTTCGGGTGAGCGGGCCGTCAGGCCGTCCCCCGCTCCGTGTGCACGCGCACCCTGCGCCCGCCGCACTCGGGACAGACCGCCTCCACGAGTGGAGACCGCACGGCCCGGCCCGCCTCGTCGACGTACTCCTGGGTGGTCAGGCCCGAGGGATCCAGCGGGTCGGTGAAGAACATGAGCTGGAAGTCGGCCTTCCAGGTGTGACCGCAGTCCCTGCAGTCGAAGCCGTAGGTCTCCGGCACCGAAGGGGGATCCGCCGTCATGGACCCGGTCCGTTGCCCGGTGCGGAGAAGTACATGCCTCCAGCGCACAACGCCCCACCTCGCACGGCAACTCGAACGCCCCGCCCGGCATGCCCGCACCCCCGCCCCCGGCGACACTGGCCCCATGCCGACGCATACCGAGGAGTGACCATGCTGCCCGGATTCCTCGCCAGGGCGGTCGCGTTGCTGCTCGGCCGGCAGGGCCGCTCCCTGCACCTGAAAGCGGCGGGCGGGGCGACGGCCGTGCTGGGCGTGGTGATGCTCATCGGCTCGTGGGCCGTCGTCGCCGCCGAACACGACGCACCGCGCGCCAATCTGCGGACGTACCCGCAGGCGCTGTGGTGGTCGATCGAGACGGCGACCACCGTCGGGTACGGCGACTTCTACCCGGTGACCCTCGGCGGCCGCGTCATCGGCGCCGTCGTGATGGTCGTCGGGATCACCACATACGGCATGGTCACCGCGGCCCTCGCCACCTGGTTCGTCGGACGGGAGCAGAAACGCCTTCACCATCTGGCCCTGCATGCCCAGGAGTTGGGCGAGGAGACCGCCCGTGTCCTGCACGAACGCTTCGACCGACTGGAGCGGATGGTGGCCGGGAGCGGCGAGCGGAACTGAGGGGCAGGCGTCTGCCTTGCTACCTGTGAGTACCCTGCCGTGTGCCTTCTGTGACGCCTGAGGTACGGTCCCCCGGGGGTCCGCGGGTACCCGCATGCCGCGGACCGTTGCGGGCGGTGTCGAAGGGGGCGGCGAAAGCATGGAGTTCCACTTGGTCGACGAGGACAGCGCGGAGCGGGCCGGCACGCCGCTGGAGGACCTGGCTCCGGAACCCCTGCTGACCCGGGACTACGAGACCCGTCCCGCGCTCGTCTACGAGCGGCTGCGGGAGCGCCACGGCCCGGTGGCGCCGGTCGACCTGCTGGGTGTGCCCGCGTGGCTCGTGCTCGGCTACCGCGAGTCGCTCCAGGTGCTCCAGGACGATGCCGGCTGGCCCAAGGGCCTGGAGAACTGGCGGGCCCGGACGGAGGGCCGGGTGCCCGCCGACTGGCCGCTCGGCCCCTCCCTCGAGGTCAACCACGTGCTGATCCAGGGCGGTCCCGGCTACCGCACGCTGCGCGGCGCCTGGGACACGGCCCTGCGCCCCTTCCAGGACGCGCGGGGCCCGCAGGCCAAACGCCTGAAGGCGGCCGTCACCGGATACGCCGACGAGTTGATCTCCCTGCTCGCCCAGGGCGGCGGCACGGGCATGGCCGACCTGTCGGCGCAGTTCTCCCGGCCGCTGCCGCTGATGGCGGCGAGCCATCTGCTCGGCTTCCCCGGCTCGCAGGGCGACGACGCCCTGATGGACATGTGGCGGGTGCTGGACGCCGGCCCGGACGCCGAATCCGCCCTCGACCGCCTGCTGGTCACGCTCTCCGAACTCGCCGCCGCCAAGATCGAGAAGCCGGGCGACGACTTCCCCTCCCATCTGCTGGCCGCCCACCCGGACCTGTCCGTCGACGCGCTGGCCCGCGAGCTGTTCATGCTGCTCGGCATGACCTCCGACCACGTCGGCATCCTCATCTCCAACACGGTCGTCGAGGTGATCGCGGGAGAGAACGAGGGCGGCGTCCGCACGACCCTGTCCGCGGGGATGGTGCGCGAGACCATGAACCGCGTGGTCATGCGCAAGCCGCCGCTGGTCAACTTCGTGCCGAGGTTCGCGGCCGCGGACACCCGGCTCGGCAACTACACCATCCGCGCCGGCGACCCCGTGTGGGTCTCCTCCGCCGCCGCGCACGCCGACCCCCTGTTCGCCGGCCAGATGGCACCGGGTTCCAGCATCAGCAGCCGCGCCCATCTGTCGTGGGGCGCGGGCCCCCGCCAGTGCCCGGCCCGCGAGCTGGCGTCGACGATCGCGGCAGCGGGCGTCAGCCGCGTCTTCGAACGGTTCGGGCATCTGGAACTCGCTCTCCCCGTCGACCAACTGCCATGGCGTTCCTCGCCGTTCATGCGCGGGCTGCGCTCGCTGCCGGTGCGCTACGAACTGTCCGGGCCACCGCTGCCCGTCGTGCCGGCGCCCGCGGCGGACGTACCGGACACACCCGCCGCACCGGACCAGGCCGCCAAGCGGCGCTCGTCGCTGTGGCGGTACCTGACGGGTCTGATCCGGTCCGGAAGCTGAGCGTCCGCGCAGCTCGCGTAGGGTGACGGGACCGCCGTAAGCCGTCCGGCGCCCCGCCGCGCCCCACCGGAAGCAGGTCATGTCCTCCGCCGCCTCGCCCTTCCTCGCCGCGTCCGGTCTGCCCGCCGCCTCCGCCGACATACGCCTCGTCGTCACCGACATGGACGGCACGCTGCTGGACGACGCCAAGCGGATCCCGCCCGGCCTGTGGGGGACCCTGGCCGAACTGCGTCGGCGCGGAGTGCTGTTCAGCCCGGCGAGCGGGCGCCAATATGCCACGCTGGCACGGGAGTTCGCCGAGGTCGCCGAGGGCATGGTGTTCATCGCGGAGAACGGCACGTACGTGGTGCGCGACGGCGTGGAACTCAGCTCCGACCCGATGGAGCCCGGTGTGGCGGCCGGCGTCGTGCAGGCCGTACGGCGCCTGGTCGCCGAGGGTGTCGACGTGGGCGCGGTCGTCTGCGGCAAGCGCTCCGCCTACGTGGAGCGCGGCGACGAGCCGTTCCTGGCGGAGGTGCGCAAGTACTACGTCGAACACCGCGTCGTCGAGGACGCCACCGCGGTCGACGACGACGTCCTGAAGGTGGCCCTCTTCGACTTCGGGTCGGCCGCGCGGACCACTGCCCCAGCGCTGGAGTCCTTCACCGCCACCCTCCGCCACTCTCGACTTCGCCCGAGCGGGGGGATCCCCATGGTCGTCGTCTCCGGTGAGCACTGGGTCGACGTCATGAACCGCACCGCCAACAAGGGCTCCGCCCTGCGCCGCCTCCAGCACGAACTGGGCATCACGCCCGCCCAGACCATGGTCTTCGGCGACTACCTCAACGACCTGGAGATGCTCGACGCCGCCGAGTGGTCCTTCGCCATGGCCAACGCCCACCCGGAGGTCATCGCGAGGGCCCGCCACCTGGCCCCGTCCAACAACGACAACGGGGTGCTGCGCACCGTCGCGCGCGTGCTGAACCTCTAGGCGCCCCGGCTGCGCATACCCGCTCTGCTGCGCCCAGGCCGCGATCTCGACCCGGTGGGGGACTCGGCGGGCGGCGCGGTCCGGGTGGGGACGTCGGTCCTCGGGTCCTTCAACAGGAAACCCGCAGGCGCCGCCGCGCAGCGGGCGAGACGGTGATCCTGCTGTGTCCGCTGTTCATCGCGCTACGGGACGGCCCGCCGCGCTGGGTCGTGCGGAGGCCGGCCGACGCCCCGTGGGAGACTTGGCGGCCATCGCCGACCTGACGGAAGGTTTCGCCGGCCCCCTTCGGAAGGCCACCCTGCACCGCGACCCCGCAGTCCCCGACGACCTCCCGCACGAGGGGCATGCGGCCGCCTCCCGGGTCGTCCAGGAGGCACCGACCAACGTGCGGCGCCACGCGGCCGACGCCGCCGAGATCAGCGTCCACCTCCGCCACGGCGCCGGCCGCCTCTGCGTCTCGGTGACGGACGACGGCCGCGGCGGCACCCGACTCCCCGCCGCGGCCCACGGCGGCGGCTTCGGCCTGGTCGGCCTGCGCCGACCCCCGTACCTCGCTCCTTGCCTGAGGCCCTGGCGTCACGACCGACCTCCGCTGTTCAATGGTGCTGCACATGTCCGCCCGAGAGGGGAGCAGCCGTGTCCCCTGCCGCCGTGCCGCCCGTCGGCGCACGCATCCGGCAGGCACGCCTGGCCAAAGGGGTGAGCCTGCGCGCCCTCGCGCGGGAGATCGGCGTGTCCGCGAGCCTGGTCTCCCAGATCGAGACCGGCAAGAGCCAGCCGTCGGTGAGCACGCTGTACGCGATCACCACCGCGCTGTCGGTCTCCGTGGAGGCGCTCTTCGACGGCTACGAGGGCGAGGCCGCCGCCTCGCCGGTCGTGGCCGCGGCCACCGCCCCCGCCACCGTCCTGCACGCCCTCGCGGCCTTCGCCGCCGACCCCGGCCGACGCATCGGGCCGCTGGTCACACCCGGTGAGCGCGAGCTGCTGGAGCTGGACTCGGGGGTCGTGTGGGAGCGGCTCGGGCATGTTCCGGGCACCGACGTCGACTTCCTGCTGGTGACCTACCGGCCCGGCGGCTCCTCCTCCAGCTCCGGTGGCCTGATGCGGCACACGGGCACCGAGTACGGCTATGTGACCTCCGGCGAGCTCGTCCTGACCCTCGGCTTCGACGAGTACACACTCGGACCGGGCGACGCCGTCTGCTTCGAGTCGACGACCCCGCACCGCTACCGCAATGATGGAACCGAACCGGCCGTCGGGGTCTGGTTCGTGTTCAGCCAGAGTGTTCAGTAGCACTTGACACCTGCCCGGTGTGGTCGTTCACTCCGGAGTGGGGGTGGTCGCCATGGCGATCCGCACATATGGACCCAATGCCGTCGACTGGGAAGAGCGCATCGACCTGGACCGGCTGCGCAAGCAGCGCCTGGCCCGGCTCAACGAGACCCTGAACCGCTCCTCGCTGGGCGCGGTGCTCAGCTTCGACTTCGCCAACATCCGCTACATGACCGCCACGCACATCGGCACCTGGGCGATGGACAAGCTGATCCGCTTCGCCCTGCTGGTGCGCGGCGGCGAACCGGTCGTCTGGGACTTCGGCTCCGCGGCCCGCCACCACCAGCTCTACAACCCGTGGCTGGACTACAGCGACGGCAAGGGCGGCCCGCCCACCGGCGCCCGCGCCGGCATCTCCACCCTGCGCGGCGCCTTCCACCCGGGGGCGGGGATCGCAGAGGACGTCGCCGCCAAGATCGCCACCGAGCTGCGCGAGCACGGCCTCGTGGGCGAACCGCTCGGCATCGACGTCGCCGAAATGCCGATCCTCGCCGCGCTGCGCGCCGAGGGCATCGACGTCGTCGACGGCCAGCAGGTCTTCCTGGAGGCCCGCCGCACCAAGACCCGCGACGAGATCTCCCTGCTCACCCAGGCCTGCGCGATGGTCGACGCGGCGTATGAGGAGCTGTACGGCTACCTGCGCCCGGGCGTGCGCGAGAACGAGTGCGTCGGCCTGGTCAGCAAGGTCCTCTACGACCTCGGCAGCGAGTACGTCGAAGGCGTCAACGCCATCTCCGGGGAACGCTGTTCACCCCACCCGCACGTCTACAGCGACCGTCTGATCCGCCCCGGCGACCCCGCCTTCTTCGACATCCTGCACAGCCACCTCGGCTACCGCACCTGCTACTACCGCACCTTCGCGGTCGGCAGCGCCTCCCGCGCCCAACGGGACGCGTACGTCCGCTGCCGCGAGTACATGGACCAGGCCATCGCCCTGGTCCGCCCCGGCGCCACCACCGCCGACATCGTCCAGGTCTGGCCGCGCGCCGAGGAGTTCGGCTTCGCCGACGAGACCGCCGCCTTCGCCCTGCAGTACGGGCACGGCGTCGGCCTGTCGATCTGGGAGAAGCCCATCTTCAGCCGGCTGGTCTCCCTCGACCACCCCGAAGTCCTCGAAGAGGGCATGGTGTTCGCCCTGGAGACCTACTGGCCGGCCGCCGACGGCTGGTCCGCGGCCCGCATCGAGGAGGAGCTGGTCGTCACCGCCGACGGCTGCGAGGTCATCACCAAGTTCCCCGCCGAGGAACTGCTGGTCGCGGGCCGCAAGTACTGGACGGTCGGCGGTGAGCTCAACACCCGCCGCGAGGCCCAGTCCCACCTCAACACCGGTACCAACGGGGGCGTTTGATGGCCGACCGCGACGAACTCCTCACCCTGTACGAGCAGATGGCCGTCATCCGCCGTACGGAGAAGGCCGCCCACGACCTGTTCCTGTCCGGCCTGGTCAAGGGCACCACCCACCTCGCCGCCGGGCACGAGGCGATCGCCGTCGGTGCGAGCGCCGCACTGCGCCCCGACGACTACGTCTTCGCCACCTACCGCGGCCACCACCACGCGATGGCCCGCGGCGCCACCCCCGAGGAGTGCCTCGCCGAACTCATGCAGAGGGCCACGGGGTTGTGCGGGGCCAAGGGCGGCTCCATGCACCTCACCAAGGCGGACGCGTTCATGCTCGGCTCGTACGCCATCGTGGGCGCCCACCTGCCGATGGCCGTCGGCGCCGCATGGTCGGCCCGGCTGCGCGGCAGCGGACAGCTCGCCGTCGCCTTCTTCGGCGACGGCGCCACCAACATCGGCGCCTTCCACGAGGCGCTCAACCTGGCCGCCGTATGGAAGCTGCCCGTGCTGTTCGTCTGCGAGAACAACCTGTACATGGAGTACACGCCGATCGCCGACGTCACGGCCGTCGCCCGCCCGGCGGCCGACCGGGCACCCGCGTACGGCATCCCCGGTGAGGTCGTCGACGGCAACGACGTCCTCGCCGTGAAGGAGGCGGTCGCCCGCCTCGCCGGGCGGGCCCGGGCAGGAGACGGGCCCGCTCTGCTGGAGGCCGAGACCTACCGCCACTTCGGGCACAGCCGCGCCGACCCGGCCACCTACCGCCCGGCCGAGGAGGTCGAACGCTGGCTCAAGCACGACCCGTTGGACGTCGCCCGCGGACGCCTCGTCGAGCTGGGGGCGGACGAGGCGACGGTCACCGCGGCCGACGAGCGCGCCCGTGACCTCGTACAGCAGGCGGTCGAGGCGGCGAAGAACGCGCCGCCGCCCGATCCGGGCGAGGCCCTGACCGACGTATGGGCGGACGGAGGTGCGGCATGGCGGACGTGAGCACGGACCGTGATGTCATCACCTACCGCGAGGCGGTCGCCGAGGGCATCGCGCGGGAGATGCGCCGCGACCCGGCCGTGGTCTGCCTCGGCGAGGACATCGGCGAGGCCGGTGGGGTGTTCAAGACGACCGTCGGGCTGCTGAAGGAGTTCGGGCCCGAGCGGGTGTGGGACACGCCGATCTCCGAACAGGCCATCGTGGGCGCGGCGATGGGCGCCGCGATGACCGGGATGCGGCCGGTCGCCGAGATCATGTTCTCCGACTTCCTGGCCTGCTGCTGGGACTACCTCGCCAACGAGATACCCAAAGTGCGGTACATGACGGGCGGTCAGGTCACCGTGCCGCTCGTGGTGCGCACCGCCAACGGCGGCGGCCTCGGCTTCGGAGCCCAGCACTCGCAGGCCACGGAGAACTGGGCGCTGACCGTCCCGGGGCTGAAGATCGCGGCCCCCGCCACGCCCGCCGACGTCATCGGCATGATGGCGGCGGCCATTCGGAGCGACGACCCCGTGGTCTTCTTCGAGCACAAGGGGCTGCTGGCGAGCAAGGGTGCGCCTGCGCCGCCGGATCATGTGGTCGAGCTGGGCCGCGCCGCCGTGGTGCGCGAGGGCGCCGACCTGACACTGGTGGCGCTCGCCGCCATGGTCCCGGTGGCGCTCCAGGCCGCCTCGCAGCTGTCGGACGAGGGCATCGACACCGAGGTCGTCGACCTGCGCTGTCTCGTCCCGCTCGACGTCGCCACCGTCCTCGCCTCCCTCGCGAAGACCTCGCGGCTGGTGACCGTGGAGGAGAACCCCTACCAGGGCGGCTGGGGCGCCACCCTCGTGTCGATCGTCGCCGACGAGGGCTTCGGGCTGCTGGACGCGCCGGTGCGCCGGGTGGCGGGGGAGTGCGTACCGCTGCCGTTCGCCGACGCGCTGGAGGAGCAGGTCATTCCCACCGTGGACAAGGTCCTGGCGGCCGTGCGGAATCTCGCCGCGTACTGAACACCCCTGAGGAGGAAGCGCGATGACCGATCGGATACTGCTTCGCGCGGGGCACGTGCTCTCGATGGATCCCTCCGTCGGGGATCTGCCGAGGGGCGACGTCCTCATCGAGGACGGCCGGATCGCGGCCGTGCAGCCGGAGATCAGCGCCGATGCCGAGGTTCTCGACATGAGCGGCCGGATCGTGATCCCCGGCTTCGTCGACACCCACCGCCACACCTGGGAGGCCTCGATCCGTGGCGTCGCCCCCGACGCCACCCTCGACGACTACTTCGTCGACATCCTCGACACCTTCGCCCCGCTGTACACGCCCGAGGACGTGTACGCGGCCAATCTCGCCGGCGCCCTTGAGTGCCTCAACGCCGGTATCACCACGCTCGTCGACTGGTCCCACATCAACAACACGCCCGAGCACCCGGACGCCGCGATCCAGGCGCTCACGGAGACCGGCATCCGTGCCCAGTACGCGTACGGCAGCGCCAACACCTCCCTCGCGGACTACTGGTTCGAGAGCAAGATCGCGATACCGGGTGACGACGTCCGCCGTATCCGCGCCAAGTACTTCTCCTCCGACGACGGCCTGCTGACCATGGCGCTCGCGACCCGCGGCCCCGGCTTCTGCGTGAACGACGTCGTCACCTCCGAATGGGCCCTCGCCCGCGAACTGAACATCCCGATCACCGTGCATGTGGCGATGGGCCGCCTCGCCGGCCGCTTCGGCATGGTCAAACAGCTCAACGACCTCGGCCTGCTCGGCCCCGACACCACCTACATCCACTGCTGCTACCTGCACGAGGACGAGTGGCAGATGGTCGCCGACAGCGGCGGTACGGTCTCCATCGCGCCGCAGGTGGAGACCCAGATGGGGCACGGCTGGCCGCCCGTGATGGCGGCGATCGAGCACGGGCTGCGCCCCTCCCTGAGCATCGACGTCGTCACCACCGTGCCCGGCGACATGTTCACCCAGATCCGCGCGGCCTTCGGCGCCGAGCGCGCCCGGCTCAACGCCGACTGCTGGCAGGCCAACATGCCCGTGCCGGAAAGCATGTTGACGGCACGTCAAATGCTGGAGATCGCGACGAGCAACGGTGCGCATGTCGCGGGACTGGAGCACCGCACCGGTTCCCTGTCTCCCGGCAAGCGCGCCGACGTCGTCGCCCTCGACGCCACCGCGCTGAACATCGCGCCGGTGCACGACGCGGCCTCCGCGGTCACGCTGTGCGCGGACGTCTCCAACGTCGAGACGGTCATCGTCGACGGCGTGATCCGCAAGCGCGACGGCAGGCTGACGGCCGACGTCGCGCGCGCCCGGCAACTGGTCGAGGAGTCCCGCGACCGGCTGCTCGCGGCGAAGGAGGCGAAGGCGAAGGAGGCGAAGCCGAGCGCATGACCGGGCATCTGGTGCGGCGGGCCGCCGACGCGGCCGAGCCGCCGTACGACGCACAGAGTTACCGGCGCCGGACGCTGGTCGGCGAGGACGACGGCAGCGTGCACACCGGCTTCGGCCTGTGCGAACTGCGCCCGGACGGCGCGGTGCCGGCGCACGTGCACTCGTACGAGGAGAGCTTCCACATCCTCGACGGGACCGTGATCCTCGACATGCCCGACGGCACGTACCTCCTGGAGGAGGGCGACTACGGCATCCTGCCGACCGGCGTCCCGCACGCCTGGCGTGGCACCGGGGACACGTCCGCACGCTGGGCGGACATGCTGGCGCCGGTCCCGCGGGCCCGCTACGGGTACGACACGCAGGCGGTGCGGGACCTGCCTGTGCGCAGTCCCGTCCGTATCGACGTCCGCGACCCGCGCACCCGCACCTTCGGCCACTTCGAACCCACTCAGATGGACCCCGGCAAGCAGTCCCAGGATCTGCTCGCCGTCTCGGCGAGCATGCGCACCGCGCTGCTCGTCTACAGCGGCATCACCGTCAAGATGATGGTCGACAGCGACCTGGGCGCGGTCGCCTCGACGATGTTCATGGTCCAGTACGCGCCGGACGGCGTCGCGGGCACCCACGACCACCCCTTCGAGGAGACGTACTACTTCCTCGAAGGCGAGGCGGACGCGGTGTTCGACGGCGAGCACCACCGGCTCGGACCCGGCGACTGCGCCTGGGCGGGCGCCGGCTGTGTGCACGGCTTCGCCAACGCCGGTACGGGACCGCTGCGTTGGCTGGAGACCCAGGCGCCGCAGCCGCCACCGCGCCACTCGTACCGGTTCACACGGGACTGGGAGTACCTGAGGGAGGCCCTGGAGTCATGAACAGCGTCGTTGTCGTCGGCGGTACGTCGGGCATCGGCCGCGAGTTCGCCCGGGTCCGGGCCGAGCGGGGCGACGAGGTGGTCCTCACCGGCCGCGACCGAGACCGCGCCGACTCCGTGGCCAAGGAGATCGGCGCGCGAGGCCTCGCCCTCGACCTGTCCCGGCCGCACGAGATCGCCGCGGCGCTCGCGGACGTCGGACGCGTCGACCACCTGGTGCTCGCGGGCGTCTCCCGCGACGAGAACCGGGCGACGGACTACGACATCGCCGCCGCCCTGCGCCTGGTCACCCTCAAGCTGGTCGGCTACACCGAGGTCGTGCACGTGCTGCGGCCGCGCATGACCGACGACAGCGCGATCGTCGTCTTCGGCGGCCAGGCCAAGGAGCGCCCCTATCCGGGCGCGACCACGGTGGCCACGGTCAACGCGGGCGTACGGGGCCTGGTGAACACCCTCGCGGTGGAACTCGCGCCGGTCCGCGTCAACGCCGTCCACCCCGGAGTCGTGGGCGACAGCCCCTACTGGCGGTCCAAGCCGGAGGAGGTCCTGGCCGCCCTGCGCGCCAGGACCCCGACCGGCCGGCTCGCCACCGTGGCGGACGTGGTGGACTCGGTGGACTTCCTGCTGCGCAACAGGTCGGTCAATGCGGTGGAGTTGAGCGTGGACGGGGGGTGGCTGCTGGGGTGAGCGACACCGGGAGGAGTGCGACGCGACCGCGCGTCGGCGGGGATCGGTATCGGCCGGGTGGGCGCGGGGGTCTCCGCCCGTGGGTGGCTGAGAGCCTGCGCCTGAACCGCTGAGGCGGATCTTCGGGCGGGTCCAGCCGGGGCGGTGTGGGGTCAGAGCGCGCCGGGTGGTGGCCAGGGCGTCAGGCCTGCTCGGCCGCGGTCGGGCGGGCGGCGGGCGCCAGCAGCGCGACGGCGACGGCGGTGGCGACGATGAGGACCGCCACGACGATCCGGGCCCAGCCCGGCGCGTCCGCGGTGAAGAAGACCGGAAGGCCGAGCAGAGCCGAGACCACCCGCGAGCCGACGACGACCCGGAGGGCGCGGACGTTGCCCCGGCCTGCGGACCGGTAGGAGGCCAGGGTGACGGCGCCCAGCACCGCGCCGGTGATGATGATGGCGGGCGGCGGCCCGGGGTGCTGCCACAAGCCGACGATGCCGGCCAGGTCGAGCACGGCGAGAACTGCGCAGAGGGTCATGCCGATGGTGCGACGCATCAGATGCTCCGTTTCTCGTGCGAGCGGATGTCTCAGCGGTTTGTGTGCGAGGACTTGAGCCGGTCGATGCCGTCGCCCCGCAGGGCGTCCAGGCAGGCGGTGCGTCCGGTCGAGAGCAGCAGCAGGGCCAGGGCGGGCCCGGCGATCTCCGGTCCGTCACCCACTGCCCAGTCGGTGTCGGTCGCCCGCAGAGCCAGGCCGGCCAGGCGGCGCTCGGCGTGGAACGGCCAGCCCATCGCCCAGACCCGCCGCAGTGCTTGACGGCTGTGTTCGGCCGGGACGGGAAGCTGTCGAGCGAGCGGGAGGGCGATGTCCTGGCTGTGGACGATCGCGTCGAACAGCGCGTTGCGGGTGTCCAGCACCTTCGCTGTGCGGCGGGTGTCGGCGTGGCTGCGGATCGCGGCGACCAGGTCCGCGGGCGCACGGGAGCCGTGCCGGCGGGCCAGCACGGTATTGATCCGGTCGGGGCTGAACCGGGCGCGCGGGGCGACCGCGACCATGTCCCAGGTGGTGATGGTGGGGACCAGAGCGAGGTGTCCCGCGACGTCCCGCACGCGCCAGCCCCGGCACAGCGACTCCTGTTCCCATTCGGCCGGAGTGAGTTCTTCCAGCAGGTCAGCGATCCGCAGACGGGTCGTGCGGACAGCGGTCCAGTAAGCGTCCGAGTCGCCCATGACAGCCCCCAAAGGTCCGAACTTCGGACTATATTAGTACGAGGTTCGGACCTTCTGCAATGATGGCGGCATGACCGACGATGACGCTGATGAGCTCAACCTGGGACTCCTGATGTTCATCCCGTACCGCTTCATGGAGTCGGCCGTGATGGCCGCCCTGAAGTCCGCCGGGCACGACATCTCGCTCACCCAGGCACGGGTCTTCCAGCGGATCCGTCCGGAGGGCTCGCGGCCGGCCGAGCTGGCCGAGGCGTCACAGCTCAGCAAGCAGACCATCGGATCGATCGTCGACCAGCTCGAACGAGCCGGCTACGTCCGACGCGTGCCCGACCCGCGCGACGCACGAGCCCGACTGGTCACGATCACTGCCCGGGGCCACGAACTCATCGAACTGAGCCTGCCCGTCGTCCGCGAGATCCAGGGGGAATGGACGGCCCACCTGGGCCCCGTACGCACCCGGCAGCTGAGACAGGCCCTGGAAGCGCTGCGGGAGATCACTGATCCACACCGCTGACACCTGTATCCAGCCCCGAAAGGCTGTCCCGCAGAGGCTTCCCGGATGCCCGGCGGGTCGGCCGGGCCGAGGACTCGGCCATGATCGCTTGGCGATGACGGGCCTTGGCCGGGTGGGCCGGGCTCCGCCCTGGCTCACCCCCGACAGAGAGGCCTCAGGCGTCGGGATGGGTCAGGGTGTGGGCGAGGCGTCGGTGAGTGCCATCCACTCTCGGATCGTCTCCTGGTGCGACCCTTTCGCCGTACTCGCAGCCACCGCCTCGGCGTCCTCGACGGAGCACGGAGTTCCTGCTCGGGTGAGCAGGACGAGTGGCCACGCAGGGCCCGCGCCGGCGGGCTCCCCGTCGAACGCGGTCCAGTCCCATGGCCCGTCGAACCGCCATGCCCGGCCGACGGTATCGGCGACCTCGTCGCCCACCTGGAGGGATGCGTAGGGGCGCATCAACAGTTCGAAGGTGAAGGGGATCCCGTCGCCGGGGTGGATGGTGTACCCCGAGCCATTGAGGTGGGTCTCGTCCGGGAACTCGCGAGAGGACAGACCTCGGGGCAGCACCGTCACGGTCCGGGTGGGATGTGGCAGCCAGGCCGTCTCCAGCGGAGGGTCGTGGTGTTCGACGTCCGTCACGTGCACGACGGTGGGTGGCACGCCGATCCGGCAGACGTCTCCCGCCTTCAACTGTTCGGGCGGGGGGTCCGTTCGAAAGAGTTCGGCGTCCACCTCGGGCGAGGGGCTCCCGCTGCTGTTCACCCCGAGGGCGACGACCCCGTTCCACTGCGCGAACTCGTTCTCGGCGTCGATCTCCCACCACGGCCACCGCACCGACACGTGATCCCACATGAGACCCTTCTCGACCCTGGTCACCGTGAAGGCGCAAGCAACCGACAGCACGTCACCGACCCGGAAGTCTCCCTCGTCCATCATTCGGTCAGGGTAGGCGGGGGTTCCTTTGCCGGCATGCGAGGGCCTTCCAGCAGGGCTCCCGCTCAGATCTGCGGGCCCACCGGCAGGAGCGGTCCTGGCCCATCTTTTCGATGCTCTTCGAAGTGATGGACGGTGCATTTCCAGAAGTGCAGGGTGATGGCGACCTGTTCGCCTTCACGGCGCATCAGCGCCAAGGTCCAGATAGTCCAATTCCTCGGCAGAAAGACACCATCCAGCCAGAAACGGCTGCATCGGTTGCGACTACAGAGGAGGCCAAATGGCATTGAGCAGAATCAGGCGACGGGCGGCTGTCATGGTCGTGACGATGATCGCCGCACTTGTTCCGCTGGCGGCGCAGGCACCAGCACAGGCAGCACCGAACGTTGCCACCGGAACGGCCGCATGGACACCGCAGATCTACCCGCTGTTCTCAGGTGAGTGGGTACAGCGGGATGTGTCGAGTGCCGATCGGAACGCGGCGCTGGCCACGTGCGCCTGGGCAAATGGAATCGCCTGCGTGGCGGTTGGCCAAGGCGACGGCAACCACAGCATCTTCCACCTGTTCAAGTGCGACACGAGGTCGCTCTCGAACTTCATCGACTCGCTCGCTGTTCTCAACCACCAGACGGGCGGGGCCCAGGTCCATTTCTGGGGGCCCAGGTACCAGGTCTACATCCCTGCGGACTACAAGATCTACACGGTCCCGGACTACGCGACGTACGACTTCAACCGCCTGGATATCTGCTGAGGGCACGCCGACCCGGGCATGCTGATCATGGTGTCCGGGCCGGCACCTGACTAGCCGGCGTGGTGCAGACTCGGCATACTGCGTCTGCTTCTACCCGGGGGGATCATGCGCCACATCATCAGAGCATCCGCGCTCGCAGCAGCCTGCATCTTGAGCCTGACTGCCTGTTCCGACGGAGATGACAAGAGCGATCCGCAGCCGAGTCCGCGTACCGCGCTCGATTTCGGGCAGAGCGCCGACACAGCCGGAGTTGGTGGTAGGGGCACCGCGCAGATCACCCCGGATGCCGTCGTCTACGTCGACAAGGCCGGCGCTGAGAGCCCGGAGCATGGTCTCTTCGCTGTCGTCAGGTTCGAAGCCAAGAATCAGTCCGAGACCCCGGTGACGACCACAGCCGGCAAGGACGGCTTCCGGTGGAAGGCACCCGGCGGGAAGACCGTCAAGGCAGGCAACAGCAAAGCGGCGGGAAAGGTCGCTCCCGTGGGATTCAGTGAGGGTGCTCCAGATGTCTCCCCCAAGACCTACCAGGCCGACTCTGTCGTCTTCGATATCACCGCCGCCGAGAAGGGTGGCAGCCTCGTCTACGTTGACGGCAACGGCGTCGCATTCCGCTGGAAGATCCCTTCCACGGATTCAGGGTCCGTTGCTTCAGCGCTGAAGTCCGCTTTGAAGTGACCGCGCTGGTGGGCAGCCCCGTCAGCGCTTGACGCCGACGCCCCCGTACAGCGACACGGGCCCCTCGCCGTCCGATGGCTCGTCCACGCCGAGCTCGGGGTGCCAGTCGACCACGGACACGATCCCCGGCGCGACGAGGTCGAGGTTCTTGAAGAAGCCGCCCATTTCGGCCTGTGTACGGGCCACCAGGGTCACTCCGCCCGCCGCGTAGGCCTCGATGCCCCGCCGTACGTTCTCCGGCTCGAAGTCCGCGGTCATGGCGGACAGGACCAGGCAGCTGCCCGGGGCGAGGGCCTCGACGAGGGTGCCCACCAGGTCGTAGGCGCCGTCCTCGTCGGCGATGAAGTGCAGCAGGGCGATCAGGGAGAGGGCGACCGGGCGGTCGAAGTCGAGGATGCGGCCCGCCTGTTCGAGGATGGCGGCGGGGTCGCGGGCGTCGGCCTGCAGGTATTCGGTGACGCCTTCCGGGGTGCCGCGCAGCAGGGCGCCGGCGTGGGCGAGGACGATCGGGTCGTTGTCGACGTAGACGACGCGCGCGTCCGGTGCGACGCGCTGGGCGATCTGGTGGAGGTTGGGCTCGGTGGGGATGCCCGTGCCGATGTCGAGGAACTGGCGGATTCCCGACTGCTCGACCAGCCTGCGCGTGGCGCGCTGCATGAACCGGCGGTTGGCGCGGGCGGCGCGCGGCGCGTCCCCCTGGATCGACGCGATCTGCCGGCCCAGCTGCTCGTCGACGGGGTAGTTGTCCTTGCCGCCGAGGAACCAGTCGTAGACGCGGGCCGGGTGCGGCCTGGTCGTGTCGATCCGCGGTGCGGCCGGCTCGGTCCCCGTCACGTGACGCTCCTCTGCTCGACAGGCCCGGAAGGCCGTGCGTGCGAGCAGTGTTACACGATCATGCTGCGCGACGGAGACTGTCTTCGGCCACCTCCTTGTCGAGCGCCGCCCATACCAACGCGGCCGCGAGCACGGCCGGTTGGGTGTTCGCGGCGAGCTTCACCAGCCGGTCGGGGTCCTTCGGCAGACCCAGCCGCTCCGCTCCGTCGAGCGCCTTGCGGTCCAGGTACGGTGCCGCTTCCGGCCACACCCGCTGGGCCTCGCGCAGGAAGATGTCGGCGCCGGCCGGTCCCAGGCCCGGGACCTCCTGGAGCAGACGGCGCAGTTCGCCGACGTCGCCGTCCGCCTCCTTCCGCAGCCGGCGCAGATCCCCGCCCCACCGCTCGATCAACAGCTGGGCGCCGTCTCCCAGTTGAGTGGCTGTGCGTTCGTCGTAGCGTCGGTAGCCGCCGCGGCCCAGCGCGTCCACCCGCTGCTGCCAGTCGGCCCCGGCCATCCGGCGCGGGTCGCGCAGACCCGCCCGGTACAGCTCGCGGGCCGTGTCGACGGCGATCGCCCCGCGGATGCGGGCACTGAGCAGCAGCGCAAGGACCAGCAGCCGGTACAGCGGCTGCGGGGTGTCCTTGAGCCTGATGCCCGCCTCCTCGGCGAACGTCTGCCCGTGCGCCCGCACCAGTTCGCGTACGACGTCCTTCTGGCCGCTCATGGCTTCAGCGGGTCATGGCCGATCGTCATCAGCCGGTGCCGGCGGTCGGTGTCCTCCGCCTCCGGCTCGCTCTCCAGGTCCGACTGCTCCGTGACCGTGTCCACGACTTCGTACATCACGCGTACGTCGTCGTCGGTGAGGTCCGTGCGGCGTTTCTGCAGGATCGCGAGGACGTGCTGTCCGATGGGGGAACCCGCCTGGTCGGGCAGCGGCTCGGTGTCCTCGTCGGCGTCGCTCACCCGCAGCCAGGCGGCGAGCTCCTGGGAGGTCATGTTCACCACGCGGTGGAAGTCGTCCCACAGCGCGTCGAATTCGAGGGCGTCGGTCATCGCGTGCCCCTTCCGTACGTGCATGGTCCGGCCGTCGAGGAGTCAGTCCTCGCGCGGCCAGTTCTCCGCGTCGAACATCCACCGCTGCTTCTCGAGCTCCGCGGTGAGGGAGATCAGCAGGTCCTGGGTGACGGGGTCCGGTTCCGCGGTCGCGGCGATGCGCTCGCGCAGCCGCCCGATCGCCGCCTCCAGCGCGTCCGCGATCAGCTGGACGACCTCGGTGTCGCGCACCCAGCCGTCCTTCGGACCCGGCAGTGTGCAGGACGCCGCGATCGTCTCGGGCCGCCCGTCGGGCGGCAGGCCGAGCGCCGAGGATCGCTCCGCGACCGTGTCGGCGTACGTGCGGGCGGTGGCCACCACCTCGTCGAGCTGAAGGTGGATCGAGCGGAACCGCGGGCCCACGATGTTCCAGTGCACCTGCTTTGCGATCAGTGAGAGCCCGAGAAGATCGACGAGAGTGCTCTGCAGCGCGTCACCGGCGACCTTGCGGGCCGGTTCCGGAAGTGTGCTCTTCACGGCAGTCATCAGGGCGCTTCTCCTTCCAGCCGTTGCGGTCACTTCACGCGCACTCGGGTGCCCCTGGCGAAGTGCTGCAAACAAGGTGCAGGGGCCACCCGGCGCCGTCTCAGCCCGTGACCACGCCGTCCAGGAACCGGGACAGATCTGCGAAGACCTCGGCCTTGTTGGTCTCGTTGAACACCTCGTGCCGGGCGCCGGGGTAGATCCGTTCGGTGAGGTTGCCGCCGCTGAGCTGCTCCACGCCGACGCGGCTCCCGGCGAGCGGGACCAGCCGGTCGTCTTCGCCGTGCAGCCACAGCAGCGGCAGCCGGCCGACATCGCCGTTCTTGGTGACGGTCTCGAGCGTCCGCGCGAACGCCTCCACGGTCGGCCGCTTCATCGGACCGTGCCAGACCAGCGGATCGGCCACGTACGCCGCTCCCACCGCCGCATTGCGGGAGAGCGAGGCAGGACTGATGGGCGTGTCGGGGATCTCGTCGAGCGCGAGCAGCTGCCCCGGCAGCTCCCACGCGCCGATCACCGGCCCGGACAGCACGAGCGCGGCGAGCTCGTCGCCGTACCGCTGGGCGTAGCGGGCCGAGATGAGTCCGCCCATGGAATGCCCGATCAGCGCGACCCGCACCCCCGGGTACAGGGACCGCGCCAGCTCCGCCACGAGATGAACGTCCCCGACCACGTCCTCGAAGTCCGCGACCAGCACCCGCTCGCCGGCCGACCTGCCATGCCCCACATGATCGGGCGCGAAGACCGCGGCCCCGTGCCCGACCAGCACCCCGGCCAGTTCCTCGTACCGCCCGGCGTGCTCTCCGTAGCCGTGCACGACCAGCGCCAGATACCGGGGCCGCTCCCGAGGCCACTCGCGTACGGCGATCGAGCCGTTGCTCCCCGTGACGACGTGCTCGCGGGCGTCGGCCATGTCTCCTCCAGCTGCATCGGTGAAGGTGCTGGTTCCGGTCCCAGGTGTCCTGGTGACCTTCCCGGATCTTCCCAGGCGGCGCGGCGGCGGTCTACACTCCAAAACTAGCAGCGCTAATTAAGTGTGCCCTCGGTCAGGAGTCCTGTCGTGCGCCCCGTCCACTTCGCGGCCGCCCGCCGCACCCCCATCGGAAAGCTGCGCGGAGCGCTGTCCTCCGTGCGCCCCGACGACCTCGCGGCGCATGTGATCCGGTCCCTCGTCGCGGACGTCCCCGCCCTCGACCCGGCGCGCATCGACGACGTCTACTGGGGCGCCGCCAACCAGGCGGGCGAGGACAACCGCAACGTCGCCCGCATGGCCGCGCTCCTCGCCGGCCTCCCCGAGTCCGTCCCCGGCGCCACCGTCAACCGCCTGTGCGCCTCGGGCCTGGAGGCGGTGACGACGGCCGCCCGCACCATCGCCGCCGGAGAGGCCGACATCGTCCTCGCGGGCGGCTCCGAGTCGATGAGCCGCGCCCCCTTCGTCCTGCCCCGCCCCGATGAGGCCCTCCCGCACCGGATCGAGACGGTCGACACCCGCCTCGGCTGGCGCCTGGTCAACCCGGCGATGAAGGACCTCCACGGCCTGCTGTCCATGGGCGAGACCGCGGAGGAGGTCGCCGACTGCCACGGCATCACCCGCGAACGCCAGGACGAGTTCGCCCTGCGCAGCCACCAACGCGCCGCGGACGCCCGCAAGAACGGCCACTTCGACGATGAACTCCTGCCGGTGGAGCGTCCCGACGGGGTGCTCGTCGAGGCCGACGAATGCATCCGCGAGGACACCTCGTACGAGAAACTCTCCCGCCTCAAGCCGGTCTTCCGCACCGGAGGCACGGTCACCGCGGGCAACGCCTCCCCGATGAACGACGGCGCCGCCGGCCTCCTCCTGGTCAGCGAGGAAGCCCTGGGCGACCTGGGCCTGGAATCCCTGGGCCGCTACGTCGCCGGCGCCTCGGCCGGGGTCCACCCCGACGTGATGGGCATCGGCCCGGTCCCGGCCACCCGCAAGGCCCTCGCCCGCGCCGACTGGACCGTCGCCGACATCCAGGAGGCCGAGTTCAACGAGGCGTTCGCCGCCCAGGCCCTCGCGTGCGTGGACCGGCTCGGCATCGACCCCGACCTGGTCAACCCGAGCGGCGGCGCGATCGCCCTGGGGCATCCACTGGGCTGTTCGGGGGCACGCATTCTTACGACGTTGCTGCACCGGATGCGGCGGACGGGGGCGGAGCGGGGCTTGGCGACGATGTGTGTGGGGGTGGGGCAGGGGAGTGCGGTGCTGGTGGAGCGGCACTGAGCGCTCCGCGGGGCGCTGCTTGGCGGCCGGTCGGTGATCTCAGCCCGTCCGGCGTCTGAGGACGAGGCCCCTTGAGGGCCGAGGCGGGGGTCTGGGGGCGGCAGCCCCCGGCAGCGGCCTCACCACCGCCGGGTGCCAACCAGCGAGACGGTACTTACACACCCCCCTGCCTGCGCATAGCATCGCTTCCCGCATGAACACGATGACGCTCTGGCACATAACCGGCTGGGAGTTCGCCGCCCTCGCCTGCGCAGCCCTCCTCGTCGGCTTCTCCAAGACCGCCGTGAGCGGGGCCAACACGGTGAGCCTCGCCATCTTCGCCGCGGTCCTGCCCGCCCGCGCCTCCACCGGCGTCCTCCTGCCGATCCTGATCGTCGGCGACGTCCTGGCCGTGCTCACCTACCGGCGGCACGCCCACTGGCCCACGCTGTGGCGGCTGTTCCCGGCGGTCGCGGCGGGCGTGGTCGTGGGCACGGTGTTCCTGATGTGGGCCGACGACGGG
Organism: Streptomyces sp. NPDC001492; assembly: GCF_053597275.1. Lineage (NCBI taxonomy): Bacteria > Bacillati > Actinomycetota > Actinomycetes > Kitasatosporales > Streptomycetaceae > Streptomyces > Streptomyces sp. NPDC001492. Next base: position 170,257 of record NZ_JBSFHW010000003.1, on the reverse strand, counting down.
ATCGTACGGACGTCGATCGGCGCGATCCTGCTGCTGATGGCGGGCGTGACGGTGTGGCGGCGACGCACGGCCGAGGCCGAGGAGGAGCCGGACTCGGTGGCCACGAGGTCCGGCCGGGTCAAGGCCCGCTCGTACGGCGTGCTCGGCGGCTTCACCACGATGGTCGCCAACGCGGGCGGCCCGGTGATGTCGATGTACCTGCTGTCGGCGGGCTTCCGCAAGCTGGGCTTCCTGGGTACCTCGGCGTTCTTCTTCCTGATCGTGAACGTGTCGAAGGTGCCCTTCAGCGCCGGGCTCGGTCTGATCGACGGCCGCTCGCTGTTCCTCGACGCCGCCCTCGCGGCGTTCGTCGTGCCCGGTGCGTTGTTCGGCAAATGGGCTGTGAACCGAATCAACCAGCGCCTCTTCGAACAACTCGTCATCGCCGCGACGATCGTGGGCGGCCTGCAGCTGCTGTTGCGCTAGCCGCGCTACCTCTCCGCCGAACCCCGCAACAACCCCGGCAGATCCGCAAACGACTCGATGACGTGATCCGGCGTACCGCTCGCATCCCGATGTGTCTCGGGCAGATACTTCCCGGTCTTCACCAGCACCCCCGTGATCCCGGCCCGCTGAGCCGCCAGCACATCGGACTCGATGTCGTCCCCGACCATCAGCGCCTCACCCGCCCCCACACCGAGCCGCGCCAGCGCCGCCTCGAAGAACGCCGCCGACGGCTTCCCGGTCACCTCGGCCTCGATCCGGGCCGCCCGCTCCAGCCCGACGAGAAACGCCCCGGAGTCGAGCTGCAGCCCGGCGTCGGTACGCCAGTACAGATTCCGGTGTACGGCCACCAGCCGCGCCCCGCGCTGCAGATACCCGAAGGCCCTGTTGAGCGCGTCGTAGTCGAACTCCGGCCCCGCACCCCCGACGACCACGACATCCGGCACGCTCTCCGCACCGTCGGGGTCCACAGCCCCTGGGTCGGCAGCCGCAGGGTCCAGCAGCGCGACCCCGTCGAGGTCCTCCCGGATGTCCCCGCTGTTCAGCAGCACACACCGCGCCCCCGGGCAGTGCTCGGCGAGATACGCGGCGGTGGCGACGGGCGCGGTCAGGATGTCCTCCGCGTCGACCGCGAACCCCGCCTGCCGCAGGGTCCCGGCGATCGACGCCCGGGTCCGCGAGGTCGTGTTGGTGACCAGCGCGACCCCGAACCCGGCCTCCCGGATCTCCCGCAACGCCTCGACCGTCCCAGGCAGCGGCTCCCACGAGACGGTCAGCACCCCGTCGATGTCGATGAGAACGGCACGCACCGGTCCACCCATGGATCCACTCACGGCTCCCCGCACTGACTCCATGCCTGGACGATAACCGCGCCTCGCCCGCCACCCCGGGAATGCGACAGCGGGAGCCGTTGTTGGACCGGCTGTGATTGACATGCTCGGATCAACAATCCGTGGCGTGGGCGAAGGGAGAACCTCATGGCACGCAGCACCGCGCGCCCCGTCGTCAAGCTGAAGTCGACGGCCGGAACCGGCGTCACCTACGTGACCCGCAAGAACCGCCTCAACGACCCCGACCGACTCGTCCTGCGCAAGTACGACCCGGTGGCCGGCGCGCACGTCGAGTTCCGCGAGGAGCGCTGAAGCAGCCCGCGACGACCAGGCCGCGGCCCTGAGGAACCACCCTCCGGCCGCGGTCCCGGAAAGGAAAACCCCATGAAGCCCCGCATCCATCCCGACTCCCGCCATGTGGTCTTCCGCGACCGCACCGCGGACGTCACCTTCCTGACCCGCTCCACCGCCGACTCCTCGAAGACGATCGAGTGGGAGGACGGCAACACCTACCCCGTGATCGACGTCGAGATCTCCTCGGCGTCCCACCCCTTCTACACGGGCAGGTCGCGGGTCCTGGACACGGCCGGCCGGGTGGAGCGCTTCGAGCGCCGCTACGGCCGCTCCGCGGCGACGCGTCACTGACGCGGTCCCGCGCGCAACCCGAGGAGAGCAGAACCATGAAGGTCCGCAAGTCCCTGCGTTCACTGAAGTCCAAGCCCGGCGCCCAGGTGGTCCGCCGACGGGGCGTGGTCTACGTGATCAACAAGAAGGACCCCCGCTTCAAGGCCCGTCAGGGCTGAGCACATGAAACAAGACGGCCGCCCGGTACCCCCACCGGGCGGCCGTCCCGCATCCCCCGCAACCGCGTCCATCGCCGACCTCGTACGCTCGCACCCATGTCCCCCCACGTCCTGATCCTCGGCGGCACCACCGAGGCCCGCGAACTGGCCGCCGCGCTCGCGGCACATCCCGGCGTACGCGTCACGACCTCGCTCGCGGGGCGGGTGGGCCGGCCGGGCGCACTGGCAGGGGACGTACGCGTCGGAGGCTTCGGAGGGGCGCAGGGGCTGGCCGGCTGGCTGCGCGAGCAGCGCGTGGACGCCCTCGTGGACGCCACGCACCCCTTCGCGGAGGCCATCACGGCGAACGCGGCGCAGGCCGCGTCGGCGACCGGAGTCCCGGCGGTCGTCCTGCGCCGACCAGGCTGGCAACCCGGCCCCGAGGACCGCTGGCACATGGTCCCGTCCCTCGCCGCGGCGGCGAACCTGCTGCCGCGCTTCGGCCCCCGCGTGTTCCTGACCACAGGACGCATGGGCCTCTCCGTCTTCGCCCACCTGACAGACCGTCACTTCGTCGTGCGGTCCGTGGAACCTCCCGAGCCGCCGATGCCGCCGCACACGGAAGTGCTGCTGGCGCGCGGGCCGTTCACGGTGGACGACGAGACGGCGCTGCTGAGCGAGTACATGGTCGACGTCGTGGTGACGAAGGACAGCGGGGGAGAGGCGACGGCCGCCAAGCTCACGGCCGCCCGCGGACTCCGGCTGCCGGTCGTGGTCGTACGAAGGCCGCCGTTGCCGGAGGGCGTGACCGCAGTCCCCGATGTGCCGCAGACCCTCGCCCGGCTGGGTCTCACCCCGAGGTGACCGACGCCCGCAGCCGGTCGATCGCGTGCAGCACCTCGGTGCGGTTCTTGGCGCTCTTGATCCAGGCGGGCAGCCTCGCGACCAGCGTCATCTTCCGCCCGGTGTCGTACCAGGGCGCCCGCTCCCGCAGATCGGCGGCGACGAACCGCCTGATCAGGTCGAGGTGTTCGAGGTTGTACGCCCACAGCTCACCGTGCCTGGTCTCCGCCCGCAGCCACAGGGCCGGCCGGCAGCATCTCTGTCCGGGCCGCCGTGTCCCACCGTGCGGTCCGGTGTCGATGCGGGACAGACCGCAGGAGCGGCAGACCAGACGCCGTTCCGGATACGTCCGGTCCGGGGCGCCGGCCGCCCGGCCCTCGCGCCGCTCGAAGTGGGCCACGCGGTCGCAGCGCGGGCAGCCGCACCAGCGTGGACCCGGAGAAGTCGTAGGCCACGCGGCGGGTGTCGCGGAAGCGGACGGGTGCGGGAGACATGAGGCGAGTACGGCGATCACCCACTGCGCCGAGCACACCGATTTCAGACGGTGGCAGCGGTTTCCGGGTGGCGTATGCCTACCGCTGCCCGGGATGTCTGCGCAGCAGATACGTGTCCATGATCCACCCCTTGCGCTCCCGGGCCTCGGCCCGCAGCCGCTCGATGTGCGGCGCGGCCTCACCGATCGGCCCGGAGGCGAGGATCTCGTCCGGGGTGCCGATGTACGCGCCCCAGTAGATGTCGATGTCCTCGTCGGCGTACTGCCGGAAGGTTTGGTGGGCGTCCAGCATCACGACCACGTCGTCCACCCCCTCCGGGAAGCCCTCGGCGAGCCGCCGCCCAGTGGTGATCTGGACGGGCCGGGCCACCCGGTTCAGCCCCGTACGATGCCGGGCGACGAGCGCGGAGACACTGCTGATGCCCGGCACGACGTCGTAGTCGAACTCGACGCCGCCCCGCTCCCGTACCTCCTCCAGAATCCCGATCGTGCTGTCGTACAACGCCGGATCCCCCCACACCAGGAACGCGCCGCTCTCGTCCTCGCCCAGCTCCTCGGCGATCAGCCGCTCGTAGATGTCGGCACGGGCACTGCGCCAGTCCCCGACCGCGGGGGAGTAGTCCGCACCGCCCGCCTTGCGGTCCCGCTCCGGGTCCCGCGCCTCGACCAGCCGGTACGACGCCCCGTCCGGTAGGTGCGCGTCGAGCATGTCCCGGCGGAGGCGGGTGAGGTCGTCCTTCACCTCACCCTTCTCGAGAATGAAGAACACGTCCGTGCTCCGCAGCGCCCTGACCGCCTGAAGGGTGAGCTGGTCGGGGTCGCCCGCGCCGATACCGATGACATGAATCTTTCGCACACCCCGAGTGTGCCGCACCCCACTGACAGTGCGTACACCGCGTCCCTACCGAGCGGGTACGGACGCCGGAGGGCCCCACCGGAGGCGGGCCGGCCGCGCAGCCGCAGGCCCTACGAGGTCCGCCCACGCAACCGCGGCGCCCGCGCTCCCGCGTCGACGGCCCCGCCGCCGGTCTCCACGTCGTCCGCCAGCTCACGCGCCCAGCCGACCAGCCCCACCAGATCCATCCCGTACGGCCGCTGCCGCCCCGATCCCGCCGCCCACTGCTCCACGGCCCCGGCGCCCCGCCGCAGCAACCGGGCGCCGCCGGTGACATTCCCGCGGGCCGCGTGCGTGAGCCCTACGGCAAGCTGCGCCAGCCCCCGCCACAGCTCCCGCTCCTCCTCCGGCCCCGACTTCCACGCATCCTCGAACACCTCATGCGCGTGGAAGGGCTTACCGTCGTCCAGCAGCTCCTGCGCCTCGGCGACGCTCTGCTCCGGGGTGCGCACCACGCCCTCGGGCTGCCGGGCCACCCCCTCCGCGTCGTACGGCAACGGCCGCCCGAGTCCGTCCCGCGGCCGGGCATTGCGAGCCCGCCCCTCGCCGTCCCGGTCCCGCGCCCCGGCCACCCGGCCCGACGGCGCGCTGCTCCTGCGTCCCGTGCTGCCCATACGCCCGATTGTCGCGCGCCCCCCCGGCCCGCTTCGGCACCACCCCGCACGTGCGGTAAAGTGCTGTCCGCGCGATCACGCGGTTCACCGCGGGAAGCGCACCGGGACGTGGCGCAGCTTGGTAGCGCACTTGACTGGGGGTCAAGGGGTCGCAGGTTCAAATCCTGTCGTCCCGACTGGAGTCTTCTCCGTAGTCGCAGATCAGGGCCTTGGATCACATCATGTGAGACGAGGCCCTTGATCATTTGCTCTGCTACGTAATGCGCTGCCTGGTGAGGCTGCGGCCTCGGCCAGGGTGCGTCCATCGGAGCTCGTTCGGTGCCACGGCCTCTCGTCGGGCAGCTCGTTCCACATCGCTGGAACGATTTCCATCTTCCACACCTCTGGGAGATGCTTCTTTTCAAGGGTAAGCGTCCCGTATTGACTTGCCTTGACCGTATAGGCGTTCCCGAGGGCGTCCGTATACATGGCTCCCAAAAGGCTGCTCGTCTGAGGGTGGAGTACCTTCAGCTGCCCGCCCGGCGGTATCGGATACAGGTGAAGGGGACTGAACCAGGGCTCCCTGACGCCTTTTTGAAGCTGTTTCGATCCCGCACCCTTGACCACTTCTCCCAGACCGAAAATTATGTTCAAGGCTGGACCGGTACCCACATTGGTGAAGAGGATCTGATTGAGCCCCGACTCGTCAGTGGCCAAGCGTTTCATCACGAGGACGGGCATTCTGGCCCTGCGGTCAGCCGTGCGCGAAGCATGGAAGCTGATGACAAACGATACGAACGACACGAGTATGGCTACGGCGGAGAGCACATTTGCCGCCATGGAAAACCTTTCCATCAGTCTGGTCAGGGATTCCTCACTGCTTGGCTGTAACTGCTCGCCTGTTGTCGTGACGGCTTCTGCCTGGGCGTCACGGTCCCGCTGGTTGTTCATAGCGTCACGCGGGTAATCGGCAACGTCAATGCTGGTCACGAAAACGGACCAGGAGCCGCCGTTTCCGGCTGCATTCGGTCGCGCCCCAGGCTTGTCGCGCCAGAATCACGTCCGCAACACAGGACCTGCTGCGTTGGGGTTCGTCGCGGCGGCGGCAGAGCCGCATCCGGCCGGTGCATTTACTGATCGCGTACGCGGGTACCTCCAGAGGCTGAACATTCCATGACGGGAGACAGGGTTGACTGACAACGGAGACGGTGGCCGCGCGCTGGTGCAGGGGCACGTTCACGGACATGTGCAAGCAGGCTTCGAAGCGGTGCGCGAGGTCTTCGCGCGGGTGGCGGCCCAGCAACCGCACCCGACAGGCCAACAGCTTGCGGTGCATCACCGAGGTGAGCGCGTGGTGGACCTCTGGGCCGGCCCTGTCGAGGATGGCGACTCGCTGACCGGTGTGTTCTCGGTGAGCAAGGGAGCGGCCCACCTGGTGGTGGCCCTGCTCGTCCAAGACGGCGTACTGGACCTGGACCGAACGGTGGCGTCGTACTGGCCGGAGTTCGCCGAGGCGGGCAAGGGAGAGCTGACCCTGCGGCAACTGCTCGCCCACCAGGCGGGCGTGGTAGGCGTGGACGACGTCTTCACGATCGAGGAACTGGCCGACGACACCCTCATGGCCCAGCGTCTGGCCGCCCAGGCCCCCTACTGGAAGCCCGGCACGGCGTTCGGCTACCACGGCCTCGTCATAGCCGCCCTCACGGGCGAGGTCGTGCGTCGCGCCACCGGTCGTACCCTCCAGGACTGGTGGGAGCACCGGGTGCGCCGTCCGCACGGTGTCGACTTCTACCTGGGCCTGCCGGAGGAGCTGGAACCCAGGTATGTGCCGGTGGACCCGGCGATCCCGACTCCTGGTGCGGTGGTGGAGGAGCCGCCGGAGCTGGTGAAGATCGCCTTCAGTCTCAAGTACATGCCGGACCTGTCCGTCTTCCCGAACTTCCGCCGTACCAGGGCCCTCGGCCAGGGTTCGGCCGGCGGTGTCGCCTCCGCCCGAGGCGTGGCCGGGGCGTACGCGGCGGTGATCGGAGTGCTGGACGACAGGCCGGCTCTGCTGGATGCGGAGACGCTCGAGACGTTCACCCGAATCCACTCCGAGGGCATCGACGCGGTGGGCGGAGTCGAAAGCCGCTTCGCCCTCGGCTTCACGGTCTTCGACGACCACTACCGCTGCCTCGGCCCTGACGCTTTCGGTCATGGAGGGGCAGCCGGAGCCGTCGCTTTCGCCAGCCCCCGGCTCGACCTCTCTTATGCCTACATCCGCACCCGCTTCGCCGTGGGCGAGAGCGCGGACCAGGAGAACAGGATGCTGATCGAGGAGGTGGTGCGGTCGGTCACCGGCAGGAGCCAGGATCCTGACCAGGGACCGCAACCGCAGGGGGGCTGACGGGCGGGCTTCATGCGGTGCAGGTGTCGTGTCACGGCCGGTGGTGTCGGGCGTTTCCACGCCTGCCAGGGGGCAACCTCATCCGCTTGAGGCGTCCTCGGCCTCCCAGCGCAGCAGGTCGCCCGGCTGGCACTTGAGCACCTCGCAGAGGGCGGCCAGCGTCGTGAAGCGCACCGCCTTGGCACGGCCGTTCTTGAGCACCGCCACATTGGCGGGCGTGATCCCCACGCGTTCCGCGAGTTCGCCCACGGACATCTTCCGCCTGGCCAGCATCACATCGATGTCGACGGCGATCGGCATCAGATCACCTCGTCCAACTCGGCCTGCAGCTGCGCCGCTTCGACGTCGCGCGCGACGGCCTGGGCGAGCAGCATCCGCAGCACGAGCACGATGAGCGCGACCCCGAGGATGGCCAGGCCGATCCCGCCCATGATGACGGTGACGCCCGGGTCGTCCCGCTGACCCGGCGCATTGATGGCCGTGACCGCGAACCACACAAGGGAGGCCGCCACGATCGCGCCGATCACGCCGTCCACGTACCGGAAGGCGGCGTGGGAGAACACGGTTCCACGTCGCACCATCGCCACCAGGCGCCATACGCAGACCAGGGCGACCTGGACCGACACCATGCCCAGGATCGTGATCACACGCAGCGGGGTCAGCGGGAGCGACCCGTCCTCCGGGTCGTTCTTGCCGATCAGCGCCCACACCATTCCTGCCTGCACGAACACGGTGCCGGCGAACACCACCACGAGCACTGTGCGCAGCGCACGCACTGCCAGCTTTCCCATGACTCAGCCTCCATCGAGTTGCGATGGGAATCTATCGAATATCGATAGGTGGGGCAAGGGCTGGGCGGAGCTGGACGCGGGGGCAGGGGCAGGGGGCAGTCGGTGTCGATGTCGCCCGCCGGCTCAGCCCCAGGATGTCGAGGTGGAATCCGGCATAAGGGTTGAATACCGCGAAACTCGGTCACTTGGCGTCGAGCACGGAGGGACGCGATGAGCCTGGACCTGGACCTGGAGACTGTCGCGGACGAGCTGTACGCGCTGAAGCCGGAGGACTTCACCGCGGCCCGCGACGCCCGTGCGGCCGAGGCCCGCAGGGCCGGTGACCGCACCCTCGCCGGGGAGATCACCAAGCTGCGCCGTCCCAGCCTGTCGGCCTGGGCGAGCAACCTCCTCGTACGAGAACAGCCCGAGGAGACCGACACGCTGCTGCGCCTCGGCGAAGGCCTGCGCCAGGCGCACCGTGACCTGGACGGGGCGCAGCTGCGGGAACTCAGCCGTCGGCAGCACGCCCTGATCAACGCGCTGTCTCGGCAGGCACGCCAGCTGGCCTCGCAGGCCGGGCACCCGGTCGGCGAGGGCGTCCAGCGCGAGGTCGAGACCATCCTGCACGCCGTGCTCGCCCACCCGGATGCCGCGCGGGAGTGGGCCGGTGGCCACCTGGTCAAGGCCTTCGACCAGGCCGTCGGCTTCCCGGCGGCCGCCGACGGCGCGCGCCCGCGTCCTCGCGAGCCCGCACCGGCCCGGCCCGCGCGAGACGGCGGCACGGCGGGAGAAGGGCAGCGCAGGCGGCTCGAACGGGCCCGGCGGCAGGCCGAGGACACCGAACGCGACCTCACCGCCCGTCAGGAGGAAGCCGCGGCCGCCGACCGGCAGGCGCGGGACACGCAGACACGCGCCGACGAACTCGAACAGCGACTGACGGAGCTGGCCGAGGAGATCAAGCGGCTGGAGAGCGAACACCATGAGGCCGAGTCGGCCGCCCGCAAGGCCCGCGAGCTGGCCCGCGCCACCGACCGGCAGGTCAGGGAGGCCCGCCGGCGCGCCGAAGCCGCTGCCGCTCAGGTCAAACGTCTGAGCGGGCCGGAGCGGGGACGCGCCCGGGACACAGAACGAAAGGCGAGGTGAGAGGTGGCGCCCTCCGTCTGGAGAGGAGTGGTCACGCCGGGGCTGGTCAGCGTGCCCGTGGCCCTGTTCACGGCGACCGAGGACCACACGGTCCACTCCCACCGGCTGCAGCGCGGCACCTCCGGTCGGATCCGCGACAGGCGCGGGCTTCCGATGCCGACATTGCCGGCCGCTCGAAGATGCCCCGCGAGCAGCTGCTGAAGGCACTCAAGGACGCCACCGCCGCCTGAAGGTTTCCCCTTACTTCTGCTGGGCGAGCCAGTCGGCGAACCGGGTCTCGGCGCGGTGCGCGTCCGGACCCGGCAGGAGCGAGGTCTCCGTCAACTCCGCGCCCCAGTACGTCGCCTGCGGGTCCGTGACGACGGTGCGGGGGTCGTCGTGGGCGGCGAGGGCCAGGCGGATGAACTCCTCCAGCTGGAACGCCTCGGGACCTGCGACCTCCACCACGCCGTCCGCCGGGGCGCCGACTGCGGTACGGACGACGGCCGCGGCCACGTCGTCGGAGACGATGGGCTGGATCTTGGCGTCGGGCACCCGCACGGTGTCGCCCTCGGTCATCCCGTCGGCGAGACCCTTCCCGAACTCGAAGAACTGCGTGGCGTGAACGATGGAGAAGGGGATGCCCGACGCCTTGATCAGGTCCTCCTGGACCTGCTTGGCGCGGAAGTAGCCGCTGCCCTGGAGGCGGTCGGTGCCGACGACGGACAGCGCCACGTGGTGCCGGACGCCCGCATCGGTCTCCGCCTTCAGCAGGTTGGTCGTGGACGTGCGGAAGAACTCCATGACCGCCTCGTCCTCGAAGGAGGGCGAGTTGGAGACGTCGACCACGACCGACGCGCCCTGCAGGACGCCGGCCAGCCCCTCGCCCGTCAGCGTGTTGACGCCGGTGCTGGGCGCGGCCGCGACCGCCTCGTGCCCGTGCTCGCCGAGCCCGGCGACCACCTTCGAGCCGATCAGCCCGGTCCCACCGATCACTACGACCTTCATGACGGAATTCCTCTCGGTTCCCTGATCTCTGTGAGAGGTGCCTGTACGAGACGCCTCTAGCAGGGAAGACAAGGCAGAGCCTGTTTTTGTGACAGCTGCCTGTCCTGCGGGTCTTCCCGTGATCGAGATCTCTTCCAGCAGGGTGGGAATCGCGTCGGGAACGGCCGGAAGGTTCACCCGGAGAGCGTGCAGCCGCCGTCCAGGGCGAGCAGCGCCACCGCCGCCACCTACGAGGCCGCCGCCCGCCGGCTCGCGTGGCGACGGCGCCAGAAGGTGGTGCGCCTCAGCCCCGCCCCACCTGCAGCTCCGCCCACCGGCTCGTCCCGCCCGCGTGCACGCGTACGCCGCACCGGGTCGCCAGTGCGGTGACGATGCCGAGGCCCCGGCCGTGCTCGTCCGGGTCGAGGACGGAGGGGGACAGTCCCGCCGATCTCACCGGCCCCATGTCGGTCACCTCGACGCGTACGGCTCGGCACCGGTCCACCTCGCTGCGCGAGAGGCTCAGCGTCGCCGGGGGCAGGGCGTGGACGAGGGCGTTGGTGAGCAGCTCCGAGGCCACCAGCAGTACGTCCTCGGCGAGGTCCGCGGCCAGGTTCCAGTCGGTGAGGATCTGGCGTATGTGGCGGCGTACGGCCGAGACGGCTCCCGCCGCGTGCGGCAGCGCGAAGATGTGTTCGGCTTCCCCGCGGGGCGCGGCGGCGAGCTGCGCTGCTGTCATGTTTCCTCCTCGGGGAAGCTCTGGGGGCGGCGGACCGGGCGTGCCGGTGGAACGCTAAGGAGGGAAATTCCGTCCGTCAACGAACATCGGTCGGCATTACCGAACGACAGTCCCAAAAGGGCAAAACTCGGACTACCATCGCTTCATGGCCGGCCCAGTCCAGTCCATCGAGCGAGCGGCGGCGATCCTGCGCCTGCTCGCCGGAGGATCCCGTCGGATGGGACTGGGCGAGGTGGCGTCCTCGCTGGGTCTGGCCAAGGGCACCGCCCACGGCATCCTGCGCACCCTGCAACATGTGGACTTCGTCGAGCAGGACCCGGCGACCGGAAAGTACCAGCTCGGGGCGGCTCTGCTGCACCTCGGCACCAGTTATCTCGACGTCAACGAACTGCGGTCGCGCTCCATCAACTGGGCCGACGCCCTGGCCGCCCGCAGCGGCGAGGCCGTACGCCTGGGCACGCCCCTGGAGGGCAGGGTGCTGGTCATCCACCATGTCTTCCGGCCGGACGACACCCTCCAGACCCTCGACGTCGGCGCACTGCTGCCCCTGCACGCCTCCTCGCTCGGCAAGGTCCTGCTGGCCTTCGGAGTCACGCCCGTCGACGTCTTGCTGGAGGAGGCGCCGGAGCCGTACACCCGGCACACCCTGGTGCACCCGGAGGAGATCAACCGGGCGCTGGCCGAGATACGGGATCTCGGCTGGGGCGCCGAGGTGCAGGAGATGAGCATGGGCGAAGCCGGAATCGCCGCGCCGATCCGGGGGCAGGGCGGTCTGGTGGTGGGCGCGATCGGGGTGTCCGGCGCCGTCGAGCGGATCTGCGACACCAAAGGCCGGCCTCAGCCGGCCCTGATCACCGTGCTGCGGGAGGCGGCACGTGCGATCTCCAGAGACCTGGGCGCGGCCCGCTGGTAGGTCCCCAGCACCTCCGCGACACATCGGAAGGCAGGGCCGATCATGGTTGAGCGGTATGTGATGTCCATCGACCAGGGCACCACCTCCACGCGATGCATCCTGTTCGACCACAGTGGACGGCTGGTGTCGGTCGCCCAGCGGGAGCACCAGCAGTTCTTCCCCCGGCCGGGCTGGGTCGAGCACGACGCCGTGGAGATCTGGCGCAATCTCCAGCGCGTCGTCCCCGAGGCACTCTCGAACGCCGGCGTCGACGCGGGACAGATCTCGGCCATGGGGATCGCCAACCAGCGCGAGACGACGGTCCTCTGGGACCCGCGGACCGGGGCCCCGCTGGGCAGGGCCATCGTCTGGCAGGACATGCGCACCGCCCCGCTCGTCGATGAGCTGAGGAAACAGCCCGGCGACGAGTTCTTCCTCGAACACTGCTGCCTGCCCCCTTCGACCTACTTCTCCGCCCCCCGCATCCGCTGGCTGTTCGACCACGTCGACGGGCTGGAGCAGCGCGCCCGGGACGGCGAGGTGCTGTTCGGCACCATGGAGAGCTGGCTGATCTGGAACCTCACCGGCGGCACGGACGGCGGCCTGCACATCACCGACGCCACCAACGCAAGCCGCACCATGCTCATGGACATCCGCACGCTGACCTGGGACGAAGCCCTGATGGACTTCTTCGGCGTACCGGGCTCGATGCTCCCGGAGATCCGGTCCTCGGCGGAACGCTACGGCGAGGCCCGCTCGCTCCTCCCGGGCGTGCCCATCACGGCGGCCCTCGGCGACCAGCAGGCGGCCCTGTTCGGACAGACCTGTTTCTCGCCCGGTGAGGCGAAGTGCACGTACGGGACCGGCAGCTTCCTGGTGATGAACACCGGTACCGACCTCGTGCGCTCGCAGCACGGGCTGCTCACCACCGTCGCCTACAAGATCGCGGACCAGCCCACGGTCTACGCCCTGGAAGGCCCGATGGCCGTCACGGGCTCGCTCGTCCAGTGGTTCCGCGACCGGCTCGGCCTGATCCACAGCGCACCCGAGATCGAGACGCTGGCACGCACCGTCGAGGACAACGGCGGCTGCTACATCGTCCCCGCGTTCTCCGGTCTCTTCGCGCCCCACTGGCGCAGCGACGCCCGCGGTGTCATCGTCGGCCTCACCTCGTACATCACCAAGGGGCATCTGGCCCGAGCGGTCCTGGAGGCCACCGGCTGGCAGACCCGCGAGGTCGTCGACGCCATGAACGCCGACTCCGCGCTCGCCCTGAAGCAGCTCAAGGTGGACGGCGGCATGACCTCCGACCATCTGCTCATGCAGATCCTGGCCGACGTGCTCGACGTTCCCGTCGTACGGCCCCTCGTCCACGAGACGGTGTCGCTGGGCGCCGCCTACGCGGCGGGGCTCGCGTCCGGCTACTGGCCGGACCTGCAGGTGCTGCGCCGCAACTGGCACATGGCCGCCCAGTGGCTGCCGGACATGGACCCGGGACGCCGGGAGTGGGAGTACGCCAGCTGGAAGCGGGCCGTCGAGCGGTCCCTGGGGTGGATCCAGCCGCCGAAACGGCCGTGAGGTGCCTGTGTCAGGGCGGCGGGGGACTGGTGCTGGTCCCGCTCGGTGGCGTTGCCGGGGTCGATGGCGGGTCCGTGGGTGTGGGCGGTCCGGTCTCGGTCGGCGTGGGTGTGGGGGGAGTCGTGGTCGCCGGGGGTGTGCTCTGCGGGGGCTTGGGCGTAGTCGTGGGGGCGGGAGTCGTGGGCGGCCTGTGGGTGGGGACCGTGGTGTGGCTCGGCGGTTTCGCGGGGTGCGGCCTGGCCTCGGTTCTCGGGGTGTGGGTCTGCGCGGGCAGCTTGAGCCGGAAGTCGTGCACCGGTCGGTCCTTCAGCGCGGCGGACATGTACGCCGTCCAGATCCGGGTCGGATAGGAGCCGCCGTTGACCCGGCTGATCCCGGCGGCGTCACCGAGCGAGATCCGGGTGTGGTCCGTGGGCTTCTCGGCGAACATCGCCACGGATGTGGTCAGTTCGGGTGTGTAGCCGACGAACCATGCCGAGAGGTTGTCGTCCGTCGTGCCGGTCTTTCCCGCGGCCGGCCGGCCCAGGGCGGTGGCCAGATAGCCGGTGCCCTCGGGGCTGACGACACTCTTCAGTACCGAGGTGACCTGGTCGGCCGTGGCGCGGGAGAACGCCCGGGCGGCCTCATGACCGGGCAGGTCGTACGCCCTGTTGTCACGGGTGAGCTTCTGCACCGCCCAGGGAGCGATGCGCCGGCCGTGGTGGTCGAAGGTCGCGTACGCGCTGGCCATGTCGAGCGGACTGGGCGTGGCCACACCGAGGGTCAGGGCGGGGGTGGCGCCCATGTCGGGCGTGTCGGCGGGCAGTCCGGCCGCGACGGCGGCCTTGCGGACACGGGCCAGACCGGCGTCGGCGCCCTCCTGCGCGTACACGGCGTTGACGGACTTCATCATCGCCGTACGCAGGCTGATCCGGCCGTAGTCGCGGTCGTCCTCGTTGGGCGGGCAGTAGCGGTAACCGCGCGGCAGGCCCTGCACACAGTGGCGGCTGGTGCCGTCGTACCGGGTTCGGAGGGTGATGGCACGGCCGTCCTGGGTGGTGGCGTGGTGCTGCAGCGCGGCCGCGAGGTCGAACGGCTTGAAGGTGGAACCGACCTGGAGGTCGTGCCGGACGGCGTCGTTGTAGGGGCGGACGGCGTAGTCGGGGCCGCCGTAGGCAGCGACGATCCGTCCCGTGGACGGGTCCACGGAGGCCGCGCCGACCCGGATGGACCTGGCCTTACGGGTGTCCGGCAGGCTCCGCAGGCCCTTCTTCACCGCCGCGACCAGCGCCTGCTGGTCCTTCTTCACGAAGGTGGTGGTGATCTGCCAGCCGCCCGAGCCGAGCGTGGCCTCGTCGACGATGTGGTGGTCGATCAGGTACGTGCGGGCGATGTCGATGAGGTACCCGGCCTGGCCGCCGACCCCGGGGGTGGGCCGCGGCGCCCTGGGTTTGGGGAAGGTCATTCCGGCGCGCCGGTCCTTGTCCAGGTAGCCCAGGCCGACCATGCCGTCCAGGACGTAGTTCCAGCGGGCGACGGCCGCGGCCCTGAGGGCCGGGGTCGCCGTGGAGACGTCGTAGCTGCTGGGTGCCTTGAGCAGCGCGGCGAGATAGGCGCTCTGGGAAACGCTCAGCTGGGAGGCGGGGATGCCGTAGTAGGCCTGGGCGGCGGCACGGATGCCGTAGGCGTTGCGGCCGAAGTAACTGGTGTTCAGGTACCCGGCCATGACGGAGTCCTTGCTCTGCGTCTCGTTGACCTTGATCGCGATGATGGCCTCCCTGACCTTGCGGTCGAGGGTCTGCTCGCGGGTGAGGTAGTAGTTCCGCACGTACTGCTGGGTGATCGTGGAACCGCCCTGCAGCCCTTTGCCGGTGACGGTGCTCCAGGCCGCGCGCAGGATGCCGCGGGCGTCCACGCCCTGGTTGGAGTAGAACGTCCGGTCCTCCGCGGCGACCACGGCGTGCTGGATGCTGACGGAGATCTCCGACAGCGGCAGCGATTCGCGGTTGACCGCGCCCGTGCGGCCGATCTCGGTGCCGTCGGCGTAGGAGTAGACGTTGCTCTGGCTCACCGCCGCGGCGTTGGGGTCGGGGACCTGGACGGTCACGTACAGCGCGAAGAACGCCGCGACCACGAGCAGGATCATGGTGAGCAGGCTGCTGAGCACCATGCGCCAGGTGGGGAACATCCTCCGCCACCAGGGCATCGCCTCGCGTGCCGCCTTGCGCAGCAGACGGGCGCGCCGACGGGTCTGCCGTGCACTGCGCAGTTGCCTGCGCCAGGCGGCAACCGGTCTCCCCGCGGACTCGCCGTCCCCCTTGTTCATACCTGCGCCGTTCTTCAGAGCGGCAGAGTCGGGGGGGTGCGCCTCGGGGCGCGTACCGGACGCGGCGCGCCGCTCCGAAGTGCCGTAAATACCACTAATGGAATAGCATTTTCCCTTTTATGGCCGAACCATGCCGGTGACGGGTGGTTTGTGCGACTGCCTGTCGGCGGGGTGGGTCGGGTCCTCGACCCATGCCCGGCGGAACGAACGGGTCTACAGTCTGGGGGAGTTGGCCGCCTCCAGCTGCCTTGCGGAGTCATGGCCTCGTACACGAGCGCCGTGGCCACGAACAGGGTGGCGCGCAGGGCTTCCAGGTCACCAGCCGCGGAGGCCAGGTACTGGCGGCGTATGACATCGGCCGGGGCGGTCGATGCGGCGAGCTCGGTCATCGTCTGCCCCACTTCATCTCGCCCTCGGCGACCTTCGCGCCGATCCGGGCGCGATCTGCACACCGTTGCCCGGGTAGTGCTCGGGACCACCAACTGCGGGTCGAGGGCGGCCATTTCGTCGAGGAGGTCGATCCAGGCGGCACGGTCGCAGGGGGTGGGGGTGTCGGCGACCCGGAGGTGCTCCTGCTGGAAGAGCAGGACGCCGCCGAGCCGGGCGCCACTCCGCCTTTGGGGCGGCTGTCACATTGATAGTTTAGGAATCACATACCCATTAGTTTGCGAGGGGCGCGCGGTCGGAAAGGCATGGAATTACTCGCCGACGACGATTCCGCTTACCTTTTCGCCAGGTCCAGACGCGCCCTCGATCTATACCGGTTCCAAGTTTGGGTTTCGTTATTATTTCGTGGCCGGGCGCGGTCCCGGGTGATGGACCTCACATCCTTCTGTCGCCCTGAGGGGGATGGCGAAGAGGGCGCTGTCAGGCCGGGGCGAACCGGGCGCTCCGTACGCCACAAGAGGCGGTGAAAGCAGGCGACGAATCCGACATTTCACTAATTGTCGCCAGGTCCGGGTGGCTTTCTGGTGAACATTCCATGAAGTGGCTCACGTTTGCTCGCGGTGCCATTGTCGCGGTGGCCGCCTCTTGCGCACCGTACCGGTAAGTCGTCGGTCGGCCGGGAATTCCGGGGCGTCTCCGACGGATCCGAATTACCCAACCTTTGCTTGACCGCCCTATGCGAAGTGCCTTAGAAGTTAACCGCTTACCCTCGCCAGGTCGTTCCGGTTCGTTCGACACGGTGGGGGACACGTCAACATCTGGGTGCGCGGCGAGGTTTGGGGGGCTGCACCACCACAGTTTGGAGCGTCCATGAGCAGTGTCTGTTCCCCTGCGGTGCCCATCGTGGCTGACACGCACCACCCGGCCGACGCGGGCAGGTCGATATGACCGCCCGCACGGCAGAGGCGAACCCGGTGAGGGAGCGGCGCGAGGTGATCACCGTGGCCGTGCATGCCGGTGACCCCGTCACCGGCGAGGGAGCCGTCGCCTGTCTGCGCTCCATGCCAGGGATCACGCTGCTCCCACCGGAGCGAAGATGCGAGGCCGACGTCCTGCTGGTGACGGTCCACGAGACCACCGAGGAGGTCGTCCGCTGGATGGAACGTTCCGCCTCGGAGTCGACCAACCCAGAGATGCGCATCGTGCTCGTCGCCGAGACCATCGGCGAACACCATCTGATGCGGGCTGTCAGCAGCGGCTTGGTGAGCTTCCTGCCGCGCGAGGAGGCCGACCGGGACCGGGTGGTCAAGGCCATCCAGGACTGCAACAAGGACCGGGCCGTCGTCCCCGAGAAGATGGTCGGATGGCTGCTCGAGCAGGTCCGGACGATCCAGCGCACCGTGCTGGTGCCGCAGGGCCTGACCGTCGGCGGTCTCCAGGAGAGGGAGGTCGAGGTCCTGAGGCTGCTCGCCGACGGACTGGACACCGTGGAGATCGCGCAGCAGCTCAACTACTCGGAACGGACGATCAAGAACATCGTCAGCGGCATGCTGACGCGGCTGAACCTGCGCAACCGCTCGCACGCGGTCGCCTACGCGATGCGGTGCGGGGCGCTGTGAGCTGTTGGGAGCGCTCCCGCGGGCTGTCCGGTGGAGGACGACGATGACGAACACGGTGGCGGTGAAGCGCGGATCGCGCGCGACCGGGCCCGAGATGCCCGAGGGCGAGATCGAGCTCGCCGAGCCGCCTGTGCTCGGCGAGCCGGCGAGTGCCGACTTCGGGTCCGCCCTGGCCTTCCTCCCCATGGGGCTGGGCTCGGCGGTCATGGCCGTGGGGCTCTCCATGGGCCACGGTTCGCCCACCACGTACATGATGTCCGGGATGATGGGCATCTCCATGATCGCCATGAGCCTGACCCAGCTCGGGCAGTCCGGCAAGGAACGCAAACGCCGGATGCGGGCCGAGCGTAGGGACTACCTGCGCTACCTCGCCCAACTGCGCAAGCAGGCCAGGGACGCGGCGGCCGAGCAGCGGGCCGCGGTCCGCTGGGACCACCCGGAACCCCAGGACCTGTGGTCCCTGGCGATGGGGCCCCGGCTGTGGGAGCGCCGCGCCAGCCACGACGACTTCGCCCGGGTCCGGGTCGGGCTCGGCTCACGGCGCGCCGCGCTGCGCTTCGTACCCCCCGAGACCAAGCCCGTCGAGGACCTCGAACCCCTCACGGCGATCTCGCTGCGCAGGTTCATCAAGGCCCACCAGACGGTCGAGGGCATGGCCGTCCCCGTCTCGCTGCGCAGCTTCAGCAGCGTCGAGTTCGCCGGGGACGGCACCGCCGCATACGGCACGGTCCGGGCGATCCTCTGCCAGCTGGCCGTCTTCCATTCACCGGACGAACTGCGGATAGCCGTACTCACCGACGAGCACGGACGCGCGGACTGGGACTGGGTGAAGTGGCTGCCGCACAACGCCCACCCGCACGAGCGGGACGCGGCCGGTGCGCTGCGGCTCGTCGCCACCGACCACGACGCCCTCATGGAGCTGCTGGGCCAGGACGTCAGCGACCGCCCCGACCACGACAAGTCGGAGGCCCCCAGCGCGTCCGAGCCGTTCGTGGTGATCGTCGCCGCGGGAGAGCGGATCCCGCCCGGGTCGAGGCTGCTCGGGGCCGGACTGCGCAATGTCGTCCTGCTCGACCTGACCGGCGCCATGACCGGTGGCCCCAAGGTGCTGCGGCTGACCACCGAGAAGGGACGGGTGACGTTCCCCTCCGGTGACTCGACCGCGTCCGCGCGGGCCGACGAGCTGAGCCCGGCCGCGGCCGAGCGCCTGGCCCGATACCTGGCGCCGATGCGCACCAGCGGGATCGTGGACCTGGTCGACGAACCCTTCGAGAACGACTTCGACCTGACCGCCCTGCTCGGCATCCGCGACCCGCGGGCCTTCGACGTCACCGGCCAGTGGCGGCCGCGCACCCCGCAGCACGCCCGGCTGCGGGTGCCCCTCGGGGTGACCGAGGACGGCGAGGTCGTCGAGCTGGACTTCAAGGAGTCCGCCCAGAGCGGCATGGGGCCGCACGGTCTGCTGATCGGCGCCACCGGATCCGGCAAGAGCGAACTCCTGCGCACGCTGGTCCTCGGCCTGTGCGCGACCCACTCCTCCGAGATCCTCAATCTCGTCCTGGTCGACTTCAAGGGCGGCGCCACCTTCCTCAACATGGAGAAGCTGCCGCACACCTCCGCGGTCATCACCAACCTGGCCGACGAGCTGCCGCTGGTCGACCGGATGCGCGACTCGCTCCAGGGCGAGGTGATCCGCCGCCAGGAACTGCTCCGCGAGGCCGGCTACGCCAACCTCTTCGACTACGAGAAGGCCCGGCTCGGCGGCGCCCGGCTCGCCCCGATGCCCTCGCTGCTCCTCATCGTCGACGAGTTCTCCGAACTGCTCTCCAGCAAGCCGGAGTTCATCGAGCTGTTCGTGATGATCGGACGCGTCGGGCGAAGCCTCGGCGTGCACCTGCTGCTCGCCTCACAGCGCCTCGACGAAGGCAGCATCCACAAGGTCGCGGGCCATCTTTCCTACCGGATCGCCCTGCG
The DNA here is from genome assembly GCF_053597275.1 of Streptomyces sp. NPDC001492. Taxonomy (NCBI): domain Bacteria; kingdom Bacillati; phylum Actinomycetota; class Actinomycetes; order Kitasatosporales; family Streptomycetaceae; genus Streptomyces; species Streptomyces sp. NPDC001492. The sequence continues at coordinate 150,576 of NZ_JBSFHW010000003.1, read as the reverse complement.
CACCTTCTCCTCCATGGAGTCGCGCAGCGTGATCGGCATCACGGGAGCCTACGAGCTGCCCTCGGCGCCGGGCCACGGATATCTGAAGATCGACACCAGCAACCTGGTGCGGTTCAAGGCCGCCTACGTCTCCGGGCCCTGTCCGCAGCCGCAGACCCACACCTCCACGGGCGACGGCCCCAGCGGACCCGCCGCCGAGATCGTCCCGTTCGGGCTGGAGCAGCGGCCGCCGCTGCCGGCCGGGCCGGCCTCCGCCCACCCGGCGGCCGGCGTACCGGAACCGGACGGACCGGACCACGACGAGGAGCACTCCGAGAGCTCCGAGAGCCTGCTCGACATCATGATCGACCGGCTCACCGACGCCGGCCCGCCCGCCCGCCAGGTGTGGCTGCCGCCGCTGGACGAGTCGCCGAGCCTGGACCAGCTGCTGCCGGGCATCGTGCCCGACCCGGTGCGCGGCATGAGCGCCGGCGACCACCCGGCGCTCGGCGCCCTGAGAGTACCGCTCGGCCTGGTGGACCGGCCCTACGAGCAGGCACGCGAACTGCTGGTCGCCGACCTCTCCGGAGCCGACGGACACGTCGGCATCGCGGGGGCCCCGCAGACCGGCAAGTCCACCCTGCTGCGCAGCCTGATCCTCTCCCTCACCCTGACGCACACCCCGGAAGAGGTCCAGTTCTACTGCCTGGACTTCGGCGGCGGCGGGCTCGTCTCCATCGCGGGCCTGCCCCACGTCGGCTCGGTGGCCACCCGCCTCGAACGCGACCGGGTCCTGCGCACCGTCGAGGAGATCACCCAGGTACTGGAGACGCGCGAGGAGCTCTTCACCAGCATGGGCCTGGAGTCGATGTCCGCCTACCGCGCACTGCGCAGGAGCGGGCAGATCGACGACCCGTACGGCGACGTCTTCTTCGTGGTCGACGGGTGGTCCACCCTCCGGCAGGACTTCGACGAACTGGAGGACCGCGTCGCCGATTTGGCCTCCCGCGGCCTCTCCTTCGGCGTGCACGTGGTCGCCTCGGCGGTCCGCTGGTCGGAGATCCGCCCCAAGCAGCGCGACCTGATGGGCACCAAGCTGGAACTCCGCCTCGGCGACAGCATGGAGTCCGAGGTCGGCACACGTCAGGCCGCCGGAGTGCCCCCCCGCCCCGGCCGCGGTCTCACCAGCTCGGGCCACCACTTCCTGTCCGCGCTGCCCCGCCTCGACGGCTCGTCGGCCATCGAGGACCTCACCACCGCGACCAAGTCCGCGGCGGCGGAGATCGAGACGTTCTGGACCGGCCGCTCGGCCCCCGGCGTACGGCTGCTGCCCACCAGCCTTCCGGTCGACCAACTGCCGCCCCCGGACGGCGACCTGCGTGCCTGCCTGGGCTGGGACGAGAAGCGCCTGCAGCCCGTGTGGCACGACTTCGAGAAGCTGCCGCACCTGATGGCCTTCGGCGACGACGCCACAGGCAAGACCAACGCGCTGCGCCTGGTCGCCAAGGCGGTCACCGCCCGCTACACCCCCGCCGAGGCACGCATCCTGCTCGCCGACCCCGGCCGGCAGCTCCTGCGGGACGTCCCGGAGGAATACCGCGTCGGCTACGCCGTGGGCACCGAGGCCCTGGCGGAACTGGCGGGCAGCGCAGCGGTGTCGGTGAGCGGCCGGGTGCCCGGCCCCGACATCGCCCCCGAGCGGCTGGCGCAGCGCGACTGGTGGCAGGGGCCGCGGCTGTTCATGCTCATCGACGACTACGACCTGTTCGCCACCGGCAGTGCCATGGACAACCCGATGTCGTCCATGGTGCCGCTGCTGTCCCAGGCGGCCAACATCGGGCTGCACATCGTCGTCGCGCGCAGCACCTCCGGAGCGATGCGCGCCATGATGGACCCGCTGCTGCGCCGGATGTGGGAACTGGGAACCCCGGCGCTGCTCTTCTCCTACCCCAAGGAGGAGGGCAAGTTCATCGGCGAGGCCAAGCCGCGCACCCTGCCCCCCGGCCGTGCCCAGATCGTCACCCGGCGCGGGGTCGGGCTGCTCCAGACCGGACTGGCGGCACCGTCATGAGCCGGGCCGGCGGCACCGTCATGAACCGGCCCTCCCGGCGCCCCGCACCTCGCGTGCGCCGCCCGCGCACCGCGTCGGCCCTGCTCACCGCTTCGGCCTCGCGTCCCGCCCCGCTGTCTCCCCGTTCGCGCACCGCAGGAGAATCATGAGCACCGCCGCGTCGTCCCCCACCCGCACCGGGCCCTGGGGGACCGCCGACGTCTGCCGGCTGACCATCAGCGCGGCCGAGGGCCGCACCGACCTCGCGGTCCCCGTCTCCGCCGCGCTGGGCAGCATCCTGCCCGTGGTGCTGCAGCGAGCCGTGAGCGAGGAGGACCGCGGCGACCGGTGGGCGCTCCAGCGGCTCGGCGAGGTCCCGCTCGACCTGGACGGCACCCCGGAGTCCCTCGGCCTGCGCGACGGTGACGTCCTGTACCTGCGGCCGAAAGACGCCCTTCTGTCGGAGCTGCAGTTCGACGACGTGGCCGACGGGGTCGCCACCACGATCAACGCCCGACGCGACCGCTGGCGACCGGAACTGACCCGGCTGCTCTGCCTCCTCCTGGCCTGTCTGGCACTGACCTCCCTCGCCGCCCTGGTCGTCCTCGCCCGCCCGCACCTGCTGACCGGGCTCACCTGCGGTGTGCTCGCCCTGGGGCTGGTCGTCGGCTGCGCCGTGGTCACCAAGACGCTCCAGGACCGGGCCACAGGGACCATCACCGGCCTGGGGGCGTGCCTGTTCGCCGCGCTGGCCGGACTGTCCGTGGCGGCCGGCCCGGCCGGGCTGCTGGTACCGGGACGACTCGACGGGCTGGTCACCGCCGCGCTCACCGGAGTGACGGCCGCCGCCGTCCTGGCCACCGGCAGGGTGCCGATCGCGGTGTTCGGCACCCTGCTCGTGCTGGCCGGCACGGTCGAGATCGGGTCGTTCCTGTCGATCGTCCTGGCGTGGGACGCCACGCGGGTCACCGCGGTCCTCGCAGCGGCCATGTTCGCCGTGTTCCCGGTCCTGCCGCGACTGGCGCTGTTCGCGGCCAGACTGCGCGTGGTGGCACTCCCGCACAACTCCGAGGAGCTCCAGCAGGGCATCGACCCGCTGCCGGAGGCCCTGGTCACCCGCCGGGTCGCGGTCGCGGACGGCTACCTCGGTGTCTACTCCCTGTCCGCCGCCGGTGTCCTCACGGTGGCCTTCGCGCTGCTGGTGCGGGTCCCGTACTGGTCGGGCCCGCTGTTCGCCGGCGTGTTCAGCGCGGCGGTGCTGCTGCGCGCACGCGGGGTGGGCAACGCGGTGCAGCGCATCGCGCTGGTGGTCGCCGGCGGGCTGGGGGCGATCCTGGTCGTGCTGTCCTTCGCGCTCCATGCCTCCCCGCCGGCAAGGGCCGCCGCCATGCTCGGGCTGTGCGCCGCCGCCGCGCTGCTGCTGACGGGTGCCTCGCGACTGCCCGGAGCGAGGCTGCGGCCCATCTGGGGGCGGCTCGGCGAAATCCTCGAGGGCCTTACGGCGCTTGCCCTCATCCCGCTGCTGCTGCAGGTCCTGGACGCGTACGCGTACTTCCGCTCGCTGGCCGGCTGAGGGGGCTGCGGTGCAGAATCGACGCGATCACGTCCAGGCACACCGTTTCGCCGTCGGCCGGCTCGTGTCGGCGCTGGTGGCCGGTGACCCCGGCCCGGTCGAGGTCCCCATGCGACGCGGGAGCCTCGGCATGCAGTTCGGCGCGCTGGTCGCGGCCCTGCTCGCCGCGGGCTTCGCGGTCTACGGCCTGATCAGCCCGAAGGAAAGCACGGCCTGGCGCAGTCCCGGGGCGATCGTCATCGAGCAGGAGACCGGCAACCGGTACCTCTACACCGACGAGCAGCTCTACCCCATGGCCAACTACGCCTCCGCGTTGCTGGCCGCCGGGAACGGCGGCAAGACCGTCTCCGTCGCACGGGCGTCCCTCGCGGACGTCCGGCGCGGCCCGCAGCTCGGCATCCTCGGCGCACCCGACGACGTGCCGGGCGCCGCCGACCTGCTCTCCGGAGACCGCGCGGTGTGCCTGCCGCCCGGCAGCGCGCACACACTGGTGGACCTCGCCCCCGCCGGCCGCGCCACGCCCGTCCCGGGCAACCGGCGGATCCTGCTGTCCGGGCCGGATCGCACCACGTACATCCTGTGGAACGGCCGGACGCTCAAGCTGCGCTCCCGTGGTGAACTGGTCGCGCTCGGCCTGATGGCCCAGCCGACCGTCCCGGTCTCCTCGGCGTGGCTGGCCCAGCTGCCGTCCGGCGGGACACTCGGCGCTCCGCACATCCCCGGGGCGGGTTCCCGGGGCCGGTCGGTGGCCGGCCGTTCCGCGAAGGTGGGGCAGCTGTTCCAGACCACGGCCGCCGGCGCGCAGGAGATGTACGTGCTGCGGTCCGACGGCCTCACCCCGGTCAACCGCACCGAGTTCGCCCTGCTCAGCGCCGTACCCGGCACCAGCACGCCGAGGCAGGTGAGCGCGGCCGACATCGCGGCGGCCCCGCTCTCGCGGGATCGCTCCCTGCTGACCGCAGTGCCGGACCTCCTGTCGAGGCCCGCTTTCGATCCCGGCGACTCGGCCCTGTGCGTGCTGCAGAAGGCCGACGGCTCCACCGGTGGCTCGGTCGTCACCGAGCCCGTTGCCGGTTCACGGCCCTCCGGTCTGTACGTGCCCCCGGCCAAGGGCCTGCTCGTCACGGCACGGTCCGCACAGACGGCGTCCGGCCCGGCCTCGCGGATCTTCCTGATCACCGACAGCGGCGAGAAGTACCCGCTCGCCGACAACAACGCGCTCACGGCGCTCGGATACGGCCAGGCCAAGGTGCGGACCCTGCCCGGGCAACTGCTCGACCTGGCCCCCACCGGCCCGACGCTGGACACCAACAAGGCCCGGGCCGCCGTCACGGCCCGTGCCGGCTAGGGGCGCGACATGGTGCAACTCGAGCGAGGGCCGAGCGACGTGAACCGTACGCCCCTGGAGTGCCGCAGCATCGGCGACGCGCTGCTGGTCCATCCCGAGGGGAAGCTCACCCCACAGGTGCGTGCCTTCGTCGGCGGACTGGCCCAGGACCCCGAGCACACCCTGGTCGTCGTCGACCTCCCGGAGGACCCGCCGGCCGAGGACTGGGAGTCGGTCGCCCGACTGCTCAGACGCCGAGGGCGGTCCTTCCGGCTGATCACGGGCCGGCCGTGTCGCGCGAGCGCGCGGAAGGTCGGGCAACTCCTGGCCGACCGGCTCGAGCGGACCGTGCTCGCTCCGGACGGCTGGATGCTTCCCGCCCCCGGGGGCGCGCTCTTCGTGCCGGAGGACGCCGGTTCGGGCTGGCTCAGCTTCCACCCGAGCCACCCCTCCGCCTGGTCACGGCTCGTGTCGCACAAGCGCGTCACCCGGGTGTCGCGCCGCTTTCCCGTGCCGGGCTGGGACGAGGCCGTACCGCAGCGCTCCTTCGCGACCAGTGCGCAGGCGACGGCCGAACCGCTGCCCGCCGGTATCTGGATCAGGCGGTCCGACCAGCGGGACAGTGAGCATGACGTCCACCGCAGGCGGCTGGCGGTCGGTCTGCTCAGCCAGTCCGACCGGCTCACCGTGGTGCTGGGCTGCCCCGGCGGCCCGGACTTGTCGCTGAGGGACATCGAACGACTGTGGGGATGCGTCGCGCCGGACGCCCGGCCGCTGGTGCGCTTCGCGCCCTACGGGCCGGTCGCCGTGCCGGAGGGCAGCGCACTCGGTCAGGTGCTGGCCGACCGGTTCGGCCATGAGATCACCGTCTACGCCGGGCTGCCGACGCCCGGCGAGCCGGGCACCGACGGGCCCCGACTGCGCGTACCCGGCGCCGACGGCACACCCGGCCCGCCCGCCCTGGTGCGCGAGATGGTCTACCGGCCCGTGGGTGCGACCGGTGGCGTCGCGCCGCCGCCCGAGCTGCGTGGCCGCCGTTCGCCGGCGGACGGCCTGCCGGAGGTCTCCCCGGGCGTCTACCGGTACACGCCCGACGCCGTGCTGGAAGTGACCCAGAGCGGTCTGTGGCTACGGCCACCGACAGCGTCGGCCGACGCCCCGGCGGTGCACCGCGTACCCGGCGACCCGGCCCGCATGGTCATCCACTTCGACGCGGGCACCCCCGAGTCGGCGGAGCGGATGCGGTCGCTGGCCGAAGAGGTACGGCGGGGGCTCGATCCGGTGCTCGGCGAGCGCTGCCGGGTGCTGCCCGCTCCGAAGCACATCCCCGAGACGGACTCCGGCGGGGGCTCCTTGGAGGGGTTGGGTGCGGCTGCGACGTGGAGTGGTACCGGAGGGCCGGGCTCTGCGGGTTCTGGCGGGTTCGCGGGGGCTGAGACGCCTGAGGGCCCTGAGGGGCTCGGTTCGCCGTCGGGGATTGCGGGTGGAGCCGCGGAGTCCGCGCGGGGGGCTGCGGCAGGAGCGGCTGATCCGGAGGCGGGAGCGTCTGAGCCTGCGCGGGGCCCGAGCGGACCTGCGAGCGGGGTGCCCGGAGCCGGCGGTGGAGGTCCCGGAGCCGGCGGTGCGCTGTCTGCGACCGGCGCCGCGGTGCCCGAGGCGGGGGACGGTGTGCCCGCGGCCGTACCGGCGTCTGTCACAGGTGCGCCGGGGCCCGTCGGCCCCGTACCGGAACACGCGACGGACGGGCCGGGGACCGTCGGCGAGGAGAAGGCGCACGCGTCGACCCCTGACGTCGGGGAGGCGGGTCCCGCGCCCGGCGCGGCCGAATCCCCGATCACCGGTCCGGCGACGCCGGGCGCACCGACCGCGCAGGCGACGCCGTCCCTACCGGAGCCCATCCGCCCGCGGTCCCTCCGTCTGGAGTCCGCCCCGCCCTCCGGGCCCGCGCCTGCCGAATCGGCCGAGGGCCCTTCCGGCGGTGCGGCCGATCTTGCTTCCGCCGGTGGGGCCGAGGTTCCGTCCGCCGGGCCCGACGCTCCTGCCACCGGTGCGGACACCGTGGGACCCGGGCCCGAGGCCCCCCGGGCGCCGCGGACCTCACCGACGCCCCCTGCGGCACCGGCACCGACGTCATCCGCCGTACCTCCTGCTACGGCTGCCCCGGCGTCGCCCGCATCATCTGAGCCCGGCCCTTCGACGACGCCCGCCCGCGGGCCGGGTGCTCCGCCCGCCGCGCGGCCCAAGGCCCAGCGGTCGGCGGTCCGCGTGCAGCCCGTGCCCACCGCCGAAGCCTGCGCGGCCCTCCCGGAGCGCGGCATCGAGCAGGAGCGCGCCTGGCTGCGGAGGACGTTCCAGCAGCAGTACGACGCCGCCGCGAACCACGTGGCGCGGGTGCTGTCCGAGTCGCCCGGGCTGCGCGGCGGCTCCCGGCAGTCGGCCGACGACGTGGTCACCGACCTGGTCGCGGTCCGGCTGTACCTGTCCGGCGGAACCGACCGGATCGACAGCGCCGTGCGCAGCGCGGCCGTCGGCCCTCACGTGCCGCTGGCCCGCTGCGTGGCGTCAGGGCTGCGCCGACTGCCCTCCTACCGCGGTGCCACGATGCTGCGCACCACGCTGAGCGAGGCGGAGTGGCAGTGGTACGGCAAGCGCCGCATCGTCACCGAGTGGGCGTTCTGCTCCGCGCTGACCACCGCGCATGCGGACCTGCCCGGCGACGTCGACGTCATGATCTGGTCGATGACCGCGCGCCGTACCGCGCTGCTCGACCCGACCGTCCCCGACCGGGTCTGCTACCTGCCCGGCACCAGTTTCAAGGTGCTCGGGGTGCGCGACGAGGAACGGCGCGTGCTGCTGCTGCGGGAGCTGACCGGGCCGGAGATAGGCGCGGACGGGGACGTCGACCTCCGCCGCCTGCCGCTGGACGACATCGCCCTCACCCGGCTGGAGCAGGCCGCCACCGAGTGGCGGGACACCGAACCCGCCGTACCGCTCCCGGCGACGGCCGCCGGCGCGCTGCGCCATCCACCGGGGCTGATCCTCACCGACCGAAGCCCAGCACGGCGCGGCACCGACACCGCACCCCCCAGGAAGGGAACGACGCCATGACGAGGCAGGTCCTGCTGGTCTCCCGTGACCGACCCGGCGCCTACCAGTCCATCGGCGAGGCACTGCGGGCCGCCTCCGACGGCGCGCTCATCACCGTGGCCGCGGGGACGTACGAGGAGGCCCTGGTCATCACGCGCATGGTGACCCTCGCCGCCGAGAGCGGCGCGGGCGAGGTGCTCATCCGGACGGGCTCGGGAAGCGCCGTCGTCGTCGACGCCGAGGCCGTGCAGCTCTCCGGACTGACGATCTCCGGTGGGGACGACGACACGGCCGCCGTCGAGATCCGGCGCGGCGAGGCCGCACTCGACGCCTGCCGGATCACCGGCGCCGGGTGGACGGCGATCCTGGCGTGGCACCAGGGAACACTGGTCGCACGGGACTGCCGGATCGACGAGGCGCAGGGCGCCGGGATCGTGGTGACCTCGGCCGGTGGCAACACCGTCGAGCGGACCGTCGTGAAGGAGACCCGCTCGTCGTCGGTCGTGGTCGCCGAGGGCGGGCGGCTGACGGTCCGGGAGAGCGTCGTCGAGCGGTCCGGGGGCAACGGGATCTGCGTCAACGGGCACGGGCACGCGCAGATCAAGGACACGACGGTCACCGGGAGCGGCAAGCCGGCGCTGGTCGTCGAGCAGAACGGCGCGGCCGAGGTCTCGGGCCTCACCGTGACGGACAGCGTGAGCGTGGACGCGTACCTCACCGGCACGGGCCGGATCACCCTCGCCGGGTGCCGGTTCTCCGGGGCGGGTGCGGAGTCGGTGCACATCGCCGGCGGTTCGAGTCCGCTGCTCAAGGAGTGCCACGTCGCCGCCCCCGGCCGTACCGCGGTCCGGATCACCGGGAAGTCGCGGCCCCGCTTGGAGAACTGCGAGATCACGCAGGCCTCGGTGGGCGTCGCCGTGGACGGCGGCAGTACGGCCGACCTCGGACAGCTGTCCGTACGCGAGGCGGCCCAGGCCGCCGTGGTCGTCTCGGAAGGCGCCACCGCCGAGCTGGAGCGGCTGACGGTGGCTGAGGGCGCCGGCGTCGGACTGCGGGTGACAGGAGGTGCCAAGGTCGCCCTGCGGGACAGTGAGATCGCCACCGACCGGGCGAACGCGGTCGAGCTGACCGAGAAGGGGACCGGTACGTTCCAGGGGCTGCGCCTGCGTACCGCAGGTGGATCCGGCATCTCCGTGACCGACGGCTTGGCGGAGGTGGTGTCCGCCAGGCTCCAGGGCTGCGAGATCCTCGTCGGGACCGGCGCGGCGCTCACCCTGCGCGACAGCGAGATCGTGGGCTCCGGCACCGACGCCGTCCGGGTGACCGGCGGTGGATCGGTCACGGCGATCGGGTGCCGGGTGCACAGTGCCCGCGGGCACGGCCTCAACATCCAGGCCAGGGCGCGGGCCGAGATCAGCAACTGCACCATCTTCGACAACGCGGGGGACGGCGTCCGCACCAACACCGAGGAGCCCGTCCTCGTCCGCGACTGCGAGGTGCGGGACAACGGCGGCCGGCAGGTGCACCAGCTCCGGGACAACCCGCAGTTCACCGCCGCCAACCTGACCGGCGGGGACCTGAAGACCAAGTCCGGGCAGAAGGGGAAGCAGCGGCCGCAGGACGGCGCGCAGGCGCCGGGAGCGCCGGAGAGCGCGCAGCACACCGGCACCGGCCCGCTCGCCGAACTGGACGCGCTGGTCGGGCTGGAGAGCGTCAAACAGGAGGTCACCGGCCTCATCAACCTCAACAAGATGGCCCAGCGCCGGGAGGAGATGGGCCTGCCCATGCCCCCGATGAGCCGCCACCTGGTGTTCGCCGGCCCCCCGGGCACGGGCAAGACGACGGTGGCCCGGCTCTACGGCGCGGTCCTCGCCGAACTGGGCATCCTCAGCCAGGGCCACATCGTGGAGGTCGCCCGCGCCGATCTCGTCGCGCAGTACATCGGCGCCACGGCCATCAAGACCACGGAGGTCTTCACCAAGGCGATCGGCGGCGTGCTCTTCATCGACGAGGCCTACACCCTGACCAGCCAGGCCAAGGGAAGCGGCCCCGACTTCGGCCAGGAGGCCGTCGAGACCCTCATGAAGCTCATGGAGGACCACCGGGACGAGATCGTCGTCATCGTCGCCGGCTACTCCGAGCAGATGGACCAGTTCCTGTCCTCCAACCCCGGCATGGCGTCACGCTTTTCGCGCACCGTCGAGTTCCCCAACTACTCGGTGGACGAGCTGGTGACGATCGTCCGGGGTCTGTGCGGCAAGCACTACTACGAGCTCACCGACTCGGCGCTGGACGCCCTCACCTCCTACTTCGAGCGGATCCCGAAGGGACCGACCTTCGGCAACGGCCGCGTGGCCCGCCAGCTGTTCGAGTCGATGATCAACCGGCAGGCATCCCGGCTGGCCACCCAACCACCCACGGCCGACTGCGAGTTCACGCGTCTGACGGCCGACGACGTGGAGACCGCCCCCGGAGCGGAGCCCGCCCCACCCAGCTCCGGGGGCACCCCGCAGCCGGCCCCGCGCAGCAGTCGGCGCCTGGCGAACCTGGTCGGACTCCAGACGGTCCGCACCTCGTTGCTCGAACGCCTCGCCGGGCTCGCGGAGTTGCACCGGAAGGGCCAGCCGGTCGCGGGGCTGATGAACCTGGTGTTCGCCGGCAAGCAGGGCAGCGGCCGCAGCGCCGTGGCCGGACTGTACGCGCGCTGCCTCGCCGAGCACGGTCTCCTGGCGACCGGCGCGGTTCACCGGCAGGCCCTCTCGGCGTTCCCGGCGCGCTGGCGGGAGCAGGCCGAGACGTACGCCGCCGCCCTCTTCGACGAGGCCGCGGGCGGGCTGCTGTTGCTCGAACTGGACGAGGCGTTCCAGGCCCGCCCGGAGGCGGAGCGCAGCGCCGTCACGGGCGCCCTGCGCGCCGCCGCGGCGGCCGACGCCGGGGCCGCGCTGGTGCTCTGCGGCGAGGAGTCGATCCTCGCGGAGGCCCTGAACGCGCGCCCGGGCTCCGAACTGGCCACGTGTTTCGCCGAGTACCTGCCGTTCACCGACTACTCCGGAGCGGAGCTGGCGGAACTCTCCCTGCGGTACCTGACCGTCCGTGGCTTCACGGTCGAGGACCATGTCCGCGCCTCGCTCGCCGAGCACTTCACCGACTCGCCTCCTCCGGCCGGGGCATACGGCGCGCACCGGTTCGCCGAACGTCTTGCCGCGGCCGATTCCCCGGCGATCCGTCCGGCTCCCCGCGAGGACGCCGCCGCGCCCGTCGGTGCAGGTCAGGTGGATGGGCAGGAGGGCAGCCCGGCTCTGGCCGGCGCGGGCGCGGGCGCCTGACCGGAGTCGTCGGGGCAACGATCGCTGGTGGACGGGGCAAGGGATGCCGAATGCCATTCCTTTCGCCCCCGGGCTCCGAGAAGGTATGAGCACAAGGTTCCACCAGGAACGCGAAACCCGAACAGGAGGATTCCATGGCAGGCAACATGACACAGGTCGATCTTGCCGGACTCCGGAATGCCATCAACGTCTTCTCGAATGGCGTCGCCAACTTCGACTCGCAGTACAGGTCGATGTCCACGACGGTCCAGGGCATCGCGTCCGTATGGACCGGCCAGGCATACCAGGCGTTCGACCGGGCGCTGCAGAACTGGCTCGTCGACTTCAACAAGGTGATCCAGGTGCTCAACGGCATGGAGAACGCCCTGAGCCAGAACACCAGCGTGTTGGACCAGACGAACCAGGTGACCATCGAGCGCGCCCAGCAGGCCGCTTCCGGAATCACCGCGCCGCGCCTGCCCGGGTTCTGAGAAACAGTCACCATTCAAGAGCTTGCACGGAAAAGAAACAGGAGAAAGAAATGGCGGATTACAGCCTCCAGTTTGACGGCCTGGAGCAGGCGGTCACCCAGATGGGCACCATCTCCCGGCAGATCAACGACTTCCTGCAGGAGCTGCAGAGCGGCACGATGAAATCCATCATCGAGTGGGAGAGCGGCGCGCGCGACCTGTTCGACCAGCAGCGCACCATCTGGGCGCAGGGTGCCGCCGACATGGCCACGCAGGCCGTCAACGCCCAGAACGCACTGAACCAGATCACCGGCCACTACGCCGACGGTGAGAGGTCCGGCGTCAACATCTGGAACCGCTGATGCCGGATACCCATTCCCTCGACTGGGGCGACAACGGTGGCTCGTACGGCAAGGAACAGTCCTCGTCGTCCCCCAAGGAGTGGGATCCGACGACGTTCCACGCGCCGCACACGCGACCCGGACCGCAGCGGCACGACCCCACACCGCCCAAGGTTCCCGGCGGTTCGGCCGGCGGAAGGAAGACGTCCGTCGACACGCCGTCCATGGAACTCTTCGCCGACAACATGGAAAAGCTGGCCGGGCCGGTGAAGGAGGCGTACCAAAAGCTCATGCAGCTTGAACGGGTCAATCCCGGCGCCTTCTACGACGCCTACGCACTCCGGCAGGTCACCTGCGGAGCCAACGGTGACTCGGGGCTCCAGGATAAATACATCAAGATGCTCCACGATCTCAGCCAGGGTCTGGCAGACATCAGCACCGGTATACGGCAGCTGAGTGCCAAGTACAAGACCACCGAAGAAGAGGCCAAGATGACGGCGGAGGATCTGAACAACGCAATGCAGTCCGCACAGGGCGATTTCACCAAGATGGGCACTGGCGGATGAGAACAAGCCGTACGGCTGCCGCGGGCGGCGTCAGGAGTGTGTGTACCTGACGCCGCTTTAGGCGTTTGCCCACACAAGCACGAACGGGAGCTTGGACGCCATGGGATGGAAACCCGACAGCAAGAACTACAACACCGGCAACACCACCCAGGAGTCGGACACCTCCGGGATCTTCGGCAACAACGCCGTCATGGGGTCCACGAGTGACTACGACACCTGGAACTGGAAACAGATCGAAGCGGTCATCGTCGGTGGCTCGAACCTTCCTTCCCAGCAGGACGCGCACCGGGCCGAGGGCGTTGTCTCCCCGCAGAGCCTCTATGACGCGGGTGACACCTTCCAGTTCGTGCAGGAAGTCCTGCAGATGGTCTCGCAGAACATCGTCGCGCAGGCCAACGCGCTGGCCGGCCACCAGGACGCACCCTGGAAGGGCGCTGCGGCGGACTCCTTCATGACCATGATGCAGACCTTCTCCAAGCAGGTGGCGTCCGGCGCCAACGCGCTGTCCGGGGGCGGTATGGGCGCATCGGTCGCGCAGACCCTCGTCGACGCCGGCAACAACCTCGCGGTGGCCCAGGCGAACATCGCCACCATCGACCACTGGTACGCGCAGCAGGCGCTGAACCTCGGCATCGAGCCGATGGACAACGGGCTCATTCCGGTCAGCCGGAACCCTCAGATCGTCAAGATGATGACGGACGACATGCGCAGTGTGCTGCATTCGCTGGCCCGGCAGTACTCCGTCCAGACGCGCACGCTCAGCCAGGTCTCCCCGACGAACATCACGTCTCCGGTCAACGGTCCGAACCCCAATCTCACGCCGCCGGAGATCCATCCGCTGCCGGATGTTCACCCCGGCGGCGCTCTCCCCCCCATCAAAACGCCCCCCACGCCGACCATTCCCTCGGTGTCCTCGTCCCCGGTATCCGTGCCTTCGCTGTCCCCGTCCCCCGGGTTCTCGCAGCCGGTATCCGTACCCCAGTTGTCCTCGTCCCCGATATCCGCGCCCGTGGGGCCCTCGTCGCCGATATCCGTGCCCCCGTTGTCGTCCCCGACGCCCGTCTCTCTGGGGGGACCCGGCGGGACCCCCCTGCAGGGTGCGCCGAGTGCGTCGGGCTTGCCGGATCCGTCGGGTGTTGGCGGCGGGACGCCACTGAACTCGCCTGTGCCGGCTGCGCCGACGACGGGGTTGCCGGGTGGCTCGCCGGTGACGTCGGCCAAGTTGGCTTCGGCGCCGGTGCAAGACCCGCTGGGCGCTCCTGGTGGTGCGCCGGTCGATTCTCCGGTGCTGGGGGCGCCGCCGATGGGGTTGCCGGGTGGCTCGCCGGTGACTTCGGCCAAGTTGGCTTCGGCGGCGGTGAACTCGCCGCTGCCGGGGTCCATGCCGTCACCCACGCCCTTCCCCGGGAAACTGGACCCCGTGATGCACGCGGCCCTCAACCCTGGCTCCGCGCCGGACGCGACGTTGCCGACGGCGCCCGGGATCAAGGGCGGGCCCTCGTCGCCGTCGATCGGCTCTCCGTCGCCGATGCCGTCGGGTTTGCTGAAGGGCAGCAAGTTCGGGAGCTTGTCTCCGACTCCGCAGGGTGTCAACGCGGGTGGCGTGAGCGTGCCGGCCGGCGGCCTCGGAGGCGTCAAGCCCGTCTCCCTCGGCTCCGTCCCGACTGCCGGTGGAGGGCTGTCGTCCACGGGGGGCTTGGTCGGCCCTGGTGCGATGCCTCTGCCGACCATCCGGTCGAGCCAGCGCAAGGGCGCTGCCGATGGGCGTACATCACCCGCTCTTGGCTCTCCGTCGCCGATGCCGTCGGGTTTGCTGAAGGGCAGCAAGATCGGGGGCCTGCTTCCCACCTCGCAGGGTGTCAACGCGGGTGGCGTGAGCGCGCCGGCCGGCGGCCTCGCAGGCATCAAGCCCGTGTCCCTCTCGTCGCATGTGCCGACGAGCGGGGTGACGGCGCCGGGTGGCCCGGTGCCGGGGGTGTCTGTTTCTCCGTTGCCGTCTGACTTGTTGGGCCATGGTGGTGTGGGCGGTGCCGGTGCTGGTGTTGGCGTGGGTGCGGGGATGCCGTTCATGCCGATGTCGCCGGGTGCTGGTGGTGCGTCGAAGGAGGAGCATCGTTCGGACGCTTCCGGTTTGGTGGCGCGTGGGGTTGAGCCGTGGTCGGGTAAGGGTGTGGTGTCGCCCGTTGGGGGTGAGTTGTCGCCGAGCGCGGGGGCTGGTGCCGGTGGGCCTGGGTTGGTGATGCCGGGTCAGGGTGCTGGGTCCGTGCCGATCGGGTCGGTCGCACCGTTGCCCGAGGGGTCGTTGGCTCCCGGGTCTGTGTCGCATGTGTCGGTGCCGGGTGGGTCGCTGCCTTCCGGATCCGTGCCTCACTTGTCGGTGCCTTCCGGGTCGGTGCCGCACATCTCTGCTTCTCCGTTGCCGTCTGACTTGTTGGGTCATGGTGGTACTGGGGTGCACGGCACAGGTGTTGGCGCTGGCGGTGTCTCGTTGGGCGGGGTTCCCGTGTTGGAGGGGAATGCCGCGGGTGCTGGGGCTGGTGTTGGTACGGGTGTTGGCGTGGGTGCGGGGATGCCGTTCATGCCGATGTCGCCGGGTGCTGGTGGTGCGTCGAAGGAGGAGCATCGTTCGGACGCTTCCGGTTTGGTGGCGCGTGGGGTTGAGCCGTGGTCGGGTAAGGGTGCGGTGTCGCCCGTTGGGGGTGAGTTGTCGCCGAGCGCGGGGGCTGGTGCCGGCGGGCCTGGGTTGGTGATGCCGGGTCAGGGTGCTGGGTCGGTGCCGATCGGGTCGGTCGCACCGTTGCCCGAGGGGTCGTTGGCTCCCGGGTCTGTGCCGCATGCGTCGGTGCCGGGTGGGTCGCTGCCTTCCGGATCCGTGCCTCACTTGTCGGTGCCTTCTGGGTCGGTGCCGCACGTCTCTGCTTCTCCGTTGCCGTCTGACTTGTTGGGTCATGGTGGTACTGGGGTGCACGGCACAGGTGTTGGCGCTGGCGGTGTCTCGTTGGACGGGGTTCCCGTGTTGGAGGGGAATGCCGCGGGTGCCGGGGTGCGCGGTGCCGGTGCTGGTGTTGGCGTGGGTGCGGGGATGCCGTTCATGCCGATGTCGCCGGGTGCTGGTGGTGCGTCGAAGGAGGAGCATCGTTCGGACGCTTCCGGTTTGGTGGCGCGTGGGGTTGAGCCGTGGGCGGGTAAGGGTGTGGTGTCGCCCGTTGGGGGTGAGTTGTCGCCGAGCGCGGGGGCTGGTGCCGGCGGGCCTGGGTTGGTGATGCCGGGCCGGGGCGCTGGGTCGGTGGCGCCTTTGCCTGAGGGGGCTCTGCCCTCCGGGTCTTTGCCGCACGTGTCGGTGCCGGCTGGATCTGCGCCGGAGTCGGTTGCGCCGTTGCCTGAGGGGTCGCTGGCCCCCGGGTCTGTGTCGCATGTGTCGGTGCCGGGGGTGTCTGTTTCTCCGTTGCCGTCTGACTTGTCGGGCCATGGCGGTGCGGCTGATGTCGGGGTGCGCGGTGCCGGTGCCGGCTCTGGTGCTGGTGGTGTGTCGTTGGGCGGGGTTCCTGGTCTGGGGTCTGTTCCGGAGGGGAATGTCGCCGGTGCCGGTGCCGGTGCCGGTGCCGGTGCCGGTGCTGGTGTTGGTACGGGTGTTGGCGTGGGTGCGGGGATGCCGTTCATGCCGATGTCGCCGGGTGCTGGTGGTGCGTCGAAGGAGGAGCATCGTTCGGACGCTTCCGGTTTGGTGGCGCGTGGTGTTGAGCCGTGGGCGGGTAAGGGTGTGGTGTCGCCCGTTGGGGGTGAGTTGTCGCCGAGCGCGGGGGCTGGTGCCGGCGGGCCTGGGTTGGTGATGCCGGGCCAGGGCGCTGGGTCGGTGCCGATCGGGTCGGTCGCACCTTTGCCCGAGGGGTCGTTGGCCCCCGGGTCTGCGCCGCAGGCGTCGGTGCCCACTGGGTCCGTGCCGGGGTCGGTTGCGCCGTTGCCCGAAGGGTCGTTGGCCCCCGGGTCTGTGTCGCATGTGTCGGTGCCGGGTGGGTCGCTGCCTTCCGGATCCGTGCCTCACTTGTCGGTGCCTTCTGGGTCGGTGCCGCACGTCTCTGCTTCTCCGTTGCCGTCTGACCTGTTGGGTCGTGGTGGTATCGGGGCGCGCGGTGCCGGGTCTGGTGTTGGTGCTGGTGGTGTGTCCTTGGGTGGGGTTCCTAGCCTGGGATCTGTCCCGGACGGGCCTGGTGCCGGTGCTGGCGTGGGTGCGGGGATGCCGTTCATGCCGATGTCGCCGGGTGCTGGTGGTGCGTCGAAGGAGGAGCATCGTTCGGACGCTTCCGGTTTGGTGGCGCGTGGGGTTGAGCCGTGGGCGGGTAAGGGTGTGGTGTCGCCCGTTGGGGGTGAGTTGTCGCCGAGCGCGGGTGCTGGTGCCGGCGGGCCTGGGTTGGTGATGCCGGGCCAGGGCGCTGGGTCGGTGCCGATCGGGTCGGTCGCACCGTTGCCCGAGGGGTCGTTGGCCCCCGGGTCTGTGCCGCACGTGTCGGTGCCCGCTGGATCGGTGCCGTCCGGGTCGGTGTCGCCGTTGCCCGAGGGGGCTCTGCCCTCCGGGTCTGTGCCGCATGTGTCCGTGCCTGGTGGGTCGCTACCGGCCGGGTCTGTGCCGCGTGAGTCGGTGTCCAGTGGGTCGGTGGCACCGTTGCCCGAGGGGTCGTTGGCCCCGGGGTCTGTGCCGCACGTGTCGGTGCCCGCTGGATCGGTGCCGTCCGGGTCGGTGTCGCCGTTGCCCGAGGGGTCGCTCCCCGCTGGAGCCGTACCGCACGTGTCGGTGCCGAGTGGGGCGGCGCCCATCGGGGCCGCGCCGCACATGTCGGTGCCGAGCGGGTCCGTGCCGCACGTGTCTGCTTCCCCTGTGCCGTCCGACTCGCTCGGTCACGGCAGCGCCGGCGCTGGCGGGGTGCGCGGCACAGGCGCCGGCGCGACTCCCGTTCCGGGGGCGGTGCCTGAGGGTGCTGGTGGGATGCCGTTCATGCCCATGGCGCCGGGTGCCGGTGCACCGAAGGAGGAGCACCGTTCCGACGCCTCCGGGCTGGTGTCGCGTGGGGTCGAGCCGTGGGCGGATGCACACGGCGACGTACCCGGTGATGGCGAGGTCGCCCCGTCCGCAGGGGCGTCCGCGGGCGGTCCCGGACTGGTGCACCAGAGCACCGGTGCGGCCGTGTCGCCCCATGCCGACGTCGATGGTCTGACGCTTCCCGTCGTGACGGGGGCCGGCATGCCCGCGCCCAGGAAGAAGGAGCACGACGACGCGGTGCCCGTTCCCGCTCTGTTTCCTCTGCCCGGCACGCTGACCGGGGCCGCTCAGCCGACCCCACCGACCCCACCGGCACCGCCGGTGCCGGCGACGGCCCAGGAGGACGGCGTGGACGAGCCCCCCGCGGCGCGTCCGGGTCCGCTGCCCACCGCCGCGCGCGTGGGGGTCGCCGGGGCGTCGGTGCCCGCGGAGGGCGAGACGGTCGCCGGCGCCCAGGAGGCCGGTCTCGGTGCGGCTGCGGCATCCGGGGAAGGGGCTGCGCAGTCAGGCGGAGGCATGATGCCGCCGTACGGCGCGCCCGGCGGGGCCTCCAAGGGCGGCGACGAGCGCTCGGACTCCTCGGGGCTGCTGGGGGATTCGGAGAAGGGCTGGGCCGATCCCGGAGCCGAGGACCTGCCGAGCGAGACGCAGGGAGCCCCGTCCGGAGGGGCGATTCTCCGCGGTGCCGGGTCCGCGACGTCGGACGAGCTCGCCGAGGACCGTGTCGCGGTGGTCCGCAGTGCCGAGACCGTGGAGGACACCAGCGCCTGGGAGGCCTCCGACCCCGCGATGCTGTGGGCGCCCGGCGGACGCCGTACCGAGGACGAGGAGGAGGAACTCCCGCCCAAGTACGTCCTCAGCGACGACGAAGGGTGGAGCGACGAGAACGGCGCCGCGCCCGAGGCGGGCATGGACGCCGGCGAGGACGAGCAGCAGCACCAGCAGCAGCACCAGCACGACGGCACGGAGACCGTTGCCAAGGAGCCGGGGTGGAGCAACGAGGACGGCGCGGCCTTCGCCGCCGGGCTCGGCTTCCCGCAGACCCCCGCCCCCGACAGCAGCTCCGCCGAGCCCGTCACCGGTCCGGCCCTGGCCACCTGGCGGCCCGACCGCTCCCAGGCCGCAGCCCCCGAACAGCCGCCGATGCCGGTCACCGGGTACGCAGGGATGCTGCTCAGCACCGCGGAGGTGCCCGACGACGAGGAGGACGAGCAGGCCATAGAGATGGAGGAGGACGGCGACGAGGCGAAGAGCAGCCACGGTATCGCCGACCTGCTGAGACAGGGCGCCGATTCCTGGGGCGCCGCCCCCGACCAGGCCGACGCGCTCGGCTGACCGTGCGCCGCCGTGATGGTGCGGTGCCGTGACGGTGCGGCGGAACGCGTCGGGATCAGCCGCCGCGCTCGCCGCACCTGGCCGTTGGGGCAGAGGTCGGTGTCCTTCGGGTCACCCTCGGCCCAATCGGTTCCGCAGTCCGGGAGGGGCATGTTTCCTGTCTCTCATCGAATCTGCGCGAGAGAGGCGGGGAGCGCTCCCACTGATGTGGAGTGCTCGCGTCATGGCAGGTGGAAGAGGTGCAACGTGCCAAGTAGTCCCTACGACCAGCACATCGAAGAGCTGCTGGGCGCGTACCGCAGGCAGCGGGCCCAGATCGGCGACCTGCAGCGCAGGATGCGTGAGGTCAAGGCGAGCGCGACGGCTCCTCGTCAGGCGCTGAAGGTCACGGTGGACTCCCAGGGTGAGGTGACCGCGATCGAGTTCCCGACCGGCGCCTACAAGCGCATGGCTCCTCTGGAGCTCTCGCAGATCCTCGTCGCGACCATCCAGAAGGCCCGGACCACCGCCATGGCGGAAGTGGCCGAGGTGCTGTCCGGCCACCTTCCCGAGGGGATCTCCGCCACCGATCTGCTGCAGGGCAAGGCCGACCT
Source organism: Streptomyces sp. NPDC001492 (assembly GCF_053597275.1). Lineage (NCBI taxonomy): Bacteria > Bacillati > Actinomycetota > Actinomycetes > Kitasatosporales > Streptomycetaceae > Streptomyces > Streptomyces sp. NPDC001492. Next base: position 130,915 of record NZ_JBSFHW010000003.1, on the reverse strand, counting down.
GGGCGGACTGCTGCCTGAGACGCCGGCCATGGCGGACGAGGTCCAGGAGTACGTCGTCAACGGCCGGCCCGGCCGAGGCGCGGGCGGTCCCCGGATCGCACGGCCTCCGCTCGCCTGAGACCCCCCGGGATTCCTGAAACCCGGAATCTCGGATTCCCCGGAAACCCGGAAACCCGGAAACCCCGGAATTCGGGGATTTCTCCCCACTGAGCAGACATGAGACAGGAGGTCGCAGTGTCTTCCGACTACTTCGCTGTGGATCCCGACCGTCTGGCCAGGAACGCCCCTCAGGTGCGGGCATTTTCCGACCAGATGAGGCAGGTCCTCGGCCAGCTGGAGTCTCGCATGAACGAGCTCGGCGACTGCTGGGGCGACGACCCGATGGGAAAGGCTTTCGCGCAGCAGTACGTGACTCCCCGGGACCAGATGATCGACGGGCTGAAGGGAATCGTCGACGTGCTGGACAGCACGGCCGACGGTCTGGAGACCATGGCGAAGGGCTTCCACCAGACCGAAGAGCAGGCAAAGGCGACGGCGCACGGTCTGGAGCGCGGCACCGACACGCACGCGTCTCCCGCCGCGGACGCCAAGCCGTCCGGTGGTTCGCGCGGCCCCGGCCCTGCACATCGCTGACGTTTTTCTGAAGTTTTCTGGCAGAAAGGCCCGCAATTCATGAGCATAATGATTCCGCCGGAATTGCAGCCTTTCGCCAAGATCACCGTCGGTCAGGAGTTTCCGACCGGGAACGAGGATCACCTCGCCGAACTGGGCGCGGTGTGGAACTCGACGGCCCAGGAGCTGAACCAGCTGCTCGGTGAGCTCCATCCGGCGACCGCTGCGACGTTCGAGAGTCTGGCCGGGGCTCCGGCGGAACAGTTCGGGCAGTTCGTCAACCAGTTGAGTTCGACGCTGCCTGTGATGGCCACCTCGGCCGAACAGCTCGGGCAGATGGCGCAGGAGATCGCGCTGGAGATCGAGTACGCGAAGTACATGATCATCCTGCAGCTGGCGTGGATGGCCGCGGAAATCGCGTATCTGACGGCCACGGGATTCGGCGCGGCGGCGGTTCCGGCCGTGGTCACGATGGGGCGGTTCGCGGTCCAGACGATCCTGCGCGAGCTGTTCATCGCGGTCATCACGTCGATCGTGATGCAGGTCGGCATGGACGTCGCGGTGCAGGTCCTCCAGTTCCTGAAGGGCGACCGCACCCACTGGGACTGGAACGCCACCAAGGGCGCGGCGGAGATGGGAGCCCTCGGTGGGCTCGTCGGCGGCGGGATGGGGCAGCTCATGCGCCACCTGGCCCCGGGGTTCTCCAAGTCCTTCATCGGCAATGCCGTCGAAGGCGCTCTGGCCGGTCTCGGCACGGCGGAGGCGTCCAATCTCATCTTCGACGCCGGCCAGGACCTCGGGCTGGGCACCGCGGCCGGAGCGCTGGGCGGGGCCGTCGCCCACGGCCACGCCCTGCACGACGGCAGGTCTCCGGAGCACATCGACGTGCCCACGGTCGACAAGTCGTTCGCGGAGACGCTCAAGCACGGTCTGGAGAGCGAGGTCGAACCGGGCATCCCCGAGCACCCGGTGCCGGTGCCCGAAGAGGCTTCGGAGCAGGTGCCCGGGGAGGTGCCCCAGGAGCACGAGACCGGGCAGCGTCCGGACGAGGAGCAGCTGGATCTGCCGGATGCTCCGAAGCCGTTCGACGCGTCCGCGTTGCCGGACTCGTCGCCGGATCCGTCGGAAGTCCCGTCGCAGGACCGGTCGCCGGACACGACCGGGCAGCGTCCGGACGAGGAACACCTGGATCTGCCGGACGCCCCGAAGCCGTTCGACGCGTCCGCGTTGCCGGACCCGTCGCCGCGCGCGCTGGTCACGGACCTTCCTGCCGCTCCGACCGGGAGGCAGGCGCCGCTGCCGCAGCAGGTGCGCAGCCGTGTCGACGGGCTCAGCACGATCGCGCGGACGGCCGGTCTGCCCGAGACCCAGTGGCGACGGCAGGCCGACTCGGTGCGCGAGGCGGCCGGGGCGGGAGACTGGGGTGAGGCGGCCCGGCGTCTGCACGCGTTCCGGACGACGGTCGAGCACGGAATCCTCGACCAGCGGATGACGGACTTCCGTACCCATGTGGAGGGCGGCTTCTCCCGGCTGCGTGAGCTGGGGGTGGAGGAGGGCGCCTGGCGTTCCCAGGTGGACGCCGTGGAGCGGGCGCAGCGGACGGGCAAACCGGTCCTGCTGGACAGCGCGCTGAAGGAGTACACCGACTTCGTCGAGCGTCACCTTCCGGTCGAGGTGGTCTCCGAGAACAGCCCGCGCTCCTTCGACTCGGCCGCGGAACACATTCGCCGGGAGATCGCCACGGTCAGCGACCCGACGGTGCGGGAGGCGCTCCAGCAGGACCTGGAGTGGCATCAGCAGATGCAGCAGCGCCTGGACCGGCTGGCTCAGTCCGACCCCGCGTCCGACGTCATGCGGCGCCGGACGGTCGCGCTGGAGGATTCGGCGCGGTCGCCACAGGAGGCGGCGCAAGCCCGTGAGGAGCTGCGGGAGTTCCAGGATCAGCGTTACCTGCAGCAGCGGCTCGACGACGTGCGCCAGGGCAGTGCCGAGACCGCGCTGGAACGACGGCTGGACGCGCTGCGTGCACGGGCGCTGCCGGACACGCGAGGGCAGGAGCTGCTGCAGCGGGTGCTGGAGGCGAACACGCCGGAGGAGCACGAGCAGGCGCTTCGTGACCTGGTCGCGCACAACCAGTCGGCGCCGCTGGAGCGGCAGCTCAACACCCTGCGCGAGGGGCTGCTGCCCGTCGAGGACCCGCAGCGCGAGCAGTTGGTGCAGAAGGTGGAGCAGGCCCGGACGCCTCAGGAGGCGCGCCAGGCGCACCAGGAACTCAAGGAGTACACGGACCGTCAGATCCAGGAGCAGCAGCAGACGCTCACCGAGCGCCTGCACACGCAGGAGGACGCCCGGACGCAGGCGGCGGACGAGGACCTGCTGCGGCGGATCGACAGTCTGAACGGCGGTACGCCGCTGAATCCGCGCCAGGCCGAGCTGCGGCAGCAACTCGACGCCGCGACGAACCCGCAGGAGCGATCCCGGATCATCCATGAGCTGGGCGTGCACCAGCAGGAAGCGCTGCAGCACCGGGTCGATGCGGCGACGACGCCGCGGGAGCGGGGGCAGGCCCTCGACGCCCAGGCGAGGTTCAACAACTGGACGCCGGCGGAGCGGCGCATGGCCGAGCTGCGTACGGTGCTGACCCCGGGCGGCGCGCCGGAGGCGGACGCCCACCGCGCGGATTTCGTACGGCAGGTGGAGAACGCCCGGACGCCTCAGGAGGCGCGTCAGGCGCAGCAGGAGCTCAAGCAGTACACGGACCGCCGCATCGAAGAACAGACACGGCGGCTGGAGGAACGGCTGCGTCAGCAGGGCGGTGGCGGCGCGGGGTCGGCTGCCGCGGCGGCCCACGCGGACCTCATGCGGCGGTTCGAGGCGCTGCGCGGCGACGGGGCGCATCAGGACCCGCGCGAGGCCGAGCTGATACGGCGGATGGAGACGGCGGGCAGCCCGCAGGAGGCGCGTACCGCCGAACAGCACCTGAGCGACTACCTCGGTGAGCGGGAGCAGCAGCGCCAGGCCGCCGAGCAGCAGCGGGTGGCGCAGGTGCGTGCCCACGAGCAGGAAGTCAGCCGTCTGCGCGACCAACTCACCCAGGAGTGCCGGTCCGGCGCGCCGGAGGAGGCCGTACAGGAGACCCGGCAGCAACTGGACCAGGCGGAGCAGCGCCTGGCCGCGACACGCACCCCTGACGAGAACACCGCCGCGCTGCGCCACGAACTCGAGCAGCAGATCGATCACCCGGCGCCGGGCTCGGACCAACCCGGTGCGGGATCCGGCCGCAGCAGTGGAACGGAGTCCGGTACGACAGGCGCCGGGAGCCGACTGGACCGCCTCGTCCAGGAAGGCATCACCAGGCGAGCCGAGCAGGAACTCGCACGCACACAGGAGCAGCGGCCGTACCTGCACCAGGAGCCCGACGAGCACGCCCCCTTCACTCTCGACGAGCTCGACGCCCTGCCGAGCGCCCCCACGACCGCCCCCGAGGCCCTGCCGAGCGCCCCCGCCCACAGCCCGGACGGTCTGCCCGATGTGCCCACGGGCAGTCCGGGGTCCGTGCCGAGCACGCACGCTGTCGAGCCGGACGGCCTGCCGAGCATCCACACCGGCGAGCCGGATGCCCTGCCGAGTGCGTCGGGCACCCGGCCGGAGCCGTCGACCGCCGGTCGGCCCGATCCGCAGCCGGACGTGCGGAACGTGCCGGGCGGCGGCACCGGGCCCGATGCGACGGTCCCGCCCGAGCCGCGCCCCATCGGCGACGAGCCGCACGCGCAGTGGCCCGACGAGGCGGCCGACCGTATCGCTTCCGAGATCGGGGGACTGCCGAGCGCGCCGGTGAGTCCCTTGGAGCGTCCGGGCGATGTGCCGACGGGCCAGGGGCCCGCGGAGACGGCCCCGCAGGCGCGGCAGCCGCGTGTCGAGCTGTCCGCACCCGGGGCCGCGTCCGAGGTCATACAGGCCCAGCGGCCGCGTCCGGAAGCCGACACGGGACTGCCGTCCCAGCCGGACCCCGGTCCACGCGTCGACCGGGCCACCATGCCCTCGCGTGTCCCACAGGTCTCGGACCTCGAGCGGACCCTCGCGGAGATCGAGCACCAGGACGCGGCCCAGGCGCCTGCCCACGGAACCTCGGCAACACACGAGCAGCACGAGGTGGACCCGGCGCCTGCCCGCGGAACCTCGGCGAGGCAGCCCGAGCGCGCCACGGAGCCGCCGGAGCACCCCACCGCGCCCGCGGAGCAGAGCACCGAGCCCGGCCGGGCCGCGGATCGCGTCGCCCCGCCTTCAGGGGACACTTCCGAGGGAGCCCGGACACAGACGCCCAGCAGCGCGCCGGTGGCCGAGCCCGCGTCGGAGCGGACCTTCACCGACAGAGATGCCGGAAGGCCGGGCACGGCGTACAACCCCCGTGTCGGCGGTCGCGACTCCTTCGCCGACACCGCCCCTGTCGACACACCCCGGGCCGACTCCCTCAGCGGCACGCCGGTGGTGCCGGTCGTCGGCAGCACGGGCACGGACGCCGGCATCGGCTCAGGCACCGGCCCGGCCGCCGCCGACGCCCTGGTGTCCCGCCCGGGCCGGACGGATGGCGAGGAGTCGCCGGACTCGGCGGCGTCCGGTCCGCACGAGGCCTCGCGGCCGGCACTGTCCACGGAACAGACCGTGGCCGAGGGGCCCAACCCGGCCGCCCAGCCCGGCAGGCCGGTGGCGCCGCAGCGTGCGGATGCTGCAGGGCCGGTGGGAGCGGACAGGCTCGCGGGGTCTCCGGATGCACCGGGGCCGGTTGAGCCGAGCAGGCTCGCGCAGCCTGCGGATACACCGGTGACGCTGGATTCGGACAGGCGCACACAACCCGCCGAAGCTCCCGAGCCGTCGGAGCCGGACACGCTCGCGCAGCCCGCTGACCCCCGGCCCTCGGTCGTCACCGGTCCTGAGCCGTCGGCGATGGCTGATTCCCGGCCGTCGGTTGCCGTCGACTCCGGTCCCTCGGTCGTCACCGGTCCTGAGCCGTCGGCGATGGCTGATTCCCGGCCGTCGGTTGCCGTCGACTCCGGTCCCTCGGTCGTCACCGGTCCTGAGCCGTCGGCGATGGCTGATTCCCGGCCGTCGGTTGCCGTCGACTCCGGTCCCTCGATCGTCACCGGTCCTGAGCCGTCGGCGATGGCCGATCCCCAGCCATCGCTTGCCACTGAGCCGCGAACGGCCGGCGCGTCGGGGCCCGTTGTGGACGCGTCCGGGGCGGTGCCCGCGTCTGCTCATGCCCCGTCCTCCCGCAGCGGCGGCGATCTCGGTGCGTCGCCGGAGGCTCGCGCGTCGCAAGCCGCTGCCGAGGAACCCGAGGCTGCGTCTGAGGCGTCCAGCGCGCTCGCGGACGACCTCCGCCGCGACACGGTCACTGCCCACGACCGTATCGGGCGCCCGGAGGACCACGACACCGAGGCGTGGCTGCGTCACGAAGCCGAGTACGAGAGCACCTTCAGAACCACGCTGGAGGAAGCTCAGATCGCGCCCCTCCGGGCGGTCGGGGACGAGACCACCCCCGACACGACCCCCGCGACCACCGCGGACACGGCACTCGCGGTCGCCGCGGAGGAACCGGCGACCTCCGCCACCCCGGACGAACCCCGGTCCCCGGCGCGAGCCCCCGGACAGCACGCCGCGCCCCACGACGCGCAGCGCCCCGTACCCGCCGCGGACGCGGCACAGCAGATGGTCTCCCGGCTCGAAGAACCGCGACCGCCCGCGATGCCGCAGCATGCCAAGACACCTCCGCAAACAGGGACTTCCGAGGGCGACCGGCACAGCGCCGCCGCTCAGCGCGTCCCGGAGGTCGCCCCCGATGCAGCGCTGAGCCGCTTCGCCGAGCGTGAGTTCGGCAAGCTGAGCGAGCCGAAGGCACGTCGGCTCTGGGACGAGGCGGCGCAGATCGCCGCGCAGCATCTCCCGTTCCGTCTCACGCTGGACGAGGATGCCCGAGGCCTGCTGGAGCGCGCCCCCGAGCAGTACTGGGCCACGATGCGAGTGGCGCAGGTACTGCACCGGAGCGAAGGCGCGGTGGACCGGCAGAGCCGGGCCGAGGCCGCGGCCGGGGACCTGGCCGCACAGCGCGGCGTCGGGGCCGTGCGGGAGAGCCTGCGGGGCGGTGCTCCCGAGGTCCCGACCGCGGATCTGACCCTCCAGGCCGACGGCCCGCCCCTCACGGACGAGTCCGGAACGCCTGCGGAGGCGTCTGTGCAGCCGGCGGCGCTGCCGCTGCGCGGAGCCGGGGCGCTGACGGAGCAGGGAGCGCGGATCACGAGGGCTGCGGGTGACGCTGCCTCAGCAGTCCCGGACCGGCTGGAGTTCGTGGGCCCCGACGGTTCGCCGCTGCCCGGCCACGCGGTGCGGTCCGGCCCGGACGGGGGCTTCATCGTCACCGGCACCGGGGGAGAACTGCACTTCTCGGCGGACGGCCGTTTCACCCACCGGGACGTGCCACTGCCCGGCGCCGGCTACGTCGCGCGGTTCGAGACACCCTCCGGTGTCGACACCGCGCCGAGACTGACGGACGCAGACGGTTCGCCGGTCCCCGGAGCGGACATCCGGCGCGCCGGTCACGGCGGTGTGGCGGTCACCGTGCCGGTGCCGGGGCAGGCGGAGACGCGGCTGCGCTGGGACCTCGACGAGGACGGAGCGCTGCGCGACCAGTCGCTGATCGTGCCGGACCGGCTCGCGGCGGCCGTCGACCCCACACTGGACCTGTCGAGTCTGCGCCCGGAGGGCCTCGTATGGCGCGACTCCTACGAACCCTTGTGGCGCTATGACCTCAGACCGCCGAAGGTCGTCTTCAAGCAGGGCTTCGAGGCCAAGGGCACCGAGAGGGGCGACCTGGCGCAGTACGTGGTCGCCTGGGGCCCTTCGATGTTCGTCAGCACGTCGAAGGACGACAACTACACCCACCCCGCGAAATTCCGGTACGAGATCCACGCGCCGGGTGGCATCGACGTCAACGAGACGCTGAAGGACCACCGGTTCGACGAGCAGGGCGATGAGCTCGGTCATGAACCGCACCGCGCGAAGGCCGGAAACCCGCACACCGAAGAGCACGAGATCGCGTTCCCGGGCGGTATCCGCCCGCAGTTCATCAGGCGGGCGCAGCACATCAAGGACGCGCAGGGCAGCCACATCCGGGGCAGGTGGAAGTCCAACCCCGCGTTCGACCCGACCGCCGTCAACAGCGAGGTGAGAAGGCCGGTCACCGCCCAGGAGGCCGAGCAGATCCTGGAGCGGGCGAGGGCCGCCACGGCCGCCGCGACGCCGGTGTCGGCACCCGTGGAGGTGCCGGAGGAACTGCGGCGGTTCGCACAGCAGTTGGCCGAGATGACGATCTCGAAGTCCCACGCCCTCTGGGACAGCGCCGTCTTCATCACCCGGACCTACAACCCGTTCGACACAGTGGTCGACGAACCCCTGCCTCCCCTGGTCGGGCACCGCCTGATCGATCCGGCGCTGCTCCAGCGCGATCCCGAGCAGTACTGGCACACCATGCGGGTGGCGCAGGAGATCCACCTGCACGGCGGTCCCCGCCGGGGAACCGTCGAGGGTGTGAGGCTGGCCGAGAGGCTGGCCAGGGGCCGGCGCGAGGGTGCGACACCCGAGAGCCTCCTGGGCACCGGGGGGCAGCGGCCTTCGCAGGCTCCGGCCGGGGCATCGGCCGTACAGAGCGAGGCCGGTCACGCACCGCAGGCACTCGTGTTCCCGGCACCGGATCCGGTACGGCCCGAGCAGTGGCGCCACCGCCGCGCCGACGCGGTCGGCAGCGAGCTGTGGACCGAGCGCTTCGACCCCGAGCGGGGGAGGCCGGCCGGCGACGGCACACTGCCCGGCAGCAGCACCCTCATCCGGGCGTGGGTGCGCCGGATCCAGGCCGACGACGGCCGCTGGGTGCGCAACCTGAGCCTGCATCTGCCGGTGCGGTTCGGCGACGGCTTCCACCAGGACATGCTGGCGCGATTCGAGGCCCGCTGGCGGCAGGCGCTGGACGACCACTTCAACACCGGTCTACGGCTGCCCCGTTCCGGCGATCAGCTCCACATCGACCTCAACCTCAGCCACGTCCCGGACCACCCCGAGGCGATCGAGCTCAGCGCGTCGCCCCAGCCCGGCCGCTCCGACCAGCTGCACTTCCGCCTGCACAGCGAGGACCCCGCGCTCGCCCCCGAGGAGCTGGCGCGGCGGCGGCAGCTCAACGACCTGCTGGGCCTGCACGAGTTCGGCCACTTCATGGGCCTGCCGGACACCTACTACGCGCCGGACTCGGTGTTCCGCGACACCGCCGGGAAGTCCAGCAGCAGCGGCATCATGGCCGACGTCGTCGAGGCACCCTCCCCGGGCGTTCCGAAGGCATACCTGACCGCCGTCGAGAACGCCGTGGACTCCGGCCCGGTCGTGCGCGACCACCCGCTGACGGACTCCTCGTCCAGCACGCCGAAGACGAAGGGCGCCCGCCAGACCCCGGGAGACCCCGCAGAACACCAGCGGTTCGGGCGGTTCCGGGACGAGCTGAAGAGCCTGGTGATCAGGCCCGACGCTGATCCCGAGCGGCTGCGGCAGAGCATCGGCGCGTTCCTGGACGGTGTCGCACCGCGGCACCGGGCCGCCTGGGTCCACGAGACCCGGCAGCTGATCGACACCCTGCCCGACGCCCAGTACACCGACGAGTCGGTCAACGCCGCCCACCGGGCTCTGAACGCCTTCGACACCTACCGGAGCGCGCTGGCCGTCCCCGGCGCGCAGTACGTGAGCGCGAGCCGCGTCACGGCCCCCAGGGGGGCCGGCTTCATCCACCGCGACATCCCCGAGGTCGTCGTCATCGACGGCGAACCGTATGCGACCGTCTACACGGCCGTGTTCGGGGACGAACTGGGCGCCGACAAACCGCAGCACAAGGACGTCGGCCAGGACGCCAACGGAGTCGTCCAGATCCACACCGGAACCCCGGACTACAGCGCCAAGAAGCCCACGGAGAGCGTGTTCTGGATCAGCATCGGCCAGCCCCTGCGCCAGATCAAATGGATCGACAACTACAAGGCCAAGGGCGCGACCGAGCCGACGATCCGGTCCTTCCTCGTGCCGCTCCGCGTCGCCAACGAGATCTCGCGTGGCACGGTCACCGAGCACCAGGCCGGGGACTCCGCGTACGGGCCCGGCGAGATCATGGACGACCTCAACGTCGACAAGCCCTACGCGTCCAACCAGTTCGGCGTCAGAAACCCCCACTCCCTCGAACTGCTCCGCCGGACGGCGCTGCCCCATTCGGTACGCACCTACACGGACGGACCGACACAGGGCCGTCCCGACTCCTGGGGCGACGTCCGGTCCCTCGGCGAACTCCGCGGCAGGCTCGGCGTCCCGAACGAGGGCATGCCCGGGAACCCCGTCTTCACCGAGGGCACCGGCTTCGTCAGTCCCGCCACGAACGAGGCCATGGCGAGGACACTCAGGGAAATCGTCGCGGCCCACTACAACACCCCCGGACTGCGTGAGCCCGGCGACAAGTACCTGTCGAGAAAGCAGGTGGAGGCGTACTTCGACCAGTACGCCCCCGAGCACCTCAAGAACGGCATCGCCGACCGTGCCGGCAAGCGGGCGGCCGTCGACGCGTTCGTCCGCGACCATGTGAGCCTCTGGGCCTCGCAGGCGCGTATCGCGCAGACCCTCTACAAGGAGTACGAGCAGTTCCTCACCAGCAACCCGTCGGCGAGGCCGGTCGACTACCGGCTCACCGAGGTGCGGCCCACCCTGCGGGGGCAGCGCAGGACCGCCGACCGGCAACTGGGCCGGATCCACGGTGAGCTGATGGCTGAGCGGTTCGCGATCCGCTCCGGCTTCGAGGCCCTCGGCGAGCCCGTCGCGGCCGCGCTGGGGGAGGACCCGTCGCGCGACGTCCGCATTGCGCTCAGTGAACTGGGCAAACGCCGCAAGGAGATACTCGACGACTACCGGTTCAAGGTGGGCGACAGCACCGTCCTCCCCGCCAGGAACGACGAGTACCGCGGCATCGCCGCCGATATGCGCGACCGGCTCACCGAGGCGCTGGCCGGGCAGCGGCCGGGTCCGGAGCTGACGCGGGTCCTCGACTCCCTGGACCGGATCCAGGCGGTCGGCAACGAGGAGACGCCCGCCAGTACGGCGCTCCTCACCGACCCCGGCACGCTCGCCCTCGACCCGGTCTCCAGCCGTTCCGGCCTGGCGGACCACCCCGCCGCGGCCGCCCCGACCGCGCAGCGCTCCAGGCCGAGGCCCATCCAGACCGACGCACGCCACTTCGACCAGCCGGCACAGCGGATACCGGCGTCCGAGCCGGTCACCCGGCACATCCTCTTCGACCGGGGATCACACCGCCTGACCACCGATGCCATGCGGGCCATCGACGCCCTCGCCGCGAGCACGGCCCAGGAGGGCATGGCGGCCGCCGAGCGGGGACGGCCGCTGCCCGTCGTGTCGATCAGCGGTCACGGCAACGGAACCGTGCTCGCGCGGCCCGACTACGGCCGTGCCGTCCGGCGAGGGCAGGAGCGAGCCGACGCGGTGGCCGACGCCTTCACCCAAAGCCTGCATAGGCACCTGACGGAGGCAGGGGCGCCCGCCACACTGAACGCCGCCGACTTCCCCGTGGTCGTCACGTCCCGCGGCCGCGAGTACCCGCCCGGCACGAGCCCCGCCGACGGCGCGACCACCCTCCGCCGCGCGGTCGTCACCATCACCCACCCGGGGCCGACCCTGGCGGACCTCCTGGCGAGCTCGCCCGTGCGGAGGTCGGCGGAGTCGGCCGGGGACGCGGCGGTTCAGCAGGGAGAGCCCGACGAGGTTGCCGCCGCTGCGGAGGCGACGGTTGCGGAGGAAGTGCGTCCGCCGGAGCAGGCGTCTGCCGGGGAGGTGACGCCTGTCGAGGCGTCGCATCCGGCCGGCGAACAGCCTCAGCTCGACGAGGTTGCTGCCACCCACCCGGGGCCACCCCTGGCGGACCTCCTGGCGAGTTCGCCCGTGCGGAGGTCGGCGGAGTCGGCCGGGGACGGGGCGGTTCAGCAGGGAGAGCCCGACGAGGTTGCCGCCGCTGCGGAGGCGACGGTTGCGGAGGAAGTGCGTCCGCCGGAGCAGGCGTCTGCCGGGGCGT
>NZ_JBSFHW010000003.1:0-119052 GCF_053597275.1 Streptomyces sp. NPDC001492 | reverse complement strand
GAGGTGACGCCTGTCGAGGCGTCGCATCCGGCCGGCGAACAGCCTCAGCTCGACGAGGTTGCTGCCACCCACCCGGGGCCGACCCTGGCGGACCTTCTGGCGAGCTCGCCCCCGCGGAGATCGGCGGAGTCGGCCGGGGACGGGGCGGTTTCCCAGGAAGAGCGCGACGAGGTTGCCGCCGTTGCGGAGGAAGTGAGTGCGCCGGAGCAGGCGCACGGCGCCGAGGAGGCTTCTGCCGCCGGCGACGCGGCGATCCGGGATGAGGCGATCCCGGAGGAGGTGCGTACGACGGAGCAGGCCCGTGCCGTGGAGGACGTGACGACCCCCGGCGAGGCACGGACCCGTGAAGAGGAGCGCGCCGCGGGCGCAACGGCCGTGCCGCACGAGCCCCCGACACCGCTCGAGCCTGCCGAGGCCACGGCCGAGCCTTCGCAGGAGCAGGAGCAGGGCGCCGAGCAGGAAGCGGTGTCCGCGGTGCCCTTCGATGGGGTGGCCGCCGCTCACGAGCGGCAGCCGGACGGTTTCACGGAGCAGCCGCCGCAGCCGGACGCCGAGCCGGCGGCGCGGGCGCTGGAGGAGCCGGAGCCGCAGGACGGCGATGCGGAGCCTGCGGGGTCTCGGTCGCCGCGGCCGGACGGTGCTGTGGGCGAGGATTCCGCGGTGTCCTCGCGGCCGGAGCCCGTGGAGGACACGGACGCAGCGGGGCCGGACCTGCCGTTGGGCGCCGTGGAGGCACCGGCGGCCGAGGCACGGCAGGAGCAACTCGCCGAGCAGGACACGGCCCATACCGACACCGGGCAGCCGCAGCTGTCCGCCGAGCCGGAGGCGCCGGGCGGCGCCACGGACCTGGTGCAGCCGGCGCCCGCCGTCACCCACCAGCCCGCCACCGAGGGGCGGATGCTGACCCAGCTGTTCGCCGAGGCCGACCTGGAGGACGTGCTCGGCCGCAGCGGCAACCCGCTCGACCCCGCCGAACTGATGCGGCGGGCGCGGGCGGACCGGCCCAAGGTGACCGGTGAGATCGACGGCTTCGATGTGCGCACCGCGATCGTCCGGATGGTCGGCCGCACCGCCGCCGACCACGCCATGTACGCCCTGATCGACAACGCCTTCTCGGACGAGCAGCTCAAGGAGCACTTCCACCGCTCCCTGGACGGCGGCTACAGCGTCGACCTCGGCGCCCGTGTGAACGGCGGACCGCAGGTGGTGGTGGAGGCCGTGGGTCTCGGCACCCCGCACGGGGTGGCGTCGGCCACCGACGACTTCGGATTCAGCCACACCCACACCACGGAGAACCGCAGCGCGTCGGTCACGCGCCAGCAGCCGGCCCTCGAGCCGCGGGCGGCCCGCATCCCCCTGCCCTTCCTTCAGATCGCCGGAAAGATCGCCGGGTTGATCAACGCCCGGGACACGAGCCTGTCCACGAAGACCAAGCGCGACATGAAGACCGAGGTCGCCGAGACCGGGGTACCGGTCGCGCGGGCCGGCCACACGGTGACGTACCGCGTCTCGGTACGCAAGCCCGGCCGCTGGCCCTGGAGCGGGGCCAGGAAGCGGGAGGATGTCGTCCACATACCGGTGAAGCTCGCCTGGCCCAAGCCGGCTGCGGACACCGTCACGCTGCCCGACGGGACGCAGGACGCCGGGCAGCGGCGCACCGAGGAGGTGCTGCACGCCGAGTTCGCAGGCGTCGGCCCCGGCGTCCTCCAGGCCGTGGAAGGCGCGCTGGGCAGCACGTTCCGGGTGAACGATCCCGTGGCGCGGGAACTGCGTGCCTGGCTGGATCAGCTTCCAGGGCGTGCGCCGGAACTGTTCGGCGGCCAGATGGTCCGCAAGTCCTTCCCGTTCAAGGGGCGTTGGGGCAGGACCCAGGTCGCGGTGGCCGTCGCCAAGGACATCGTCGTACGGGACCTCCCGGAGCCGGACGGCACGGTCACCCGGACCCACCGGATCAGCGAGGAGAGCACCTGGGGGCAGGGAGTGACCCGGCGCTGGGGCGGTGGCCTCACGCTGGGAGTGGGCAACACCGTCCACACGGCCGGCGTACTGGGCCCGGTCGTCCTGGGCTACAGCCTGACCAAGAGCGTCACCGACGTCACCGACACGCGAGAACACACCGAAGCGGAGACGTACAAGGGACCGATCCACAAGCGTCAGGCGGAGTTCGCCCTGGTCGTCCGCGTGGGCGGCCACGACGGTGTGGCGCAGCGGGTGGACGGCGGTGTGGCGACGCTGTGGACGCGTGAGCGTGACGACGCGATGCCGGCGGACGAGAGCGGGAGCACGGTGTCCACGGACGCCACGACCGAGACCGCGGCCTTCGACGAAGCCCCTGCCGACACCGCGGTGCTCGACGAAGCGTCCACCGAAACCGCGGCGTTCACCGCCGCCGCGTCCCAGGATGCCGCCACGCCGCGGCACTTCGTCCCGGAGCCGGCCGGGGTGAGCCGGTTCACCGTGGCGGACCGGCTGGACGCCGCCTACCGGCTCACGGACGAGACGGTGGAGGAGATCGCCGGCCGGGTTCTGCACCGTCTGGAGGCGGAAGGGCTGCTGGACGCCGCGCGACTGCCGGACGTGGCGACCGAGTTCCGCGCCTTCCTGCGGGAGCACGCGCGGGAGGTGGCGCACGGCGGGGACGGCGTACGGTTCCCGTTGAGCGCATGGCGCAGCGGCGCCCCGGACGTCTTCGTCCGTGGCGTACTGCGGCCCGCGGACGGCCGGTACCTGGGCGACGGCACGCAGGTGACGCTCAGCGGAACCGTCACCGCGAGCCACGCCCAGAACACCGCCGTCACCCGGCGGAAGGACGGTGGCGTCGGAGTGGCGGGCGCCGGGTCCATCGCCCAGACGCACGAGGCCGAGTACCTCGGGACCGGACTGGCCTACAAGGCCAACCAGGTCGTCACCCGCAACGTGACGCAGCGGCTGCGCGCCGAACGTCCGCTGGGCGGCGGCACGGGAATCCATCGCTTCGACTTCCCGGTCGACTTCGAGGTCCGGGTGGGCGGCCGCTGGTCGGCGCCGGGCGAGGTGGCGCGGTGGCGAGAGGCGGACGCCGCCGCCGGCTACGTGGCCGCGACGATTCCCGGCCGTGCCGAGGTGGCGGTGCCCGAGCGGACCGTGGTGCCGCTCGCGGAGCCGACGCAGGCGCCGGCCGAACCGTCCGCCCCGCTCTGGCGGGAAGGGGGCACGCCGCGGCCCGTCCAGCGCGAGGGACACCTGCCCGCCGGTTACCGGCTGGACTCGCTCAAGCCGGTCCCGGGGCTGCAGAGCACGGTGGCGGGGATGCTGTCCGCACCAAGCGGAACGAGCTGGCGGGAGCTCTACCGACGGCCGCTGCTGGGCAGTGCCCCGGCCGCGTTCGACCAGCACCAGGGCAAGAACTGGCTGGAGCGCACACCGGACGAGATCAACGAACGCAACGCCGCCCTGGACGTCCTGGAGAACTTCACCGGTCCGGCGGCCCGCATGGCCGGGTTCGAGCGGACCGTGGGATTCAAGGACACCGTCACCCTCAAGAGCCACAACCGGGCGGGACTCGCCGGCAACCGCGAGCTGCTCGCGCGCGTGGATCTGTCGGCCCGGCTCGGCGACCCCCGGATCGTGGCGGTCGACGAGGAGCACACCTTCGGCGGTACGCGCTTCGGCCAGGTCGAGCAGACGTCGGACACCCAGCGAGGGTGGGCCGTCAAGGGCAAGCTCGCCGGCGGCGTCACGACCCCGCTCACCGACCTCCGCACCTCCGTCGGCGCCGAGCTCGGCGGCTCACTGACCTACGCCGAGACACAGGGCACGTCCACCGCACATGCCGCAGAGGCCATGTCCGCCGACGAGTGGGTCGAACGCGGTTACCTGGTCACCTTCGATGTGACGTACGAGGTGCGCACGCGCAAGGACACGGCCTGGCAGGACCTTGCGACCATGGTCCACCGGACCCCGGCCGACGAGCGGTCGACCTGGGCACTGGTACCGGACGCGGCCACCCTGTGGGTACCCGCCCGGGAGATCCACCGCATCGGCGAGCTGACCGAGCAGGACATCGCCAGGCTGTTCGCCGACGATGCCGAGCGGTACCGCGCGGCAGCGGCCGAGACCGACGCGGACACCGAACCGCAGCCCGCCGACAGCACACCCGCGGCCCAACCGGCCGCGGACACGACGCCGGAGGAACCGTCCACGGCGGCCGTGGACGGGCCGGCGGACATACCGGCGGTCCGGGCGCCCGCGAACACGGGCCGGGGCAGCGGACGCGTCGAGCTGTACCGGCTGGAGGCCGGCGGAGAACTGGTCCAGCAGATCGCACGCCGGCTCGACCAGTGGTCGGTGGAGAACAGCCGGACGGCGTCGGCACGGGTGGCGAAGTTCGACCGCATCAACGACAGGCTGATCCACGACGTGCTGGGCCCGTCGCTGACCGCGTCCGGCTTCGGCACGGTGATCGAGGAGATGCTGAACGGCGGGCGGCCGGTGTTCCTGGCGGGTGACACGCCCTTCGGCAAAGTGGAGCAGCTGGTGGTGCTGCGGGCCCGGCTCGGCGAGGGGCACTACCACGCCACCCTCTCCCGCCACACCTCGAAGGACGGCCTGGAGACGACCGAGCGCACGACCGCCACGACCCAGCGGGGCCTGTCCGCTTCGTGGGGCGTGTACGCCATCGCCAATCCGGGCGTGGCGCACCGTCCGGCCTCCCTGCTCATGGCCGGATTCGGCCACTCCCACTCATGGACCGCGAAGAATGAGGTGACGGAGGAGCACATGGCGTCGGCCGTCAGCTCCGAGTCCGGGGCCGCGTCCGTGGAAGGCTCCGCGTCCCAGTCGGGCTCCAGGTCCGGGTCCGGGTCCGGGTCCGGGGAGAGTGTGCAGTTCCTCCACGACCTGCTGGTGACGATGGACGTGTACCCGTACGCGGGTCCGGGGTACTACAGCAGGCATCTGCCGGACTGGATGCCCAAGTTGGGCGGCCGTTCGTTCGGCGGCTCGTGGACCGCGCAGTTCACACTCCCCGGTGCGGCGCGCTCCACCGTGCCCACCGATGAGGTCCTGCCGCCGAGGGAGGAGGCGGGCCCGTCGGCGCCGGTCCACGGCTCGCCGGCCGAGCGGCAGCACGGTGCCGGGCCCGAACTGGGCCTGCCCGAGAGGGCGCTGGTACGCCCGTTCGACGCGCCCGGACTGCGCACGGCGCTGGACGAGCTGGCCTTCGGGGGCCGGGACGGGCGGCCGGTGCTGCGCCCTCGCGCGGGCTTCGAGTTGCAGGCACGCACGGGTGCCGTGCCGCTGCGGTCGAAGCTGGCGGACGCGATGTCGCCGCGGGGTCACGTCATCGAGATCACGGGGGACGCACTGGCGCAGGTGACCGTCAGGGCCGACGTGGTGGCGCGGGAGGTGGTCCGGACGCTCCGCGAAGGCTCCCTGACCACCACCGCCTCCGACACCTCCAAGGCCGAGCCGAGCTGGACGAGCGCCGGAGAAGCGGGCCCCGCGTGGTACGCCGACCTCCGCGAACCGACGATCCACCTCGGGGACCACACCGCGGCGAACCGGCCCTTCGTGCTGGGTGACGACGCGTACAGCACCTGGCTGACGTACGGGGGACCGAAGTCGGTCACGGGCGAGACGACCCGCAAGGAGCCGGAGCCCGAGGGGGACGGCGATGCCGGGCCCCGCTACCTGGTACGGCTGACCCCCCGGTGGACGGTCACTCCCGCCTACCGCGCCAAGAAGCTCCCCGCGCGGTGGCGGGAACCGATCACCACCGGGCCGGACGAGCCCATCCTGGTCGTGGTGGACCGGGAGGGACTGCACCGACTGGGGCTGGCGGAGCCGGGTGACGACGTCGCCCCGGGCGCCGGGGAGGTACGGGAGCCTCAGCGCAGCCGGCGGACTTGGCAGCCGGGGCTGCCGACCGTGCCCGAGGAGTTCGAGGAACGTGACGAGCAGCCGCACACGCTCACCGTCGACGCCGCCCCCGAAGCGGCGGTGCGGGTGGCGGACGAGCCGCTGCACGGTGTCGCGCCGCTGACCGGGTACCGGCTGCGGCGGACGGACACCGCGGCGACCGGCACCGTTGGCGCGTCCTCGCGGCTGGAGTTGGTGGATGCCGCGGGTGAGGTGGTGCCGGACCGGACGGTGCTGCCGCGCGAGGGCGGCGGATTCGTCGTCCGGGGAGACGCGGGCAACCTGTTCCTCGATTCCCGGGTCCGGTTCGAGCACCGCGAACTGGAACTGCCGGGCGTCGACCATGTGGTGCGGTTGCAGGAGCCGGCCGGTATCCAGGGCCCGCTGGAGCTGCTGGACCGTGACGGTGTTCCGGTCGAGAACGGGCGGCTGGCCCGGTTCCCGGACGGCCTGACCGTCACGCTGCCCCTGGCGGGCCGGTACGAGGGCGCGGTGGCGGAGTGGCGCTTCGACACCCAGGGTGTGCTGGTCCGGCAGAGGCTGCCGCAGGCCGGTGAGTCGTCCGGCAGCGGGATCTCGGGCCGCGGGAAGGCCCCGATGGGCGAGGCCGAGGCACCGTCGGCAGAGGCATCGTCGTCCGGGGCACGGCAGGAGCAGCCCGCTGAGCCGCAGGCGTCCGACGACGCCACGGAAGAGGTGCGGGAGGAGTCCGGGCAGACGGAGTCCCGCGGCGGACAGCGGGCGCGGTGGCGGCCGGGACTGCCGCCCGTTCCCGAGGGACTGCCCGTGGTTCCCGGGTTCCGGCTGCTGGTGCCGTCCGCGGAGGCCGTCGCCCGGTACGAGCTGCTGGGTCTGCCGACGCTCCCGGAGGTGGTGGACGCGAGCGGCAGGCCGATGCCCGGCTGGACGGTGGCGTCGCGCGCGGACGGCGGGTACACCGCGTCCGACGCGGCGGAAGAAGTGCGCTGGCAGTTCGGCGCGGACCGGCTGCCGCAGGCGCTGGACGTGCGGCTGGCGGGGACGGAGGACTTCCTGCGGTTCGGCGTCGGCGAGGACGGTCCCGAACTGTCGGTGACGGGGGCGGACCACTACGAACTGGGAGAGGTGCGCGACGCGTCGGGGGAGCTGACCGAGGTCTGGGTCAGCGCTCCCGGGGACGCCCTGGGGTGGCGTTTCGACGGGAACGGCGTCCCCCGGGATGTCGAGGTGCCGCTTCGCGGCGAGGGCCTGCCCGAGCACCTGACGGGGGCGCTGATCCGCAGGCTCAGGGTGCCCGTCTCACCGAGCGCGCCCCACGGCTGGATCGCGGAGCTGACCGCCGACGACCCGTTGGTCGTGGCGTCCCACGGGGTGCGCACGACCTCCGACGGCTACCTCCTCACCGACCGGGTGACGGACGAGGTCTTCCGCTTCGGCACGGACGGAACCCTGGTGCCGGCACGCCCTGACCGTGAGGCACCGTGGCGGACCTGGCTGCGCCGACTGGACGAGGGGCTGCTCGCGAGGCGTGCGCCCCGGGTGCGGCCGCAGAACCACGTGGGCACGGTCGGCGTGGAGTACGACGAGAACCTGGCCCGGATCTTCGACGAGACGCTCCCCAAGGCACGGTGGTCCGGCCCGCGGAGTGAGCCGGCTCAGGTGATGGTGCCGGTGATCTCGCACGACGCCACGGCCTTCCTGCGGCGCTCGGGACTGGATCCGTCGGCGGACCCGGACGGGCTCGCCGAGCTGCGGGCCGCGGCGCACGAGGCGCTGTGGTCGGCCGCGCGCCAGGCGCTGGAGGAGGCCGGAAGGGACGAGGACGCGGCCGGGTTCCTTGCGCAGGGGTTCACGGTGCTGCCCCCTCGCCCGGACGGGCTGCGGCCGGTCAGGCACGGGGCCACGGGCCTGGAGACCCTGTTCGGGCCCGGGGGCGAACTGGTCTCCCACCAGATCTACCTGCACGAGGCCCCCCGGGAGCTGTCGGGACAGCCGGTCCAGGTCACCCACACCCCGGACGGGGAGTACGGATTCGCCTGGGCGGACAGCGCCCGGGTCGGCGGCCATCTCACCATCGACTGGGCGGGCGACGAGAACGGGGCGAGCACGGATCCCCGCCGTCAGTTCGTCGTCGCGAACCAGCACACCGGAGACACGTTCCTCTTCGGCGCCGAAGGCACGCCGACCGAGCCCATCCCCGCAGCGCAGGACGCGTCGTCCACGGCACCGGAGCCCGAGCAGCCGGAAGGGGCCGTCGGCGACGCCGTACAGCTGCATGAGCGGTCCGAGGTGCCCGCCGCCCACGCCGTACAGGAGCCCGAGCAGCCGGCCGCCCCGCCGTCGCACGCCGAAGTCCCTTGGTACATGGGCCAGTTCGGTATGGACGCGCACGGTGAGCTGAACGTGAGTGCCGTCGACCGCTGGGACGAGGCGCTGGTGCGGCAGTGGGCCAACAACATCGCTTACGCGGTGCGCCGCGACGGCGACAGCGCCGAGTTGGAGACCGGCATCCGCGAGGCCCTGCGCACGATCCTGCGCAGCGGGGCCGTGCCCGAGACGCTGGCGGCCGGCGAGCACTCCGCCGCCTCGGAAGGAGAGCGGGCGCTGGACTTCTGGGAGGCGGCCCTCCAGCGCGGCCGACTGGCCACCGCGGGCGGTCATGTGGTGTGGGTACGGCCGGTCCTGCGCAACGTCGAGCCGCTGCCGCAGGAGGCGTCCCCGATCGACGGGTACGCCCTCAACTGGGGCTCCCTGGC
Organism: Streptomyces sp. NPDC001492; assembly: GCF_053597275.1. Lineage (NCBI taxonomy): Bacteria > Bacillati > Actinomycetota > Actinomycetes > Kitasatosporales > Streptomycetaceae > Streptomyces > Streptomyces sp. NPDC001492. Next base: position 110,419 of record NZ_JBSFHW010000003.1, on the reverse strand, counting down.
CACCACCCACAAGTCCGCCCGGGAGGGCGGCTGGTCCGGCGCGAGCTCCCTGCTGACGGCGATCTCCACCGGTTCGAGGGTCGCCTCGTCGGTGACACCGGCGCCGGTGCTGAGCGTCGAGGCGCACCGCACCGGCCAGACGCAGACGAACCGCACGGTGGTCTTCGACCGGAAGATCTGGATGCAGCAGAGCACCCCGTTCCGCGCGGGCCTGCAGCTGCGGCTCTTCGTCGACGGCGAGGAACGCCGGCACGACCTGATCGTCCCCGACCGTCTCACCGTGCGGCTGCCCAAGTCCCTGACGGTCCCGGGCGCCCTGCAGCACGTGCCCCACACCGCTCCCGCGCTCGACGCCGTACAGCAGGACGCCGGGCGCCACCGGGCCCGTACGATCCTCAACGCCATCGATCTGACACCGACGGCCGCCGAGTTCGAGCGCCGGCTGCACGCGGCGGGGCTGCCCACCGACGCCGTACGAGCACTGATGGAACGCACCCTCGTCCAGCTCAACGAACGCTCCGCCATCAACCGCAGCCGGTTCCTGCTGGGCAACGAGCTGGTGACGGACCTGGTGTCCCACTCCACCGGCCTCGGCCGCTCGTTCCAGGGCCATGTGGCGATCCGGGCGAGGATCGAGGGCCTGGAGTACCTGGGCGACACCGTCAAGGTCCCCGTGCGCGAGGACTCCGCCGGCACGCTGGTCGTGCACCGCAAGGAGGGCGCGAAGAGCAGCGCCGCGCTGGGCGGCCGGGTCGTCGCGGGGCCGGCGGAGTTCTTCTCGTTCACCGGTGAGGTCCAGCGTGGCACCAGTCAGGGCCTGGCCGTGTCGACGGCCCTCCACACCATCGTCCAGACCTCGGACGACCACGCGCGCTACCGCGCCTGGCTGAGCGTCTCCCTCGACGTGCGTTCCCCCACGCACCGGATCGAGCCGCTCACCCGCATCGTGCCGGCCGAACTCGGCGTCCCCAGCCATGAGGCCGCCGACTTCGAGCGCCGTGTGCTCGGTGCGGACGCCCCGCTGCTGCGGCAGCCCCAGCCCGGGCCTGCCGGTCCGGTGCAGACACGGCCGTATGTGCGGGCGCTGCTCGCCGAGGCGGCCGAACTGGGTGTCGGCCTGCCGGAGTCGGCGTACCGGCGCCCGGAACGCCTGGACGCGCCCCTGCCGCAGCCGCACCCACGCGAACCCCTGGCCCTGGCGACACGACGCGGCCTGGGCTTCGGAACCCTCCTCGGCCTGCCCGGCGCCGAACTGGTCCACGACCAGATCCGCACCGTCATCGGCCAGACACACCAGCAACTGACCCGCCGCCGACCGAAGTTGACCGGCCACCCGCCCTTCCTCGAGCTGGGCCGCCCCCGGGTGGACTGGGCGGGCGCGGACCGGGAACTGCTCACCGCGTTCGGACGCCCGTCCCTGGAGACCGACCTGGCGCAGCTGACGGCGGGCGTCGAGCACTCCGTGCGGCTGGGCGGCCGGACGTATCACGTGTCGGTGACCGCCCGGCTGCGGGAGCGCGTCGGCGGCGCCACCGGCGACGAGACCCGGCCGATGTCGCTCAACATCCGCTCCGGGCAGGGCGCCACGGTCAGCGGAGAGCGCAAGAACGGCTGGAAGCTGCGGGCCTTCCTGGGCGCCCGCGGCGATACCGAACTGACCAGGCTCCTGCGGCTGCGACTCGGACAGGCGGGGCTGACCGGCAGCATCGGGCGCGGCACCGAGCACCAGTTCTCCGGCGCGGCGAAGTCCACGCAGCGCGCCGACATGGGCGGCAAGGCCGACGAGCACGTCTACGACGCCGTGTACGAGCTGTCCGTACGCACCGACGGGCACCCCGAGCAGAAGTGGTGGATCGACAGGCCGGGTGAGGTGGTGGCCCGGGTGGCCGTGCCGCATCTGCACGTGCCGTCGGAGAGGATCCCGGCGCACCTGCTGGACGAGGCGGGCCGGGTGCGCCCCCTCGCATCCCTCCCGCCCGCCGAGCAGTTGGTGGACTTCACCAGCCACGGCTCCGCCGTCGTGTACCGGTCGCTCCTCGCCGCGCCCGAAGTGGCGCATACGGCGGCGACGCTGTACCAGCAGGCCAACGGACTCCCGGACGAGTGGCAGGCGAACCCGGCGAACTGGCCGGCGGAGCTCAAGAAGCCGTTCGCGCCGAACGAGCTGGTGGCCCACTTCCCGTCCCTGACGACCGGCCAGGGGCGGCTGATGGAGCTGCCCGACGGGCTCGACGGCTGGCACCAGGCCCTGCGAGTGCAGCTCGTCGGCGCCGAACCGCGTCATGTGCAGGCACACACCGGGGCCGCCTTCCAGCTGTGGCAGAACACCAGCGGAACCGCCCACTACGAACGCACCGTCGAGCGCACCCACACCCTCGGCCTCGCGGGCCGACTGGGCCCGTCCCTCCACTTCGGCCAGGGCGAGGAGGACGGCGAGGCGTCGGCCGCGCCCGGCGTGGAGCGGCTCACGACCGGCGAGGAGCGGCCCTCGGCCCAGCACCACCCGCTGACCGGCGAGCTGCGCGCCACGTTCGGCGGCGGGTTCCAGTGGGGCTGGGAGAGCGGCCACGGCACGGCCGTCGGCCCGGTCGGCATCACCCGCGGCACCTACGGCGGCCCCAAGCACACCTACCGCGCTCACGCGGTGTTCCGCATCACCCTCCACCGCTGGCGCGGCTCCCACCTGACGGGCGCGCTGACCCGCAGCGCATCCGGCACGACCAGCGTCGAGCGGGTGCTGGAGGTCGGACACGGCCTGGAGTTCGTGGTCCCCGAGCGGCGGATCTTCGACCTGGGCCTGCCGGTCCCGGACGGCGTGACGCCCGTCGAACCCCAGCCGCCGACCGGTCACTTCGACCTGGCGCTGCTGCCCGGAGGCACCCATCCGGAGGTGCTGCAGGCGGACGGCGTGCTGGAGACGATGAAGCAGTGGCTGACGGAGCAGGGCCTGCTGCGGCCCGACGCCGACGGCTTCGGCCACCGGCCGAGTCTGTTGCTGAGCTCCGTCGAGGCCTCCTACTCACCCGCCGCCCTGCTCGACCAGTTCACTCTGCTCAACACCACGGGAGTGACACGGTGGCTGCCGATCCCGTCGGCCTTCGGCGCCACCCGCTATCTGTGGACCAAGGTCACCGCCGAGACCCTGGAGCCGGTGTCGCAGCACGACCGCCCCGAGCTGACCATGATGCTGCGGGGCAAGGCGATCACCGAGGAGACGACCAGCACCTCCCGCTCGACCGAGGTCGAGGTACACGGCGAGCTGCACGGCGGGATCGGCCGGGGGACGGAGGGTGGCCTCCAGGTCGCGGGCGGCTGGTCCGGTGAGGCGAGCACGGCCCACGAGCGGCACGAAGAGAACGTGGAGGTCTACTGGGGCCAGACCCGCAACCCGTCGGTCGAGTTCCGGCTGCGGCAGCGGTTCAGGATCGAGATGGCCCTCACCCGGCAGCTGCCCGAGGTGCTCTCCGCCCCCGTCCGGCTCCTCCACGGGATCTCCCTCGCCGTCTCCAGCCTGATGGGACGCAGGCGGTGGGCGGCGGCCGCCGCCCGGCCCCAGTCGTACCTCGCCCGGTTCCCGCAACGGCCCGAGGACGGCACCGTCGACGGCTGGGTACGCGTCGTCATCCCCGAGCACCTCGTCCGGCCGGGCCAGGCACCACAACCGGCGCCCGACCACCCCCGGCACACCACCCCGCCGGTGTGGCAGACCGAGGAACAGCCCCTGAACGACGCCCTGGTGGACCTGATGTCCGAGCACGGGCACCCCTGGGCCCTGCCCGCCGCGACCGAGATCAACCGCTGGGCCGTGCTGCCCGCGGCACCCACCACCACACGCCCGCGACCGGAGGCACCGCAGACCGGGCGGCCGGACCGCACCACGCTCCCCGGCATGCTGTACGACCACCTCACCAACGAGGTGCAGATGCGGCTCAGCCTGGAACGGCTGCTGCGGCACCGGTACCAGGTGAAGGTGGGCGCCGAGCAGGTGACCGCAGGCATGCGCCTCACCCGTGTCACCGTCCTGCCGCAGTCCGACGTGGAGATCCTCTCGCGCCACTTCCACCAGGGCCGCGAGACGCAGGAGCACCTCCATGGCCGTACCGGCGCCTGGTTCGCCGGGGCCGGCCCCGACCTCGGCGGAGACGTCGACGGCCACTCGCTACGGGACTCTGCGCCCCTGCGCTACGAGGGGGAGACGTCCGGGGAGCGGGCGGCGGAGGCCGAGGAGATCCTGGAGCGGAACGTCGCCAGTGTGCGGCCCTTCCGCTACTACAAGGCCGACGTGGAGCTGGTCCTCTCCGGCCGGCACGGAAAACTGCTCGTCGACGTCCCCGGCGGCCTGTACTTCATGCTCCCCACCGACCTCGCGGACTCACCCGCCCTGACGGAAGTCCTCGTCACCGAGCCGGAGTCGAACACCGCACACGTGGACGACGACGCCGGGCAGACGTCCGGCGCGGAGCGCACGACCGACCGCCTCGTCGAGACGTTCCTGACCCGGGTGAACGGCGACGCCGCGCCGGACGCCTCTCCACCGGAAGCCCCCACTCCTGCGGAGCCGCCCCTGGAACCGGCCTCCGCGAGCGGATCCGGCACGCCGACGCACCAGTCGGACGGAGCGGAGACCCCCGAGGCCAGCGCGGAAAGGTTCCTGGCACGCATCGACCGTGATCAACCCGCTGCCGACACCGGCCGCCGCACCGACATGCAATGAGGAAGGGAACAGAGCTGAGATGACACACGGAGACCAGACCGCCAAGGAACCCGGCGGGACGGACGGTCCTGCCACGCAGCCCCAGGCACAGGTCGCGCTCGCCCCGGCGCCCACCGCACCGGACGGCGAGAGCGGCGGGCGGGCCGCTGCGCCGACGGGCGCCGTGTGGGATCAGCCCCTGCCGTGGGCCGGTACGCAGGACGAGGGTCAGGACCAGAGCACCGCTCAGCCCACGCCGGCGCAGGCCGATCCGCCTGCGGCCTCGGCAACCCCGCCCGCACAGGCGGCCGTTGATGACACCAAGGTCGCTGCGGAGGCTGCCGGCGAGGGATCGTCGGTAGCCCTGTGGCAGGCGTCCGTCGCCGAGCAGCAGCGCGGTGCGCACACGGCACCGGTTCCCACGGGGGCTGTCGCCGTCGCCGGCCACGCCGTTTCGAAGTGGCTTCTGGGTGTCGCCGTCGCGGCCGGGGCCCTGCTCGCGGCCGTAGGGGTGTCCGAAGGACTGTCGCATTCGACCACCGCGACGGCGAAGGAGAAGCCGGAGCCTCTGGTGGGCCCCGGCAAGGGCCTCGACCAGCCGGGCTCCCCGACCCGCACTCCGTCGACGCCTGCGAAGGGCCGCGTGGCGGCAGGGGCCGGGAAGGCGGCCGCGGCCGCGCCCCCCGCCGTGGGCGTGGCGGCAGCCGGCGCCCAGAACGCTCACGCTCCCGCGCCGCCGCACGCCGCGGCGGTCTCACCCCAGCGGTCAACGACCAAGTCCTCGACGGCCGGGCAGAGCGGCTATCTCTCCGTACGGACCTCCGTGACGTCCCCGAACAACTACTGGAGCGAGAGCAACGTCAACGTCACGACCACCAAGAAGCTCAGCGCCCTGAAGGTCGTCCTGCATGTGGCCCAGACCGGTGGCGTGGCGAACACCGGCGTCTGGACGTCGCTCGGAGACAAGGTCACGGTGCACACGGGAAGGGCCTCGGACGGCGGAGCGGACTACGTCGTGACGCTCAACCAGGGCATCACCCTCGACCCCGGAACCTACGTCTTCCAGTTCCAGTACAACCACAACCAGGGCACCCGCGACACGGGACATGACATATGGGCCGTGGTGACCACGGCTGTCGGCGACAGCCAAGAGGTGTCCCGGAACGGCCGTTACTGATGCCGGTGCGTTCCCCGGGTGTTCAGCACGTGCTCGCGTGAGGTGTGGACCTCGCTGCGCAGGGCGGACAGGTCGACGTCGAGGACGTGGCCGTCCCATTTGCGGGGCTCGCCGTTGATGAGGACGGCGCTGATGTTGCGGGCGTCGGAGCCCAGTACGACGGTGCCGATCGGGTCGTTGAGCGGCATGTTGTTGAGGTCCTCCGCCTGGATGACCAGCAGGTCGGCCTTCTTGCCCGGGGCGAGTGAGCCGGTGACGGCGGCCAGGCCGTTGGTGCGGGCGCCCTGGAGGGTGGCGAAGTCCAGTACGTCGTGGGTGGTGATGCGGTGGGGCTGCCGGTCGGTGCCGTGGGCGGCGTTGACGGCACGCATCCGCTGGATGGCGTGCAGGGCCCGCATCTGCGTGAACATGTCGCTGGCCAGGGCGACTTCGACGTCGATGCTCAGTCCCGGGCGGATGCCGACGGACAGGGCCTCGTCGACGGCGGGGATCGCGGTCTCCAGGCCGATCTGGGCGTCGGAGGTGGGGGCGAGCGCCACGGTCGTGCCGGTCTCTCCCATCGCCTTCCAGGCCTCGGGGGTCAGTCCGGTGGCGTGGATGAGGGTGACGTCGGGAGTGAGGACGCCGTCCTTGGCCCAGCGCAGCACCGCTTCGGAGGAGGACGTGCCGAAGACGGCGTCCACGCTCACTCCGATGCACAAGTCCGCAGCTACGCGGGCGAGTTCGGGACCGTAGGTGAGCGCCGGTCCGGCGATCTCGTCGGTGGCGAGCGTCGCCAGGCGCAGGGTCAGCAGCTGGTCGTCGCTGCTGAAGTACTGGTCCTTGATGCGGGTCAGGTCGCCGGGCCACTGCCGGTCCCAATCGCCGAAGTGCGGGCCCATGGAGGCGTGCACGCCGCGGATGCCGGTGTCGCGGAGGGCTTCGATGGCGGCGTCGGAGTGCTCGCGGGTGCGGGAGTTGTGGGAGAAGTCGAGCATGGTCGTGATGCCGCTGTCGATCGCGGTGAGGGCGGCCAGTCTCGTACCGATGTACATGTCCTCGGGCCGGTAGACCGTGGCGTACCCGGCCAGTGTGGCCATGACATAGCCGCCGAGGTCGTCGACGTCCGGCATGATCCGGCGCAGCTGGGCCTCCCAGGCGTGCCGGTGGGTGTCGACGAAGCCGGGACTGAGGACGGTGCCGGTGGCCTCGACGACCACGGCGTCGCCCGCGGCGAGGTCACGGCCGACGGCTGTGATGGTGTCGCCCTCGATGAGGAGGTCGCCGTGCTCGATGACACCGAGGCCGAGGTCCATGGTGACGATGGTCGCCCCGGCGAACAGGATGCGCCGTTCAGCTGCGGGGCGGCGCCGGAGCTGTTCGAGGACGGCGGCGCTGGTGGTGTCGTGGACGTTCACGAGAGGTCTTCTTTCCGTACGGCGGCCGGGACTTTTCAGAAACCAGCCTCGATCCCGCCCGCTACGGCAACCAGGCCGCCGTATCCCCAGGTGCGCCGCCCCCAGGAAGCCCGTACCTGGGGATACCGCGGCCTGGCTGCCATCGGCTTTCGGGCCAACCATGGGGCCATGACCAGCACTGACATGCCTCGCGCCCCTCACCCGTACGTCGGGATGTGGGTGACCGCGGACGGGTTCATCCGCCAGGAACTGCTGCCGAACGGCCGCTACGACGAGGCCCGCGGAAACCGTCGGAGCGCCTATACCGGCCGCTACACCGTCACCGGCGACCACATCGACTACGTCGACGACACCGGCTTCACCGCCACCGGCGACATCCGCGACGGGGTTCTCTTCCACGAGCACCTGGTGCTCTACCGCGAGGGCGAACAGCGCGCCGGGGAGGGAGGCACCCGGTCGCGCGACTGACAGGTCACGTGTCGCTGAGAGCCCGGCCGGTTTGCTCCCGCACCACCTGTACGCGTTCCCCTCGAACGGCGCGGGACCGGAGTTCGGCGAAGGCAGCCGCGGTGGCACCGGCCGGATCGGCCTGGTAGACGACCAGTTGCTGGTACGGGGCACCGTTGACGGTGAAGGCCGAGAACTCGATCTCCAGAGCGCCGACCTCGGGGTGCGCGAGGTTCTTCGCCTGCTGCGTCTTGCCCCTCACCTCGTGCCGTGCCCACAGTTCGGCGAAATCGGGGTTCTTCGCGCAGAGTGTGTCGACGACCTCGATGATCCGCGGGGACTCGGGGTCGTATCCGTAGGCCGCGCGCAGTTCGGCCACGCACGAGTTCGCGGCCTTGTCCCAGTCCCGGTAGAAGGTACGCCCGGCCGGGTCCAGGAAGATCATGCGGGCCAGGTTGTCGAACCGCTGGAATCCGCTGTGCAGGGCCGCGGCGAGCGTGTTGTGCGCCAGGATGTCCAGGGCCGGTCCCGTGATGAAGGCGGGGGTGTCGGGCCAGCTGTCGATCAGCCGCAGAAGCTGGGGGCCGGCTCTGTCGTGACCGGCGAGGGCGCTGCGGCGCTCCTGGGGCGCCCGGGTGAGTCTGCGCAGGTGGTCGTGTGCCTCGTCGTCGAGGTGGAGGGCGGCGGCGATCGCGTCGATCACCTGGGGCGACGGGCTGGTCTCCCGGCCCTGTTCCAGGCGCATGTAGTAGTCGGAGCTCACGCCCGCGAGAAAGGCGACCTCCTCGCGGCGCAGCCCCGGCACCCGCCTGCGCCCGTGCTCCGGCAGGCCCACGTCCTGCGGCTTGAGGGCTTCGCGCCGTGCTCTGAGGAAGTCTCCCAAAGGAGTGCTGTCGCTCATGACCCCAACTTAGTGGAGGGGGAGCGCCCGCCGTCGGTCGAGGGGACGTCCAGGCGTCCGGCCGTGCCGCACCTGCGGGGTCGGCCGGTTACAGGTACAGGATTCAGGCCGCGGGGGCCGGGCCGAGGTGTCTGACGTGATGCTTTTGGGGCCACCCCCGCCGCCGCCCTGCTCCGCGCCAAGGCAGGCCACGCGCTGCCCGCGCAGCACGGCACTGCGCGAGCCATGATGGTGGCCGGCGCGCGGCGTCCGTTTCGGCGCTCGCCTCGCCGAGGAGCCGTAAGCCGTAAGCCGTTCCCGGCCGTTCGGCGCGCGGCCCTGGGGCGCGTCACTTCACTCCGGCGGACACGTCCTCGCCGACCAGTTCCCCGACCCCTCCAGCACCGGCATCGACGCCTTCGCCCGGGGCGGCACCGCCCGGGAGGGAGGTGAGCAGGCCGCGCGGCACCTGCTGGAGATCGGGCGCCGTCGTCCGCCGGTGCTGACCGGCCCCGAGACGTTCGGGTGTACTCGGGAACGGCTGGGCGGCTTCGTCGATGTCTGCGCGGAAGCCGGGATCGAGATCGGTCGACGGAGCGTCATCCGCGGTCTCGGTGTTTGCGCACAAGGACCCCTCGGCGGTCGGCGTGCTCGCCGCCCTGCACGAGGCCGGTCTCTGGGTTCCACAGGGTGTGGCCGTGGTGGGCTTCGACGGCATCGAGATGGCCTCGTACACCTGTCCGGCACCGACCACGATCCGCCGGCCCATGCGGGAAATGGGCGAGGCGGCGGCGCGACCGCTGCTGGACCACGTGCGCGGATCGCCGAAGGCCGCCCCTCGCACATCATCCCCACCAGCCTCGTGATCCGTGGCTCTACGTTGCAGCCGTACGAGTGTCGGCTCTTCGTCAGGCTGTGAGGATGTCCGATCCCGCGTAAGGCCGCAGAATTGGCGTTATGCCCTGTTTGTCCTGACTGGAGGCATCCATGAAGGATCTCAAGTTCGAGCAGAAGAGCTCGCTGTCCCGTATCGAGGCGGCTGACCAGCTGACTGCACTTGCGGCTGCGCTGAGAGAAGGCGGGGATGCCGAACTGGAACTCGGCCCCGCGACGCTGAGCCTGCGGATTCCTGAGGACCTTCGCAGCGAGGTGGAAGTCGAGGTCGGCAACGGGGAGGTCGAGCTGGAGATCGAGTTCAAGTGGCCGACCGCATCGACCCGGACAGCGCCGTCGCAGACGGCCGCAGACACAGAGACGGCCACGAGGAGGAGGACCGCGCCCGCCAAGCCCGGTCGGAGCGGCACCAGCAGGAGCGCGAAGCGGTCCGCCACAAGAACGGCATGAGTGGTGCCCCGGGGCCCTGGGGCTGATGAGAAGCGGTCGACGCATCACGCAGGTTCCGGCACGAAGGGATACAACTCGTCGGCCCCGGCCTCCACGACGCCGTAGCTGCTCTCCGGCACCTCGTTCCAGGCGCCAGGCAGGTCGCCGAGAGGTTCGGAAACGATGAGGCGGGTCTCGTCGGACACTTCGTCCAGGAAAGCCGCATCGGGGTGCAGCTTGCGCAGTGCGTCCACGCGAGTGCTGTAGAACAAGGACCGGGACGCGCCCTGGCTCGAGTAGCGGAAGGCCCAGACGCGTTCGCCGTCGGTCACGCCGATCGTCATCTGCACTGGGAACTCCACACCGTGGTCGCGGCCGCTGCGCTCCACCACTCCCACCATCCGCGACACAGCGCCCGGGGGGTCCTGGTCCAGGCCGAAGGTGAGCGCCAGGTAGAACATCACCTCCGAGTCGGTCGTTCCTTCGATGTCGGGGTACAGCTCGGGGTCGACGAGCAACGTCAACTCGCGGCGCATGAGGTGGAAACCCGTGATGACGCCGTTGTGCATCCACATCCAGCGGCCGTGCCGGAACGGGTGGCAGTTCGTCTGCTGGACCGCCGTGCCGGTCGTCGCCCGTATGTGGGCGAAGAACAGCGGGGAGCGCACATGATCCGCGATCTCCCTCAGATTGCGGTTGTTCCAGGCCGGGCCGACGTCCCTGAACAGGGCAGGGGTGTCGATACTCTCCTGCGAATACCATCCGATGCCGAAACCGTCGCCGTTCGTCGTCTCCACACCCAGTTTGGAGTGGAGGCTCTGATCGATCAGCGAATGGGCCGGTCTGTAGAGGATGGTGTCGAGAAGCAGGGGTGTTCCCGTGTAAGCGAGCCATCGGCACATGAGCGATCACCTGTGTTCCTGGCTGCACCTGCGGGAATGCCCTGATGTCCCGCTCACGGCGCCCGGAGTTTTCAACGAGTCCGCCGGTCACCTGGCGGCAGCGCCCCACTGCTCTCTCGGCGCGAGCGCACTGGGGAAGGTCGGCGACCCCCGCACTGGCGGCGACGCCGTCTCCGATGATCGGGTGGCTCTTGTCCCGATCTCATTTTCGCCTCCCTCAGCGCGCGTCGCCATGCGGGCGTGGACCGGTCGGCCACCGCTCTGAGCACGGGGTGATGGACCCAGTCCCTGGCTGTCCACCCGCGGCGACGCCTCCCGCACCCGCTTCGGGCGCCCACAACGTCACCCGCCACGGCACCGGAAGCAGCAGGGGCCTGGTTCCGCCCCCCGTGGCGGAACCAAACCCCTGCCTGCCTGCCTGCCTGCGGCGTCGGCGGCTAACTCATCGCACCTCCCGCGCATACGGCGCCACGACGATCCGGTCGATCAGCGGTGCGTAGCGGGAGCGGAGCAGCACCCCCGGGAAGGTGTCCGAGGCGTACGTCGTGCCGTCGAAGTTCGGCAGTTCCTCGGAGCGGAAGGTGATCGTGTTCTGTCCCTTCTTGAGGCGGACGGGGACGGTCAGTTCCCAGAAGTTGTCCTGGTGGAAGGTGTGCGGGAAGCCGACGCGCTGCATCGTGCCGCCGTTGACGGTGAGGTCGGCATGGCGGGCCAGCGGGTCCGGGTTGTAGTGCGTGGCCTCGGACTGTTCGGGGTTCGCGTAGCGGATGCGCAGGGCGTACAGGCCGGGCTCGTCCGCGGCGACGGTGAACGTCGCCGTGTTGCCGTTGCCCGGGTCGCCGCCGATGCCCGTGATCGCCGTACCGTCCGTCGCCAGGGGCAGCGAGGTCAGCGCGGCCGAGCCCGCCAGCTTGGCGTCCTGCGCCTCGTACGTACGGGCCTTGAGTGTGCCGTCGGTGGGAGTGACGGTCAGCCGGTCGACCAGGGTGGCGGTCGAACCGCCGGTCACCGTCACCTTGTTGATGCCGCCCGAGAGGGAGACGGCGACCTTGTGACTGGGCTTGGTCACGTGCAGGACGTCGTGCCCGTTGACCGACAGGCGTGCGTCCGCGGGGCCGAGGGTGTCGATGCCGAGGGTGGCCTCGCGGTCGGCGGGGGAGTAGACCCAGAACGTGGCCGTCTGGCCCTTCGCGAGCCGGGCCGCGCCCGAGCCCGTGGCGGGGGTTGTGGCCTGCTTCGGCAGGTCGTAGACGGGCCGTGCCCCGCCGCCCAGCCAGGCCAGCTCGCCCTCGTGGACCCCGGTGGCCGCCGACGGGCCCGGCAGGGACAGGGTGAGGCGGTCGACGATGGCGTCGCCCTTGGTGGCACGCCTGCCGTCGAGGCTCTTCGCGGCCAGGGTCAGGGTGTGCCTGCCCTTGGTGAGGTGCACCGTGGTGTCGGTGTGGTCCCACACCACCCACTTGTAGCCGAGCGGCAGGTACAACTCCTGCTCGCTGTCCGCCTGTCCGTCCACCCGCAGGAAGACGTTGGTGGGGCCCTGCTCCTTCACCTTGTCGAAGGTGTTGAGGGAGTTGGCGAAGACGCTCAGGTCGTAGGTGCCGTCCTCGGGGACGTCCACGGCGAAGCCGAGCGTCACGTCCGAACCGGTGCGCAGGCCGCCGACGTCGTAGCCGCCGGAGGTGTAGAACTTCGACACGTCACTCGTCGAACCCTCCGGGCCGTTCCTGGAGTAGCCGGACCCGGTGTGGGCCGCGTCCTCCGCCTCGTACGAACCCTGCCAGCGCACGGATGCCGACTGTGTGCCCTTCGCCTTGCCGGCCGGGCTGAGGACGATCTCGTACGCCGAGGACTCCTTCAGCTTCGGCAGCGTGCCGTCGCCGAAGTCCACGACGGCCGTACCGTCGTCACCGACCTTCAGGTTCGTCTCGGTCAGCAGCTTCGGGCCGGAGTTGTCGCCGACCTGCCCGCTCCAGTCGATCTCCCGCACCCAGGCGTGGACCTGGTCCCCGAAGACCTTCTCGGGGATGCCCGCGAAGGTGATGTGGCCCTTGCCGGTCGAGCCGCCGAAGATCAGCCGGGCCTGCTTCTTCTTCTCGTCGAGCGTGGCCACGCCCTGCATGGTGTAGTTCTGGCCCGGGAACGGCGGGGTCACCTTCACGGTGTGCCCGCTCATCGAGGCGTACGAGTGCAGCAGCCACCACTGGCCGTTGCCGCGGCCCGACTGCACCGCGGAGTCGGAGAGGTTGCCGTCGATGTTCCAGTACGCGATGTCGGCGTCCACCTTGGACTCCTCGATCGCGGACACCCACTGGATCATCTGGCCGGGGACGGAGGTGTGGTAGTTGAAGGCGTACTCGTTGATGTTGACGGGGAGTTGGGTTCCTTCGCGGGAGGTCCCCTTGAACAGGTCCTTCTCCCAGGCCCGGTACTTGGCCACGCTCTCGCGCACCGCCTCCGGGTGGCTCAGCTCGTGCCAGGTGATGACGTCCGGGAGGGTGCCGGCGGCCAGGGTGTGCGTGAGGAAGCCCTTCACCTGGTCGTACAGGATGCTGGTGTTGGGGCCCGCGATCCGGGCGTCCGGCATCTTGCCCTTGATGAGCTTGTAGGCGGAGTCCCAGGCGGCGAAGTAGTCCTTGGGGTCGCTCAGCCAGCTGACCTTGTCGTAGCTCCACTCGCCGGTGCCGAACATGTTGCCCTCGGGCTCGTTGAACGGCACGAAGACGATGTTGTCCTGGTACTGCCTGGGCAGCCGCAGGACCTGGTCGACCTGCTTTGCCATCTTCTGCTCGTAGAGCTTGAGCTTCTCCGCGGGGGTGTCGCCGGGCCACTCGTAAGGGAAACCGCGGTGGATGTCCGTCATGTAGATGTACACGTCGCCGTCGGTGGAGTCGGCCAGCGGCTTGACCACGTCCAGTGCGTCGGCGCCTGGGTGCTGGGGGCCGTCCTGCGCCTTGGTGGAGACCGTGCGCAGGCCCATGCCCTCGAGGAGGTTGTTGGTGGGGACGCCCGGCCCGTACACGCCGTAGAGGGTGCCGGAGGCACCGCCGTGGAACGCGCCGGTGTGCGAGCCGAGGTCGACGGTCAGGGCTCCCTCGCGGACCACGGTGACGGTCGCCTGCACCGCGCGTCCGGCGGCGGTGCCGGCCACCGTGAAGGTGCCCGGCCGCGCGTACTTCTCCGCCGGTACGGCGTCCCAGGTGACCGGGGTGTCGCGGTCGTAGCCGTCGGAGAAGGAGGAGCGGACGGCTGCGGGCAGGGAGGGGGCCGTCCCGGTCGTCGTACGGACCTCGAAGGAGGTCCGCGAGAGCTGATCGAGGGTGGGAAGCGTCCCGACCGTACCGGCCACCTGCTCCGCGGTGAGCGCCGAGTGCCAGACGGTGAAGTCGTCGACCGCGCCCTTGAGCAGGGGGTCCGGGTAGAAGGACTTGCCGATGTAGCCGGCCGCGGTGGCCGAAGCGTCCAGCAGATCCTTGGCCTTGACGTTCGTCGCGGCGGAGGAGACCGCCACCCCGTCGAGGTAGGTGGTGACCCGGTGGGCGGCGGTGTCGAGGGTGACGGTGACGGTCCGCCAGCCGTCGGCGGGCAGCGGCGCGTACCCGGAGACCTGTGCCTCCGCGCCCCCTCCGCCGGTGGTCACGGCGGTACGCAGCACACTGCCGTTGTACGGCGTCGTGAACAGGTACGTGCTGGTGTCGGTGCCCAGATCGAAGATCCGCTGCCAGGCCGACTTGTCGCCGCTCCACTTCACCCGGGCCGAGACCGTCAGGTCGCTTGCGTCACCGAGCACTTCGCGGGGGAGGCGGACGTACGCGCCGTCCGAGGTGGGTGCCCCGCCCGGCAGGGACAGCGCCCTGCCGCCGTCCGAGCCCGCGACGGACTGCGCGGTGGAGCCGTTCACCAGGGTCGCCGTCAGCCCGTTGCCGGAGCTGTCGGTGATCCGGCCGGAGGAGAGGTCGTCCTGGTCGAAGGTGTAGTGGGCGGCGGGCTGGGGCGTATCGGCTGCCTGCGCGGGGACGGCCGGTGCGGCCAGCAGGCCCGCACCGAGAGCCAGCACCGTGGCGGCGGGGGCCCGGCGCCGGGCGGATCTGTCAGCGGATGGCATGGATCGCGTCCTCAATCCTTGTGTAGCGGCGTATCGGCATACGTCGAACCGGTTCGATTGCCAGGCCGCACACGCAGGGGAGCGCGTAACAGCTGGCGGAACGGGCGGCTCCGATCGGGTCATCGAACCGGTTCGGGGAAGCTAGCACCGGAGATCCCGGCCAGCAATCCCTCCCGCCCCAACAAATCCGGACCTTCTGGCGAGTGCGGCAGTGTTGTCAGGGGTGTTGACAGACGTTCGGTCGGGTTCCTACCTTCACTTCACGCGAACCGGTTCGACACCCGGCTTGCGAGTACGCTCTCCACCGAGGAGTCGAACCGGTTCGAGCAGGTTCGAGCAGGATTTCGAGCAAGGAGCCGCCCGTGAACATCGGAGAGATCGCCCGCCGGGCCGGTGTCTCGCGGAGCACCGTCTCCTACGCACTCAGCGGCAAACGCCCGGTCTCGGACGACACCCGCCGGAAGATCCAGCAGGTCATCGACGAGCTCGGCTACCGCCCGAACGCCAGCGCCCGCGCCCTCGCCAACGGCCGCACCAGCACCCTCGGCCTCGTCTTCCCGCCCGCCGGCAACCACTACACCGGCATGCAGCTCGACTTCATCGGCAGCGTGGTGGAGGCAGCCGCGGCCTACGACTACGACGTACTGCTCTCACCCAGCGGCGTCGACAGCGACCGCTCCTTCCAGCGGCTGCTGGGGGAGCGGCGGGTCGACGGCGCGATCCTGATGGAGATCAGGCTCGCGGACGACCGGGTCGACCACTTGGCCGAGCTGGGCTTTCCCTCCGTCGCCATCGGCCGTACCGCCCACCCGGAAGGCGGCTGGTGGGTCGGCCTGGACCACACCGCGCTGGCGGCGGCGTGTGTCCACCACCTGGCGGACCTCGGCCACCGCCGGATCGCCTTCGTCAACCGTCCCGAGCAACTGCTGCGGGCCGGATACGAGTCCGCGCACCGCGGCCTGGACGGCTTCACCAAGGCCGCGGCCGAACGCGGGCTGACCGTGCGGACGTACTGCTGCGGGGACGACGCGGCAGCCGGGCAGGCCTGCCTGGAACAGATCCTGCACGACGACCCGGCCACCACCGGCCTGGTCACCCTGAACGAGGCCGCTCTCGGCGGCCTCTACCGGGGACTCGCCCAGGCCGGCCGCCATGTGCCGCGCGACTTCTCCGTCACCGGGGTCGTCGCCAGCCGCTGGGCGGAGACGGTGACCCCGCAGCTCACCGCGGCCGACGTACCGGCGGAGGAGATGGGCCGGCGCGCCGTCGACCTGCTGGTGGAACGGCTCGACCACCCCGACGCCCCGCCGCGCCACCACCTCCTCGCACCGCCGATCTCCCTGCGGGCCAGCACCGGGCCCGCAGGGACCGTCACCGCGCCCTGACCACGCCCGCGTAGTACTCCTCAACTCCCCTCGTCTCACCGGCCGTTCGCACCGCCCGACAGTGCGGCCGTTCGTCGTGCCCGCTTGTCCTCGCCCTGCCCGGACGGGCCTGCACCACCCATGCCTTCACCCACCCGTGCCCTCGGCACCCGCATGCCCAGAACAAAGGAACCCTTGCCATGAACACCTCCTTCAGACAGCGCCGTCTGACCGCCGCGGCCGTGACCGCGCTCGCCGTGGCCGTCTCCGCCACCGCCTGCTCCTCGGGCTCGGGCAGCACCGACACCAAGGGGGCCGGCGGCGGCACGTACACGATCTGGGACCCGTACCCGCAGTTCGACAAGGGCTCGGACTGGGCGAAGCTGCTGGACCAGTGCGGAACCAAGGCCGGAGTGAAGGTCAAGCGGACCGCCTTCGACACCAGCGACCTGGGCAACAAGACGCTGCTGGCGGCGCAGCAGGGCAACTCCCCGGACGTCCTCATCGTCGACAACCCGGTGGTGTCGACGCTGGCCGAGGCGGGCGTGCTCACCACGACCGACGACAACAAGCTGGACACCTCGAAGGTCGACCCCAACCTGCTCGCGGCCGGCCAGTCCGGCGGCAAGACCTACGGCACGCCGATCGGCGCCAACACCCTGGCCCTCTACTACAACAAGGCGGTGCTCAAGAAGGCCGGCGTGGACGTCGCCACCATCAAGGACTGGAAGTCCCTGACGGCGGCGCTGGAGAAGGTCAAGAAGGCCGGCAAGAAGGGCATCACGTTCTCGGCGATCGGCACGGAGGAGGGCAGCTTCCAGTTCCTGCCCTGGTTCTGGGGCTCGGGCGCCAAGCTGACCGAACTCGACTCCTCCCAGGCCGTGTCCGCCCTCTCCCTCTGGAAGGACTGGCTGAAGCAGGGCTACGCCCCGAACTCCGTGCTCAACAACACCCAGACCACCAGCTGGCAGGAGTTCGCGAGCGGCGACTACGCGTTCAGCGAGAACGGCACCTGGCAGCTCGCCAATGCCAAGAAGGCCGGTTTCGACTACGGCGTCCTGCCCGTCCCCGCGGCCACGGGCGGTAGCGCGGCGGCCCCGACCGGCGGCGAGTTCGTCACCGTCCCGGTCCAGAAGGACAGCGGCCGCTACGCCACCTCCCAGAAGCTGGTGACCTGTCTGACCAGCGGCGACAACCTCTACAACACCGACACCACCCTGTCCTACGTGGCCCCCACCAGCGAGGTCCAGGCCAAGCAGGTCGCCGCGAACGCCGACCTGAAGCCGTGGGTCGACGCCGTCAAGGCCGCCAAGGGCCGCACCAGTGACGACCTGGGCACCAAGTACCCCAAGATCTCCGAGCAGATGTGGAAGGCCGTCCAGTCCGCCCTCAGCGGCTCCAAGTCGCCCAAGGACGCGCTGAGTTCGGCGCAGGCCGCAGCCAAGTGACATGAGCCCGATGAAGCAGCTGAAGCAGACGACCCGTGCGCCGGACCACCGGCCCGCGGACGACCGGAACGGGGCGGCGACCGCCGCCTCGGCCCCGGCCCGCGCCTCGGCCCGGCGCCGCCCGAACTCCCAGCAGTGGGCCGCCTGGGGATTCCTCGCCCCGGTGACCGTCTACCTGGCCCTCTTCTACGCCTATCCGCTCTACCGCAACCTCGACCTGAGCCTGCGCGACTACACCGTCCGCTCCTTCGTCCAGGGCGACGCACCCTTCACCGGCCTCGCCAACTACCGCACGGTCTTCGACAACCCGACCTTCGCCCCGGCCCTGCTGCACACCGCGCTCTTCACCGCGGTCTGCCTCATCTTCCAGTACGCCATCGGGCTCGCCCTCGCGGTCTTCTTCCACCAGCACTTCCGGCTGTCGGCGACCCTGCGCGCCCTGTTCCTCGTACCGTGGCTGCTGCCGCTGATCGTGTCGGCGTCCACCTGGTCATGGATGCTCAACACCGACTCCGGCATCGTCAACGCCGCCCTGCACGCCGTCGGCATCGGGCCGGTCAACTGGCTGACCTCGCCGTCCTGGTCGCTGACCTCGGTGATCATCGCGAACATCTGGATCGGCGTCCCGTTCAACCTGGTCGTGCTCTACAGCGGTCTGCAGTCCATCCCGGCCGGCCTCTACGAGGCCGCCGCGCTGGACGGGGCGGGTGCCTGGCGCCGGTTCTGGAGCATCACCTTCCCACTGCTGCGCCCGGTGTCCGCGATCACCCTGCTGCTCGGACTGGTCTACACGCTCAAGGTCTTCGACATCATCTGGATCATGACCAGGGGCGGCCCGGCGGACTCCTCCACCACCTTCGCCACCTGGTCCTACCAGCTCGGCTTCGGCAACCTCCTGCCGGCCTTCGGCCCCGGTGCGGCCGTCGGCAACCTGCTCGTGGTCGCCGCGCTCGTCTTCGGGCTGGTCTACGTCCGGGTGCAGAGAAAGCAGGCCCTGTCATGAGCCGCATCCGCAGGCGTACGTGGGGGAAGACCACGATCGGCGTCGTGCTGACCGCGATCATGCTCTTCCCGGTGTACTGGATGCTGAATGTGTCCCTGACCCGCGACCAGGACATGCGCAAGAGCCCACCGGACCTGCTGCCGCTGCACGGCACCCTGGCCGGCTACCGCACCGTCCTTGACGAGCAGTTGCCCTACCTCGGCACCAGCCTCGCGATCGGCCTGGGCACCGTCCTGCTGACCGTGCTCCTGTCCGCCCCCGCCGGCTACGCGCTGGCCAAGCTGCGCCCGCGCGGCGGCGGCATCCTCAGCTTCGTCCTGCTGGCCGCGCAGATGATCCCCGGCATCATCATGGCGATGGGCTTCTACGCCATCTACCTCCAGCTCGGGCTGCTCCAGTCCGTTCCCGGCCTGATCGTCGCCGACTCCACCCTGGCCGTCCCGTTCGCGGTGCTGATCTTCACGGCGTTCATGTCCGGCATCCCCGGCGAACTCCTCCAGGCCGCCCAGATGGACGGAGCCAGGGCCCTGCGCACCTTCTGGTCCGTCGTGCTGCCGATGAGCCGCAACGCCGTCGTCACGGTGTCCCTGTTCGCCTTCCTGTGGTCCTGGTCCGACTTCGTCTTCGCCAGCACCCTCGCCAACGGCGGCGCCCACGAGCCGATCACCCTCGGCATCTACCACTACATCGGCAACAACAACCAGCAGTGGAACGCCATCATGGCCACCGCCGTCGTGGCCTCCCTGCCCGCCACGGTGATCCTCGTCCTCGCCCAGCGGTACGTCGCGGCCGGCGTGACCGCAGGCGCCGTCAAGGACTGAGCCCCCAACCAGCCACAGAAACCGGCCAGTTGTCGGTCGACTGCTGCCCCTGCCCCCAGAAACGAGTCACGCCACCATGACCGCCGCCCCGTCCGGCCCGGCCTTCTCCGTCCATGACATTCCGTTCAGTACCTACGGATCCTGGTTCGACATCTCGCCCGTGATCGCCGAGAAGACCTACGCCGAGGATCTCCACCTCGTCTCGCACCAGAACGGTATGCACGGCGTCCTGCGTCTGGTCCCCCTGCACCCGCGGACGGGCGGACGCGCCGAGACCCGCGTCGAGGCG
Source organism: Streptomyces sp. NPDC001492 (assembly GCF_053597275.1). Lineage (NCBI taxonomy): Bacteria > Bacillati > Actinomycetota > Actinomycetes > Kitasatosporales > Streptomycetaceae > Streptomyces > Streptomyces sp. NPDC001492. The sequence goes on along the minus strand of NZ_JBSFHW010000003.1, from coordinate 90,573 downwards.
ACTCCGGGCCTGCTCAGCTGGACCGGCGAGAGCGGGCGCGTCGACCTCGCCTATGAGACGCCGGACACCGTACGGCTGCGGGGGAGCGGCCTGGGCTTCGGGTTGTTTGCCGCCGCGCAGGCCCTGACTCCGTTCAGCGGGACGTACTTCTTCCACGACCCGGCGGCGGACGCGCACGTCTTCACGTCGTACGAGACCGGACGCCGCTACCGCGTCACCGTGCTGTCCGGCTCCCTTGCCAAGGCGGCCGGAACCCAGGCCCTGGGCAGCGCCGACCGCGGTCTGGCCATCACCGCGGAGGCGGGCGGCGGCTGGGAGATCGCGGTCGAGGAACTCGACACCGCCCGCCCGCCGTACGCGTCCTCGGCGACCTTCGACGAGATCCTGGCGAGGGCGCAGGGTGCGTTCGCGGGCTTCGTGGACGCGGTGGCCCCCTGGCGTTCGTCCGCCACACCCGCCGCCGAACTCGCCGCCTACGTCGTCTGGTCGGCGACCGTACGGCCGACGGGCCTGGTCACCCGGCCCGCCGTGCTGATGTCCAAGCACTGGATGGACAAGGTGTGGAGCTGGGACCACTGCTTCAACGCCCTTGCCCTGGCGCCCGGTCGCCCCGAACTGGCCCTGGACCAGTTCGCCCTGCCCTTCGACCACCAGGACGACAGCGGAGCCCTGCCCGACTCGGTCACCCACTCCGAGGTCCTGTACAACTTCGTCAAGCCCCCCATCCACGGCTGGGCCTTCGGCCATCTGCGCCGCCGCCTGCCGACACCTCCCGACCGGTCCCAACTGGCTGAGGTCTATGCCCGGTTGGAACGCTGGACGGACTTCTGGCTCACCGCGCGGAGAGCCCCCGACGCCGAACTGCCCTACTACCAGCACGGCAACGACAGCGGCTGGGACAACGCCACCACTTTCGACCCCGAGCGGGTGGTCGTCACCGCCGACCTGGCCGCCTTCCTCGTGCTCCAGCTGCGTGAACTCGCCGGTCTGGCCGAGGAGTTGGGCAATGCGGAGGCGGCGCGCCGCTGGGTGGCCGCGGCCGGGGAGACGCAGGCGGCGCTGCTCGACCAGCTCTGGACCGGCGAGCGGTTCGTCGCCAGGGGAGCCGCCAGTGGGGACACCTGGAGCAGCGCCGGCCTCCTCGACCTGATGCCCATCGTGCTGGGCGAGCATCTGCCCGCCGAGGTCAGCAGTGCGCTGGCCGACCACATCAAGGCCCACCTCACCCCGTACGGCCTGGCCACCGAACTGACCACCTCCCCGCACTACCTCGCCGACGGCTACTGGCGCGGCCCGATCTGGGCCCCCGCCACCGTCCTGGTCGAGGACGGCCTGCGCCGGGCCGGCCACCAGCGGCTGGCCGACGACGTCAGCGCCCGCTTCCGCGCCCTGTGCGAAGCCCACGGGTTCGCCGAGAACTTCGACGCCCTCACCGGAACGGGCCTGCGTGACCGCGCCTACACCTGGACCGCCAGCAGCTACCTCCTGCTCGCCGAAGCACACGCACACCGGGGCAGCCGCTGACCGGCCGCCTTCCGCGAGCTCCGGGGGCCGTTCAGTCCCCGGTCCTTCCCCCGCACCCTGTTAGGAGCCGCACAATGAAGTCGCTCTCCGCACGGCCCGGACGCGCACCGCGCACCAGACGTCGAGCCATCTCGTCCGCGGCCGTCCTCCTGGCCACCCTGGCCGCGACCCTGATGCCCGCCGCCTCGTCACAGGCCGCGGACACCACCGTCGCCGTCGACTTCTCGGTCGCCGGGGGCGCCCCCACCTACCGCGCCTCGGGCATGATCTACGGGCTGACTCCCGACGGGTCGCTGCCGCAGGACCACTTCTTCAAGGACATCAAGTGGCACTTCGAGCGGGCCGGCGGCGCCCAGCTCAACGGTGGCGGCTACGCCACCAGCCTCGCCGACTACCAGACCCGCTGGAACGCCACCCTCGCCCAGTACAAGCGGACCAAGGCGCTCGGTGGCACGTTCGTCATCCTGCCGCACGACCTGTGGGGCGCCGACGGCACCACCAGCCAGGGCTTTCCCGGCGACAACGGCAACTGGACGCTGTTCGACAACTTCGTCAACCAGCTCATCTCCGACGTCAAGGCCAACAACATGACGGTGGAGTGGGACCTCTGGAACGAGCCGGAGCTCAGCGGCTTCTGGGGCCGGTCCCAGAGCCAGTATCTTCAGATGTGGTCGCGGTTCCATGCCGCCGTGCGGGCCAACCTCCCCGGTCAGCTCATCGTCGGCCCCAGCACGGCCAACCCGCCGGGTTCCTCCAACACCTGGTGGACCACCTACCTGAACTACGTCAAGGCAAACAACGTCGCCCCCGACATCTACAGCTGGCACGCCATTCCACACGACCCCGTCACGGCCGTCGGCAACGCCAACTCGACCATCGCCGCCGCGGGCCTGACCAACACCCGCCCGTACCAGATCAACGAGTACGCCGGGCGCGAGCAGCAGAACCCCGGTGGCGGCGGCTGGTTCATCAGCCGTCTGGAGCGGGCCGGCGCCGACGGCCTGCGCTCCAACTGGGGAGGGGGTCCCAGCCTGCACGACTACGCGGCCAACCTGCTCACCAAGAACAGCTCCGGCCAGTACCTGCCGCTCGGAGAGTGGTTCCTGTACCGGTACTACGGCTCCCAGACCGGAAACATCGTGAACCTCACGCCCGGTACGAACACCGACGGGCTGGCGACCAAGGACAACTCCGCGCGGAACGCGAAGATCCTGCTCGGGAGCAACGGCAACACGGGCAATGTCACCGTCAGCCTCAACCGTCTCGACACCACCTCGGTCGTGGAGAACAGCCGGGTGCGCGCGATAGTCCAGCGCATACCGAACAACGGCGGCGGCGCGGTGACGGGTCCGGTGACGGTCTCCGACCAGACCCTGACCATGAACGGGAACTCGGCTTCGGTGAGCGTGCCGTGGACGGACGCCGCGGACGGCTACACGGTCACGCTGCTGCCGCCGTCGAACACGACCGTCTCCACTGTCGCGGTGGCCCAGCACAGTGGTCAGTGCCTGGACGACACCAACCTCAGCACCGCCGACGGCACGCAGTACCAGCAGTACTCCTGCGAGGGCGGCTACCAGCAGATGCTGGACTTCAAGCCGGTCGCCGGCCGGGCGAACACCTACACCATCGTGAATGAGCACAGCGGTAAGTGCCTGGATGTGTCGGGCGCTTCCACGGCCGACGGCGCCGCCGTCATCCAGTGGACCTGCAGCGGCAGCACGAACCAGATGTTCACCCTCAACCCGGTCACCGCGCTCGGCAACAGCAAGGACTACCAGCTGGTCGCCGCCCACAGCGGCAAGTGCGTCGACGTCAGCAACGTCTCGACCACACCCGGCGCGCTGATCCACCAGTGGACCTGTGACCCGGCGAGCGCGCTGAACAACAAGAGGAACCAGATCTGGCGGCTCCTCGGCAAGAGCTGACGGCTCCTCTCAGACGTGTGGCCGTCCGGTGTCGCCGCCGGACGGCCACGCGTGCTGTGCGCACGGCGCCGAGGCGGTCGCGCACCACTCGTGGTGCACACCGACTGCTCCGAACGGCTGATCTCCCGCCGCCGGCCGGGCTCATACGACGCAAGGTGATTGTCCTGCCGCCGTGATCCGACTGAGCTGGTCACGCCTGAAACGCTCGTGCACTCACCTCGAGGAAGGCGAAGATGACCCGTTCGACTGCGGTCCCGTCCCCGATCCGTCCGCTCCGTGCGCTGCGGCTCGTCGCCGTCGTGCTGTATCTGGTGGCTGCTCTCCTCGTCGGCAGTGCGACGCCGGCCGCCGCACTGACCAAGCCGGTCATCAACGGGCCCGTGTTCAACGACCCGCTGGGCACACCGGACCAGCAGAAGGCGATCTTCACCCAGCTCGTCCGGCTGATCGACGCGACGCCCGCCGGTGCGACGATCCGCGGTTCGATGTACGAGTTCCAGGACCAGGAGGTCGCCGACGCGTTGCTCGCTGCCGACCAGCGCGGCGTCAACGTCAAGCTCATCGTCGACGAGTCGACCTATGAGGGCGCCGCAGGCGTCGCGTACGACAACCCGGTGTACCGGGCCCTCAAGGCCGGCCTCGGAAACAATGACGCGGCGCGCTCCTGGATCGTCGTCTGCGACGACAAATTCGAGGACGACGACGGCGTGGACGACGTCGTGCGCGGCTGCCTGAGCGTCGCTCCGCCCGCACCGGCCTACAACCACAACAAGTACTTCATCTTCTCCAGGATCGGGCCCTTCGACGACGGCACCAGCTACTCGAAGGTCGTCTTCCAGACCTCCTCGAACCTCTCCGACTGGTACAAGGTCGAGTCCTTCAACGACGCCGTGACCTTCGTGAACCCCACCGTGTACGACGGTTATGCGTCGTATCACGAGAAGCAGCGCGCCGGGCGTTACCTCGCAGGCGGCAACAACCACGTGTACTTCTCCACCCCGACCGGCTCAACCTACCGGGCCTTCTTCTTCCCGCGCGGCGACGCTTCGTACAACAACCCGGCCACCGACACCATCGTCAACGCGCTGAACGAGGTCAGCTGCGCCTACACCGGTACGGACGGGAAGCGGCACCAGACCGACATCCGCATCGTGATGCACGCCTTCTACGGTTCGCGCGTCCAGGTCGCCGACAAGCTGGCCCAACTGCGCGGCAGGGGCTGCTGGATCGACATCATCTACGCCGAGACCGACTCCAGGATCACCAACAAGCTGACCGCCGCCGGCATCCAGCACCGCAGGTGCCGCATCCCCAACGGCCCGGGAATCGACGTCCGTCCGCACAACAAGGAGATCCTGATCGACGGCGACTACGGCGGCGACATCACCCCGCGTGTCTACACGGGGAGTGCCAATCTCGCAGGGTCGTCGCTGCGTTCGGCCGACGAGGCGATCGTTCGGATCGTCAGTGCGTCGTACCACGCGAAGTATCTGAGCACGTTCTACAAGATCCGCTCAGCCTGCGGCGGTTGACGGGCCCCGTCGCTGCCCCTGCTCGGCCGTCATCCGCCGCCGTCGAGGTCCGTCCGCTGCCGGAGCACCCGTAGCTCGTGGCCGACGAGCTGCCTCTCGTACAGCTTCCCGCGTGCGTTCTCGAACGGGCGGCGAAGGACCGTCATCAGCCGGTCGTCGAAGGTGCGGAACAGCATGCCGTGACCGCTGTCGTCCCGGACCAGCGGCCGGAGCTGCCACCAGGGCCCGGTGAGCTCGCCGGACGTGGAGACGGCGTGGGTCTGCACGGTGTGCCCCATTGGTCGGCCGGGGGCACCGGGAGCGGCCGGGCCTCGTTGTGGAGGGTGGTGAACAGGTGGTACCTGCCGTCCAGTTCGTGGGCTGCCTCCGGAGCCCAACCGCCGTCCGTCGCCCAGATTCCGCTCTGCTCTCCGGCCCGGAGGACGACCACGGGACGCGTCCGGTCCCGCAGGTCCTGGCCGCGGACGGCTGCCTACTTTCCGGTGATCTCCCCGAACCGGTCGAGCAGGGCGTCCAGTCCCGCGGCCAGGCCCTCCGGCCCGCCCGGCTCGGTGAGGGCGGGGGCCGCCTCGCGGAGCCGGGGCAGTTCCTGGGGCGGCATGCGGTGCAGGCCGAGGCGGAACGCCGGGTCCTGCTCGTCGGGGTTGTCCACCATGGGCCGCAGCTCCACGGACACATAGCCCAGCAGCCAGGCCGTGAAGGCCCGGAAGACGGCTGCCGTACCGGCGTCGTCGAGCCCCGCCTCCCTGAGCAGCGCGAGCACCCTCTCGTGATCCTTGAGCACGGCGAGCGGACGACGCGCGAGCGGGACGGCGAGCATGCGGGTGGTGAGCAGCGGGACGGCTTGGGGGTGGGCGAGGCAGACCTCGTAGGTGGCGCGGGCGATGCGGTGGAGCCCACTACGCCACGACGAAGTCTCGGCCGCGGCGTCCGTCTCGGCGGTCAGGCGTTCCTCGAGCTCCAGGTACAGGGCTTCGACGAGGCCGTCGAGAAGGGCGTCCTTGCTGGACGCGTACCGGTAGAGCGCCATGGCCTCCACGCCCAGCTCGGCGCCCAGACGGCGCATGCTCAGCGCCGAAAGTCCTTCCCGGTCCACCAGCTCCAAGGCGCTGGCCAGCACCCGCTCCCGGTTCAGCCGCCCGTAGCGGCCGCGGTCGCTGGCGCGGCGCGTCTGGGCCTGCTCCTTGGCCATGTCCGCCTCCGGAGTGATTGGTCTGCGCGGTGTCGCGCTCGCGTTGACTGTACGCACGCCAGGCGTGCGGTGTGAGGGCGCCGCGTCGGCTTGGGGCGTCGAGCTGATCGACCTCGGCAAGGGGCCGCGCGGTACCAGCAGGAACGAGGACGAGTGATCTTGTGGTGGGCGAAGGATCGGTAACGCGGGACACCTTCGAGAGCTTGGGAAGGTGATCCGAGAGCGGTATGCTGAGTGTACGCCGTAAATTTATGGCGTAATGCGAGGGGCTTCGATCATGAATGCGCCTATCGAGGACTACGCCCTCCTCAGCGACCTGGAGACCGCCGCAATGGTCGGCCGGGACGGCTCGGTCGACTGGCTGTGTCTGCCACGCTTCGACTCGCCGGCCTGTCTGGCGGCGCTGGTGGGCACGCAGGACAACGGATTCTGGCGGGTCGCGCCCGTCGGACGCGGCCCCTGCACGCACCGGGCGTACTCCCCGGACAGCATGGTTCTGCAGTCCCGGTGGGAGACCGCGACAGGGACCGTTCGGGTCACGGACTTCATGCCGCCTCGCGTCGGGGTGCCCTGCCTGGTCCGCGTGGTCGAAGGGCTGTCAGGTGCCGTATCCATGCGCAGCGAGTTGCGGCTGCGCTTCCACCAGGGCCGGGTCGTGCCCTGGATCCGGGCCGTCGACCGGTTCGCGGTGGCGGTTGCCGGCCCTGACGCCGTCTGGCTCGGGGTCGATGGGGTCGTGCCCGTGGCCGGGGACGGGCAAGCCACGGTGTACGACTTCACCGTCCCGGCCGGACGGCGGCTGGCGTTGACCCTCGTGTGGTCACCCTCGCACCTGCCCGAACTGCCTGCGCCGCTGTGCGTGCCCGCAGAGACGCTGCTCAAGGAGACCGGCGACTTCTGGCGCCGCTGGACCGCCCGGTGCCGCTACGACGGGCCGTGGCGGGACGCCGTGATGCGGTCCCTGATCACCCTCAAGGCCCTCACGTACGCCCCCACCGGCGGCATAGTCTCCGCCCCCACCACCTCCCTGCCCGGCTGCATCGGCGGTGAGCGCAACTGGGACTACCGCTACTGCTGGCTGCGCGACTCCACCCTCTCGCTGTCCTGTCTGCTGCGCGGCGGCTACCACGAGGAGGCCACGGCGTGGCTGGAGTGGCTGGTGCGGGCCATTGCCGGGAATCCCGCCGACCTGCAGACCGTGTACGGCGTGGGCGGGCAGCGCCTGTTGCCCGAAAGCGAGGCGCCATGGCTTCCGGGGTACGAGGGATCGCGGCCCGTGCGGTTCGGCAACTCGGCGGCCAACCAGTTCCAGTTGGATGTTTACGGCGAAGTGCTCGACGCGTTCTGTCTGTCGCTGCGCGCCGGGATTCCGATGCCGGCCCATGTGTGGGATCTGGTCGAGGCGATGATGGCGTATCTACAGCGGCACTGGCGGGAGCCGGACCAGGGTCTGTGGCAGGTGCGTGGTCCGCTGCGGCAGTTCGTCCACTCCAAGGTCATGACATGGGTTGCCGCCGACCGTGCCCTGTGGATGGGCAGACTGCTCGGGCGGAACGGGTCCTCCGGTGAATGGCGGGCCATGCGGGACGAGGTGCACCGGCAGGTGTGCCGGGAAGGGTGGGACGCCGTGCAGGGGTCGTTCGTACAGGCGTATGGTTCGCCGACCCTGGACGCCTCGGCTCTGCTGATGCCGCGGCTCGGCTTCCTGCCCGCCTCGGACGAGCGGGTGCGCGGCACCGTCCGGGCGATGCGGCGGCTGCACCACGGCGGTTTCGTGCGACGGTACGCCCCGGAGGGCGACGGCGTGCATCCCGTGGACGGCGTGCACGGCTCCGAGGGCACGTTCGTGTCGTGCTCCCTCTGGTATGCCGACGCTCTCGCCGCGACCGGTCGGCTCACCCAGGCCCGGGAGGCCTTCGAGCGCGTGCTCGGCGTGCGCAACGACGTGGGACTGCTGTCGGAGCAGTGGGATCCGGACACGGGCCGCCAACTGGGCAACGCCCCCAAGGCGTTCAGCCACATCGCGCTGGTGGAGACGGCGTTCGCCCTCAGCGCTTCTGGTTCCGGTCCCGCGTCGCGCCGCCGTACCCGTGCGGGTTGAGCCGCTGGAACCGCAGCGTGTCCCGGCACATGTCGCTCAGGTCGCGCGTGGGCCGCCATCCCCAATCCAGGGTGACGGCGCTCGGGTCGGCGACGAGTGCGGCAACGTCACCAGGACGGCGCGGCCCGACCACGTACGGCACCCGTTGACCGTGAACATCGGAGAAAACGGCGATCACATCGAGGACCGAACTGCCCTGACCCATTCCGACGTTGTACACACGCATGCCCGGTTCGTCGGCGAGATGGTCCAGCGCCATACGGTGGGCCTCGACGGTGTCCATCACATGGATGTAGTCGCGGATCGCGGTGCCGTCAGGGGTCGGATGGTCCCCGCCGAAGACGGACAGTCTCTCCCGGCGGCCGACGGCGACCTGCGCCATGTACGGCACGAGGCTGAGGGGGCCGGCGCGCGGGGCCTCGCCCAGCAGCCCGCTGGGGTGTGCGCCGGTCGTGTTGGTGTAGCGCAGGCACAGCATCGTGTACTCGGGGTGCCGGCGGCAGACGTCGGCCAGGATCTGCTCGCAGAGCCACTTGGAGGCCGCCTCGGGCGCGGTGGGGGCGGGCGGGGTGGACTCGTCCAGCGGGCCGGGCCCCGCGTCGCCGTAGACCGAGCACGAGGAGGAGAACACCAGGTGGTGCACCCCGTGTTCGTGCATGGCTCGCAGCAGTGCGGTGGTGCCGCCCACATTGGTGTCGTAGTACTCGACCGCCGATTCGAGCGACTCGCGCACGGACTTGAGTGCGGCGAAGTGCAGGACCGCGTCCACCGCGTGCCGGTCGAAGACCGCCGACAGGGCGCGCCGGTCCCGGATGTCGAGCTCGTAGACGGCCCCCACGAACCGCCCCGCGATCCGCTCCACCCGAGCGAACACCTGGGGTGCGCCATTCGCGTAGTCGTCGACCACGATCACCTCGTAGCCGTGGTCGAGGAGCTCTACGCACGCATGGCTGCCGATGAAGCCCGCGCCGCCGGTGACGAGGACAGTGGATGGGGCCCACGGGGCCTCGGCCCCGGGGCGCGCAGGCGCCGACCGCCCCTTGTCCACGATGCCTCACCGGCCCCTGAGCAGGGTGACGTCGTATGTTTACGGCGTATACCTAAAACTGTGCGCCCCATGCCGCCCGGAGTCAAGCGAACGGGGCAACTGGACGGGACCGGCGGGCAGAGTCACGGCCTGACCAGCAACTGGAAGTCGAACGCATACCGCGATGCCCGGTAGATGTGCGTCCCGTACTCCACCGGTCGCCCGGTGTCGTCGTACGCCGTGCGCTGCATGGTCAGCACGGCCGCGCCCTCCTCCTCGTCGAGGCGGGTGGCCTCCTCGGTGGTGGCGGAGCGGGCGCCGATGGTCTGGTGGGCGCTGTGCAGGGTGATGCCGGCGGTGCGCATCATCCGGTACAGGCCGGTCGACTCCAGGCGGGCGGAGTCGAGCTCCAGCAGGGTCGCGGGGAGGTAGTTGCAGAGCAGCGCGACCGGCTGGCCGTGGGTGAGGCGCAGCCGCTCCAGGACGATCACCTCGCTGCCCTCCGCGATGCCGAGCGCGGCAGCGACGTCCGGGGACGCCGGCTCGCGCTCGTTGCGCACCACCTGCGTGGTGGGGCCCTGCCCGGCGGACTCCAGGTCGTCGTAGAGGCTGGAGAGCTCCAGGGGGCGCTTGACCTGGCTGTGGACGACCTGGGTGCCGACCCCTCGGCGGCGCACCAGGAGACCCTTGTCGACCAGGGACTGGATGGCCTGGCGGACGGTGGGTCTGGACAGGCCCAGGCGCGTCGAGAGGTCGATCTCGTTGCCCAGGAGGTTGCCCGGGGCGAGGGCTCCGTGTTCGATCGCCGCCTCCAGCTGCTGGGCCAGCTGGTAGTACAGCGGCACCGGACTGCCCCGGTCCAGGGCGAAGTCCAGCGAGTCGACAGCGGCCGTCGCGGCACGTGTGGTGCCGCCGGTCTTCGCCATGGGCGTACTCCCTCTGAGGGCTGACGAAACGTCAGGAGTGGCTGGGGAAACCGAGGTTGATGCCCGCGTCCGCCGGGTCCGGCCAGCGCGTGGTGATCACCTTCCCCTGCGTGTAGAAGGCGATGCCGTCGTTGCCGTAGACGTGCAGATCGCCGAAGAGGGAGTCCTTCCAGCCGCCGAAGGAGTGGTAGCCGACGGGTACCGGGATCGGCACGTTCACGCCGACCATGCCCGCCTTGACCTCCAGCTGGAAGCGGCGGGCGGCGCCGCCGTCCCGGGTGAAGATCGCGGTGCCGTTGCCCCAGCGGGAGTCGTTGATCAGCTTGATGGCCTCGTCGTACGACTCCGCACGGACCACGGCGAGCACCGGGCCGAAGATCTCGTCCCGGTACGCGTCCGCCGTCAGCGGCACCTTGTCCAGCAGCGATACGCCGAGGAAGAAGCCGTCCGCGCACTCGGGGTGTCCCTCGACCGTGCAGCCGGTGCCGTCCACCACGACCTCCGCGCCCTGCCCGGCGGCCGACGTCACGTACGACGCCACCTTGTCGCGGTGCTCGCGGGTGATCAGCGGGCCCATCTCGGACGTCGGGTCGTTGCCGGGGCCGATCTTGAGGCTCTTCGCGCGCTCGGCGATCTTGGCGACCAGTTCGTCGCCCGTGTCGCCGACCGCGACCACGACGGACACGGCCATGCAGCGCTCGCCGGCCGAGCCGTACGCCGCGTTGATCGCCTGGTCGGCCGCGAAGTCCAGGTCGGCGTCCGGCAGCACCAGCATGTGGTTCTTCGCACCGCCCAGCGCCTGGACGCGCTTGCCGTGCTCGACCGCCTTGAGCTGGATGTACTTCGCGATCGGCGTCGAGCCGACGAAGGAGACCGCCTCGACGTCCGGGTGCTCCAACAGGCGGTCCACGGCCACCTTGTCGCCCTGCACGATGTTCAGGACGCCGTCCGGCAGCCCGGCTTCGGCGGCCAGTTCCGCGAGCCGGTACGACGCCGACGGGTCCTTCTCGCTCGGCTTCAGCACGAAGGTGTTGCCGCACGCGATGGCCAGCGGGAACATCCACATCGGCACCATGGCCGGGAAGTTGAACGGCGTGATGCCCGCGACCACACCCAGCGGCTGCCGGATCGAGGCGACGTCCACGCGGGTGGAGACCTGCGTCGACAGCTCGCCCTTCAGCTGCACGCTGATCCCGCAGGCCAGCTCGACGATCTCCATGCCGCGCGCGACCTCGCCGAGCGCGTCGGAGTGCACCTTGCCGTGCTCGGCGGTGATCAGCTCGGCGATCTCGTCGCGGTGGGCGTCGAGGAGCTCGCGGTACTTGAACAGGATCGCGGTGCGCCTGGCCAGCGAGGAGACGCCCCAGGTCTCGAAGGCGGCCTTCGCGGAGGCGACGGCGGCGTCCACCTCGTCGACGGTCGCGAATCCGACCTGCTTCTCCTGCGCGCCGGTCGCCGGGTTGTATACGGCGCCATGGCGGCCGGAGGCGGACTCGACGGGCTTGCCGTCGATCCAGTGGGTGATGGTCTTCATGGTGCGGGGGCCTTTCACAAAGGGGTCGTGCGGGGGGAGGTCAGAGGTGGCGGCGCTGCCCGGCGACCTGCCGGTCGTACTCCTCGCGGGCCTGTACGGCGGCCTCGCGGGAGGCGGTCTCGGCGACCGGCACGTCCCACCAGGCCTCGGCCGGGGGAGCGGCCGGGCCGGCCGTGTCGGTCTCGACGTAGACACAGGTCGGGCGGTCGGAGGCGCGGGCCGCGGTGAGCGCCTCGCGCAGTTCGCGCACGGTCTTGGCGCGCAGGACGTCCATGCCGAGGCTGCCCGCGTTGGCGGCCAGGTCGACGGGGAGCGGGGCGCCGGAGAAGGTGCCGTCGGCGGCCCGGTAGCGGTAGGCGGTGCCGAAGCGCTCGCCGCCGACCGACTCGGACAGGCCGCCGATGGAGGCGTAGCCGTGGTTCTGGATGAGGACCAGGTTGACGGGCAGGCCCTCCTGGACGGCGGTGACGATCTCGGTCGGCATCATCAGATAGGTGCCGTCGCCGACCAGGGACCAGACCGGGGTGCCGGGGGCTGCCTGCTGGACCCCGATGCCGGCCGGGATCTCGTAGCCCATGCAGGAGTAGCCGTACTCCAGGTGGTACTGGCGGGGGCTGCGCGCCCGCCAGAGCTTGTGCAGGTCGCCGGGGAGCGAACCGGCCGCGTTGATCACCACGTCGTTGTCGCCGACCACCGCGTCCAGGGCGCCGAGGACCTGGGTCTGGGTGGGTACGGCGTTCTCGTCGGCGGCGGTGAAAGCGGCGTCAACCACCTGCTCCCAGCGTTCCTTGCCAGCTCGGTACTCGGCCTCGTAGACCGAGTTCACACGGTGACCGGCGAGGGCCTCCGCCAACACTGTGAGCCCCGCACGCGCATCGCACACCACCGTCCGCGCGGCCAGCTTGTGAGCGTCGAACGCGGCGATGTTGAGGTTGACGAACCGGACCTCCGGCCGCTGGAAGAGCGTGTGGGAGGCGGTGGTGAAGTCCGTGTAGCGGGTCCCGACGCCGATGATCAGGTCGGCCGTACGGGCGATGTCGTCGCAGACCGCGGTGCCGGTGTGGCCGATGCCGCCGAGGTCGGCGGGGTGGTCGTACCGCAGCGAACCCTTGCCCGCCTGGGTGGAGGCGACCGGGATACCGGTGGCGTCCACCAGCGCCTTCAGCGCCTCCTCGGCCTGGCTGTGGTGGATGCCGCCGCCCGCGACGATCAACGGACGCTCGGCCGCGCGGATCGCCGCGACCGCCTCCGCGAGCTCGTACGGGTCGGGCGCGGGCCGCCGTACGTGCCACACGCGCTCGGCGAAGAACTCCTCCGGCCAGTCGTACGCCTCGGCCTGCACGTCCTGCGGGAGGGCCAGGGTGACAGCCCCGGTCTCGGCGGGGTCGGCGAGGACCCGCATCGCGCCCAGGGCGGAGGGGATCAGGGCCTCGGGGCGGGTGACGCGGTCGAAGTAGCGCGACACCGGGCGCAGGGTGTCGTTGACCGACACATCGGCCTCGGTCGGGTGCTCCAGCTGCTGCAGCAGCGGGTCGGCGACCCGGGTGGCGAAGTAGTCGCCCGGCAGCAGCAGGACCGGCAGACGGTTGATGGTGGCGAGCGCGGCGCCGGTGACCAGGTTGGTGGCGCCCGGGCCGATGGACGTCGTCACGGCCTGCGCGGAGAGGCGGTCGAGCTGGCGGGCGTAACCGACGGCCGCGTGCACCATGGCCTGCTCGTTGCGGCCCTGGTGGTACGGCATCGTCTCCTCGCCCGCCTCCAGGAGGGCCTGGCCGATCCCGGCAACATTGCCATGGCCGAAGATCCCCCAGGTGCCCGCGATCAGCCGCCGGCGCACACCGTCGCGCTCGGTGTACTGGACGGACAGGAACCGCACCAGGGCCTGGGCGACGGTCAGGCGGCGGGTGGTGGTGCTCATCAGGACTTCTCCGGGGCCGTGTAGAGGGGGAGGCGGGGGTCGACGGGCTGCTCGGGCCAGGTGGAGCGGACCCAGGCGTGATCGGGGTGGTCGCAGATCAGCCAGGCACGCTCGGGCTCGGGGCCCGCCATGACGTTGAGGTAGTACATGTGGTGGCCGGGCACCGCCATGGAGGGCCCGTGCCAGCCGTCGGGGATCAGCACGACGTCACCGCCGCGCACCTCGGCCAGCACATCCGTGTTGCGCCCCTGCCCGGAGGGGGAGACCCGCTGGTAGCCGAGGCCGGGGATGCCTTCGTGGGCGGCGAACTCGAAGTAGTAGATCTCTTCAAGGACCGATTCCTCGCCCGGCCGGTGCTCGTCGTGCTTGTGCGGCGGGAACGACGACCAGTTGCCGCCCGGCGTGATCACCTCGACCGCGATCAGCTTGTCGCACTCGAAACCCTGTCCATCAGCGTCTCCGGCGCGGGCCGCGGCACCGAAGTTGTTGACCTGGCGGGAGGAGCTCCCGGTGCCGCGCAGCTCCACCGGTACCGACGAGGCCGGGCCGTAGCGGGCGGGCAGCCGGCGGGTGCAGCGCGCGCCGGTGAGCGCGAACCGTCCTCCGCCGGCGGAGGTGACCGTCGTACGGGCGTCCCTGGGCACATACGCGAAGTCGCTGACGGCGCTGAACACGCTGTCGCGGCCGGTGAGTTCGAAGGTGTCGTGGCCGAAGTCGTCGGCCGCCGCGACCGTGCAGCCGCCGCTGAGCGGCAGCACGATCCACTCGCTGTCGCCGGTGTCGAAGGTGTGTGTGCCGCCCGGCGGCAGCTCCAGCACGCGCAGGCTGGAGTAGCCCCAGCCGGCCTTCTCCGGGGTGACGTCCACGACGTACGGGCCGCCGAGGGCCTTTCCGGCGGGCAGGTGGTAGGTCATCGGGCACTCCTCCGTATCACGAGCCACGTCACAGCAGACCCACGGCCGTGTCGACCGCCGTCTCCACACTGCCCTCCGCCGGGTAGAGCAGCGACCGTCCGACGACCATGCCCTGCACGGTCGGCAGCCTGAGGGCCTTGCGCCACTTCTCGTACGCGCCGTCCTGGTCGTCGCCGACCTCGCCGCCGAGCAGCACGGTCGGCAGGGTGGAGGTCTCCAGCACCTCGCCCATGTCGTCCGGGTCGTCGGTGACGGGCAGCTTCAGCCAGGTGTAGGCGGAGGTGCCGCCGAGGCCCGCGGCGATCGCGATCGACTTCGTGACGGCCTCGGCGGACAGGTCGTTGCCGACCCGGCCGTCGATCCGGCGGGAGAGGAACGGCTCGACGAACAGCGGCAGCCGGTGAGCCGCCATGTCGTCGATCGCGCGGGCCGTGGACTCCAGCGTGGTCAGCGAGCCCGGGTCGTCGTAGTCGATGCGCAGCAGCAGCTTGCCCGCGTCGAAGCGGAGCCGGGCGATGTCCTCGGCGCGGTGGCCGGTGAAGCGGTCGTCCATCTCGAAGACGGCGCCCGCCAGGCCCCCGCGGTTCATCGACCCCATGACGACCTTGTTCTCCAGCACCCCGAGCAGGAGGAGGTCCTCCAGGATGTCGGCGGTGGCCAGCACCCCGTCCACGCCCGGCCGTGACAGCGCGACGCACAGGCGCTCCAGCAGATCGGCGCGGCCGGCCATGGCGAGCCGCCGGTCGCCGACGCCGAGGGCGCCGCGGGCCGGGTGGTCGGCGGCCACGATCATCAGACGGCCGCTGTCGCCGATGAGCGGGCGGCGCGCGCGCCGGGCGGCCGCCTCGGCGATCGCCTCGGGATGGCGGGCCCTGACCGAGACGAGGTCGGGGATGCTGAGGGACAAGGGGAAGCTCCGTTTCAGAGGGTGGCTCGCGCGAGGAGGTCCTCGACCTCGGCCTCGGTGGGCATCGCGGAGGAACAGGCGAGACGGGAGGCGACGAGGGCGCCGGCCGCGTTGGCGAACCGCATGATTTCGGCCAACTCCCAACCGGCCAGCAGACCGTGCACGAGGGAGCCGCCGAAGGCGTCGCCCGCGCCGAGACCGTTGGCCACCTCGACCGGCACCGGCGGGACCTCGGCGCTGCTGCCGTCGCGGTGCACCGCGAGGACGCCCTTGGGGCCCTGCTTGACGACCGCCAGTTCCACGCCCGCCTCCAGCAGCGCCTCCGCGCAGGCCCGCGGCTCACGGACGCCGGTGGCGACCTCGCACTCGTCGAGGTTTCCGACCGCGACCGTGACGTGCCGCAGTGCCTCCGCGTAGTACGGGCGGGCCTCCTCCGGGTCCTGCCAGAACATGGGCCGCCAGTCGAGGTCGAAGACCGTCGTACCCGCCTTGTCGCGTGCCTTGAGGGCGGCGAGGGTGGCGGAGCGGCTGGGCTCCTCGCTCAGACCGGTCCCGGTGATCCAGAAGACCCGGCTCGCCCGGATGGCGAAGTAGTCCAGCTCCTCGGAATGTATCTCCAGGTCAGGAGCCTTAGGCTGCCGGTAGAAGTACAGAGGGAAGTCATCCGGAGGGAAGATCTCGCAGAAGGTCACCGGTGTCGGGTACGCGGCGACGGGTGCGACCCAGCGGTCGTCGACGCCGAACTCCTTCAGCGCCTCGTGGAGATAGGTGCCGAAGGGGTCGTCCCCGGTGCGGGTGATCACCGCGGTGTTGCGGCCGAGCCGGGCGGCGGCGACCGCCACGTTGGCGGCCGAACCGCCGAGGAACTTGCCGAAGGTCTCGACCCGGGCCAGGGGAACCCCCGACTGGAGCGGGTAGAGATCGACTCCGATACGGCCCATAGTGATCAAGTCGAAGGACTGGTCTGACTCGGCCATGCGCGACGCTCCTCGAGCTGGTCTGGGGATGCGGGTCCCAGAGGGCCTGCCGCCTCCCAGGTGTAGGCCTCGGAGGGCGACGCTGTCAATAGTTTGTACTTACATTCGGACTAGCTCGTGAAATGATGTCTTAACAAAGTATTGACAGCGGGCGCGGCCAGGGGTTTGATCCCGTCCCAGGCCGACCGCCGCGTTTGCGGCAGACGACCCGGGCATGCCAAGATCCCGGGCCCTGGATCTTCGTGATCCCTTCTCCCTTTCCCCCGCAACGCACAGTGAGGTGCCAGGAAAGATGGACCGCTCTTCTCACCCCCGCTCCCGCAGAATCGCCCCCGTTGTCGCGGTGGCCGCGGCGGCTGCCCTGACCCTCGCCGGCTGCTCCAGCAGCTCCGGGGGCAAGAAGTCCGAGGAGGGTGGCGCCAACGCATCGGCCGGCAAGGCCACCACGCCTCGCATGACGGTCGCGCTGGTCACGCACCAGTCGCCCGGTGACACCTTCTGGGACATCGTCCGCAAGGGTGCCGAGGCCGCCGCGGCCAAGGACAACGTCAAGCTCATCTACTCGCACGACCCGAACGCGGGCAACCAGGCCACGTTGGTGCAGAACGCGATCGACCAGAAGGTCGACGGCATCGCCATCACCCTGGCCAAGCCGGACGCCCTCAAGACCGTCGTCGGCAAGGCGAAGTCCGCCAACATACCCGTGGTGGGCCTCAACTCCGGTCTCAGCGACTGGCAGAAGCTCGGCCTGATGGAGTTCTTCGGCCAGGACGAGTCCGTGTCCGGCGAGGCGTTCGGCAAGAAGCTCAACGACCTCGGCGCCAAGCACACCGTCTGTGTCATCCAGGAGCAGGGCAATGTCGGCCTGACCCAGCGCTGCGACGGTGTGAAGAAGACCTTCTCCGGCAAGACCGACGTTCTTTACGTCAACGGCACCGACATGCCGTCCGTGAAGTCGACGATCACCGCGAAGCTGAAGCAGGACTCCTCCATCGACTACGTCACCGCCCTCGGCGCCCCGTACGCGCTGACCGCGGTGCAGTCGATCTCGGACGCCGGCAGCAAGGCGAAGGTCGCCACCTTCGACCTCAACAAGGACCTGACGACCGCCATCAGCAAGGGCACGATCCAGTTCGCGGTGGACCAGCAGCCCTGGCTCCAGGGCTACCTGGCGATCGACTCGCTGTGGCTGTACAAGAACAACGGCAACTACATGGGCGGCGGCGAGCAGCCGGTGCTGACCGGTCCGGCCTTCGTCGACAAGTCCAACGTCGACGCGGTCTCCAAGTTTGCCGCCAACGGAACGCGGTGATGAGCATGACCCAGCATGCCGAGCCGGCGGTGACCTCACCGCCGGCCCCCGGCCCCAAGGAGACCGACGGGCGTACCGCCGAACGGCCGCTGGTCGTCAGGTTGTTGGCCCGGCCCGAGGTGGGTGTCTTCCTCGGTGCGGTTGCGGTGTACGTGTTCTTCCTGGTCGCGGCGCCGCCGGTGCGGGATGCCAGTTCGATGGCGAACATCCTCTACCAGTCCTCGACGCTGGGCATCGTGACCATCCCGGTGGCGCTGCTGATGATCGGTGGGGAGTTCGACCTGTCGGCCGGTGTCGGGGTGATCACCTCGGCGCTGACCGCGGCCATGATCAGCTACCAGCTGACCATGAACGTGTGGGTGGGTGTGATCGCCGCGCTGGTCGTCTCTTTGGCGATCGGGTTCTTCAACGGCTGGATGGTCGTCAAGACCGGTCTGCCCAGCTTCCTGGTCACGCTGGGCACCTTCCTGATCCTGCAGGGCGTCAACCTCGCGGTGACCAAGCTGGTCACCGGCAACGTGGCCACCGACGACATCAGCAACATGGACGGCTTCGACCAGGCCAAGAAGGTCTTCGCCTCCAGCTTCGACATCGGCGGCGTGCAGGTGAAGATCACCGTGTTCTGGTGGCTGCTGTTCGCTGCGCTGGCGACCTGGGTGCTGCTGCGCACCCGCTATGGCAACTGGACGTTCGCGGTCGGCGGCAACAAGGACAGCGCGCGGGCGGTGGGTGTGCCGGTCGCCTTCACGAAGATCTCCCTGTTCATGCTGGTGGGCTTCGGGGCCTGGTTCGTGGGCATGCACCAGCTGTTCTCCTTCAACACGGTGCAGTCCGGTGAGGGCGTGGGCATCGAGCTGATCTACATCTCCGGCGCGGTGATCGGCGGCTGCCTGCTGACCGGCGGCTACGGCTCGGCGATCGGCCCGGTCTTCGGTGCGTTCATGTTCGGCATGGTCCAGCAGGGCATCGTCTACGCCGGCTGGAACCCCGACTGGTTCAAGGCCTTCCTCGGCGTCATGCTGCTGGGCGCCGTCCTGATCAATCTGTGGGTCCAGCGCACCATGACCCGAAGGTGAATTCGCGATGACAGACAACAACTCCGCAACCCACGGAGCCATCCTCCCCGACACCGCCCCGGCGGCGAAGGACGGCGCGATCGTCGAACTGCGCAATGCGGGCAAGGCCTACGGCAACATCCGGGCGCTGCACGGGGTGAGCCTGAAGGTCCATCCCGGCCAGGTCACCTGCGTGCTCGGCGACAACGGCGCCGGCAAGTCCACGCTGATCAAAATCATCTCGGGGCTGCATCAGCACACCGAGGGCGAGTTCCTCGTCGACGGCGCCCCGGTGCGCTTCACCACCCCGCGTGATGCCCTGGACCGCGGTATCGCCACCGTCTACCAGGACCTGGCGACGGTGCCGCTGATGCCGGTGTGGCGCAACTTCTTCCTCGGCTCCGAGATGACCAAGGGCCCCTGGCCCGTGCGCCGTCTCGACATCGAGAAGATGAAGAAGACCGCCGACCACGAGCTGCGCGAGATGGGCATCATCCTGGACAACCTGGAACAGCCCATCGGCACGCTGTCCGGTGGCCAGCGCCAGTGCGTGGCGATCGCCCGCGCGGTCTACTTCGGCGCCCGCGTGCTGATCCTGGACGAGCCCACCGCCGCGCTGGGCGTCAAGCAGTCCGGGGTGGTGCTGAAGTACATCGCCGCGGCCCGCGAGCGCGACCTGGGCGTCATCTTCATCACCCACAACCCGCACCACGCCTACATGGTCGGCGACCACTTCAGCGTGCTGCGCCTGGGCACCATGGAACTGTCCGCCGAACGCAGCCAGATCACCCTGGAAGAGCTGACCAACCACATGGCGGGCGGCGCCGAACTCGCCGCGCTCAAGCACGAGCTGTCCCAGGTCAGCGGCGTCGACGTCGAGGAACTCCCGGAGAAGGAAGACCTCACCGCACCCGTGGTGACAAGCCCGGAAGGAACCCCCTGACATGGCAGGTGCTCTGGACCGCATCCGGGTCGGATCGGCCCCCGACTCCTGGGGCGTCTGGTTCCCGGACGACCCCCGGCAGGTGCCCTGGGAACGCTTCCTCGACGAGGTCGCCGAGGCCGGCTACTCGTGGATCGAGCTGGGCCCGTACGGCTATCTGCCGACCGACCCGGCCCGCCTCACCGAGGAGATCGGCAAGCGTGATCTGAAGGTCTCGGCGGGCACGGTCTTCACCGGCCTGCACCGCGGCCCCGCCGTCTGGGAGTCCACCTGGGAGCACGTCAGCCAGGTCGCGGCGCTCACCCAGGCGATGGGCGCGAAGCACCTGGTCGTCATCCCGTCCTTCTGGCGGGACGACAAGACCGCCGAGATCCTGGAGCCGCCGGAGCTGACCGGCGAGCAGTGGGCGTACCTCACCAAGGGCATGGAGCGGCTCGGGCACGAGGTGAAGGAGGCGTACGGCCTCGACATCGTCGTACACCCGCACGCCGACACCCACATCGACACCGAGGACCACGTCGAGCGCTTCCTCGACTCGACCGACTCCGACCTGGTCAACCTGTGCCTGGACACCGGGCACTACGCCTACTGCGGCGGCGACAGCGTCAAGCTGATCGAGACCTACGGCGAACGCATCGGCTATCTGCACCTCAAGCAGGTCGACCCGCGGATCCTCGCCGACGTGCAGGCCAAGGGCACCCCGTTCGGGCCTGCCGTGGCGCAGGGCGTGATGTGTGAACCGCCCGCCGGAGTACCGGAGTTGGGGCCGGTGATGGAGGCCGCGCAGAAGCTCGGCGTGGAGCTGTTCGCCATCGTCGAGCAGGACATGTACCCCTGCGAGCCGGACAAGCCGCTGCCGATCGCGGTGCGCACCCGCCAGTTCCTGAGGTCCTGCGGCGCCTGACCCTTCGAAGGGGGACGAACGACCATGGCTCGGCAAGGAACACTGCAGGTCGCGGTCGTCGGCGCCGGCAAGATGGGCGCCGACCACGTCCGCCGTGTCCAGGAGGTCATCAGCGGGGCCAGGGTGACCGCCGTCGTGGACGTCGATGCGGAACGCGCCAAGAACGTCGCGGCCCGCATCGACGGCTGCACCGCCTACTCCGACCCGGCCGCCGCCATGGCGGCAGCCGATGTCGACGCCGTGCTGATCGCCTCCCCGGGGCCCGCCCACGAAGCTGCCCTGCTGACGGCGTTCGAGCACGATCTGCCCGTACTGTGCGAGAAACCGCTCACCCCGGACGCGGCCTCCGCGCTCCGGGTCCTGGAAGCGGAGCAGAAGCTGG
This sequence comes from Streptomyces sp. NPDC001492, assembly GCF_053597275.1. NCBI lineage: Bacteria > Bacillati > Actinomycetota > Actinomycetes > Kitasatosporales > Streptomycetaceae > Streptomyces > Streptomyces sp. NPDC001492. The sequence continues at coordinate 69,497 of NZ_JBSFHW010000003.1, read as the reverse complement.
GCCGCCGCCGGGTCCAGGTGGGCTTCATGCGGCGCTACGACGCCGAGTACATGAAGCTCAAGTCCCTCCTGAACACAGGCCAGTTGGGACGCCCGCTGATGCTGCACAACCGGCATCGCAACCTCGCCTCGCCGCCCGGCTGGCGCAGCGAGATGCTCATCAACGACTCCGTCGTGCACGAGATGGACGTGACGCGCTGGCTGCTCGGCCACGAGATCACCGCCGTCACGGTGCTGCGCCCCACCCCGTCCGCGAACGCACCGGACGGCATACAGGACCCGCAGTTCGTCGTCTTCGAGACCGACGGCGGCGCGATCGTCGACGTCGAGATCTTCGTCAACTGCGGCTTCGGCTACCAGGTCCAGGCCGAGGTGGTCTGCGAACGCGGCACCGCCCGCATCGGCGACGGCCACGCCCTGGTCACCAACATGGCAGGCCGCTGGGGCGGCACCATCGCCCAGGACTACATCGAACGCTTCGCGGACGCCTACGACCGCGAGGTCCAGGCCTGGGTCGACGCCACCCGTCGCGGCGAGGTCGTCGGCCCGAGCGTGTGGGACGGCTACGCCGTCGCCGCGGTGTGCGAGGCGGGCGTGAAGGCGCTGGAGGAAGGCACCCGGGTGCCGGTGGAACTGGTGGAGCGGCCGGCGCTGTACGAGGTCACCCGATGGCCCGGCTGAACACGACCCGGTCCTCGCCGGGCCCGTTGTAGTCCTCCTCCACCCGTACCTCGAACCCGAGACTGCGGTGGAAGGCGATGGACCCCTTGTTGCCGAGGCTCGTGATGGCCTTCAGCCGCACCGCCCCCTGCCGCCGCGCAGCCTCGGTGAAGGCGCCCCACAGTTCCCGCCCCAGACCGCTGCCGCGGGCGTCGTCCCGCGTCGCGATCAGGTGCACATATCCGGTGCCGCCGGGCGTGACGAAGCCGATCAGATAGCCGAGAACGCCGTCGTCGGAACGAGCGACCAGACAGGTCTCGCCGAACTCCTGCACCAGGGCCAGGAGATGCAGGTCCCGCAGATCCCGGTCGCCCCAGTAACGGGGGTGATCGGCCAGGACCTGCTGGATGTCGGCGACTTGGGCGGGTGCGATGCGTGCGGCCATGGCGGCGATCATCCCAGAGCCATGGCCGTACCGTGACTTCGCCCTACACCCGCGTCCGCGGCCGCGGTTCGAACCCCGCCGCGCGGTAGCTCTCGTCGATCAGGGTCATCGTCGCCAGCGCGTCGTCCGGGTCCAGGGGCAGCGGGGAGCCCTCCCGCACGCGCGCCGCGAACGCCTCCAGCTGGTAGGTGTACGAGGAACGGGTGCCGAGCCGCTCCGTCCGCTCGCCGTCCGCGGTGCGGACGATGATCCGGTCGTCCATCTGGGGGAGGACGAAGTTCGGGGCCAGTGCCTCGCCGCGGCTGCCGATGATCCGGCAGCTCATCTCCAGCTTGTCGTACGCCATGTGGCAGCGTGCCGAGGCGGTGGCGCCGTTCGGGAAGGCCAGGTCGGCGTCCAGCCATTCGTCGACGCCGGGCGCGCCCGCGCGCTCGCCGCCGCGCGCGGAGACCAGGCTCGGTGCGCCGCCCGCCCACGGTGCAAGCATCCGTACGGCGTGCAGGCTGTAGCAGCCCAGGTCCATCACGGCGCCGCCGGCCAGGGGCAGGGACCAGCGCGGGTCGGTGTCCTCCGGTGCCGGGATGGCGACCATGGTCTCCACCCGCTGGAACTCGCCCAGTTCACCGCTCTCCAGGAGTTCGTGCAGACGGCGGGTGACCGGGTGGAAGAGGTAGTGGAAGGCCTCCATGAAGACCGTGCCGGCCTTGGCCGCCGCCTCCCGCACCTCGGCGGCCTCCTCGGCGTTGCTCGCCGACGGCTTCTCGCTCAGGACGTGCTTGCCGGCCGCGAGGGCGGCCAGGTTCCACGGACCGTGCAGGCCGTTGGCGAGCGGGTTGTAGATGACCTCGACGTCGGGGTCGGCGAGCAGGGCGGCATAGGAGTCGGCGACCCGCTCCACACCGTGCTCGGCGGCGAAGGCCTCGGCGCGGGAGCGGTCGCGGGCGGCCACCGCGACCAGGCGGTGGCCCGTGGTGCGGGCCGGGTCGATCAGGGCGCGTCCGGTGATCCGGGCGGCGCCCAGGACGCCGATGCGCAGGGGTTCGCGGACCGGTTCGCTCATGAGGTCGTTTCCTTCTCTGTGCGTTCGTGCAGGGGCAGTGTGCCGTCGGCGGGCGGGAAATGGCGGCGGGCCAGGTCCTGGGCGTGGGCGACGGTGCATTCGATCAGTTCGAAGGCGGGCAGGCCGCCGACGTAGTACGTGCGGTCGCGGCCCTGCAGCGCGTCGAGCCGGTCCAGGGCGCCGGCTGCGAGGTCGTCGCTGCCGAAGTGCGGCATGAACGCCCACTGGCGGTGGAGATGCGTCTCCTCCAGTCGCCCGCCGAGTTCTGTCACGTCGGCCTCCAGCAGTGCGCCGACGTCCTCGGGGCGGCCGTAGGAGTAGAAGGTCCGCACGTCGCTGCCCGGGTAGCGGTGGTGGTACGAGACGCAGTGGCCGGTCGCCTCGCGGGTCGCCGTGTGGCGGTCGAGGAAGTAGAAGGCGTTCTCGGGCAGGCCGGAGGCGGTGGCGAGGGTGGTGTGGTAGGCGTTGCTGCGGATCCGCCCGGCGAGGTCGCGCTCCTCGGCGGTGGCGTCCAGGAACGGCAGGACGCGGTCCAGAGGGACGGCGAGCACCAGGTCGTCGGCCTCCACCGGGCCCGAGTCCGTGTGCACCCGCACCCCGCCCTCGTGCCGCTCGACCGACACCACATGCACCGCGCACCGCACGTCCTTCAGCTCCTCGGCGACCCGCTGCCACAGCGTGCCGAAGCCTCCCGTGACGGTGAACGCGCCCCCGTGGCCCAGCAGCTCGGGCGTGGGGGACAGCAGGCCGGTCATCTCGGCGTACTTGACGAAGTACAGGGCGGGCACCTGGTCGTCGAGATAGCCGTACCCGGCGGCGGTGTATCCGGTGCCGAACGACTCCGCCATGGACTCGAGGCCGTGCTCGGCGAGCCAGTGGGTGACCGGGGCGGCCAGGGCGCGCGCGGAGTGGGCGAGCCCGGGTTCGGCGATGCGCGGGAACTCGCGCTCGCGCAGCGCCCGGTAGCGCCGGAGGGCGCCGTCGCGCAGGAACGACATGGTCTGCCGGCTCGCGGTGCGCCCCTCGACGTCGAGGACGCGGTAGCGGGTGGTGCGCTCCGTCTCCATGTCCAGGTCCGTCAGCAACTGTGCCGTCCGCTCGTACCGGTTGGTGCAGATGTGGCCGCCCAGGTCGTGGGCCCGGCCGCCCACGTGCACGCTCTGGCATTTCCCGGCGACCGTCTCCTGCTCCTCCAGGACGGTCACCCGGTGTCCGGCCCGCTCCAGTTCACGGGCGGCCGCAAGGCCGCTCGGTCCGGCGCCGACGACGACCACACGCCGCTCGCCGCGTAACTGCCCGCCGGGCGAAGCGGGTTGAGGGGTGTCGGGGTGGGGCCGGGATATCTCGCCGGTGCTCATGGTCGCTGCTCCTCGTTGGTCCTGCGTGCGTGGATCTCATGGTCGTACGGAGAGATCCCGCGGTCGTGACCGTCAGGGGCAACGTGGCGATTCGCACACTCGTGCTCCGGGCGCAGGAGGCCGGGCCGGCGCCCGGAGCACGAGGGACTGGGGCCGCCGCTCAGGCGGTGCGGACCTCGGCGATGGTCACCGGGCGGTGCTCGTGCAGGGACAGCGTGCACGCGTCGGCGATCCAGCCGGCCTCCAGGGCGTCCGCGATCGTGCAGGGCGAGGGGCGGCTGCCGGCCACGACCTCGGTGAACGCGGTGAGTTCGGCACGGTAGGCCGCGGTGAAGCGGTCCATGAAGAAGTCGTGCGGGGTGCCGGCCGGGAAGGTCGTGCCGGGCTCGACGGAGCGCAGCGGCAGCTTGTCCTCCAGGCCCACCGCGATGGAGTCCGTAAAGCCGTGGATCTCCATGCGGACGTCGTAACCCCGGGCGTTGTGGCGGGAGTTGGAGACCACCGCGATGGTGCCGTCGTCGAGGGTGAGGATCGCGCCGGTGGTGTCGGCGTCGCCCGCGTCCTTGATGTACTCGGCACCCCGGTTGCCGCCGACGGCGTACACCTCGACGACCTCGCGGCCCGTCACCCAGCGGATGATGTCGAAGTCGTGGACCGAACAGTCGCGGAAGATGCCGCCCGAAGCGGCGATGTACGCGGCCGGCGGGGGCGCCGGGTCCAGCGTGGTCGACCGTACGGTGTGCAGCTTGCCCAGCTCACCGCTCCGCACGGCCGCGCGGGCGTTCACGAAACCGGCGTCGAAGCGGCGGTTGTAACCGATCTGGATCGGCACGTCCTTGCCCTCGACGGCCTTGAGGACCTCGACGCCCTCGGCCATGGTCCTGGCCACGGGCTTCTCGCAGAAGACCGGGATGCCGGCCTCGACGCCGGCCAGGATCAGGCCGGGGTGGGCGTCCGTCGCTGCCGCGACCACGATGCCGTCGACGCCGGCGGCCAGCAGGGCCTCAGGCGAGTCCACGACCTCGCCGCCGAACCGCTCCGCCGCGGATTTGGCGGCGTCCGCGAACGGGTCGGTCAGCACGAGCGACTCGACCACGTCGAGCCCGGAGAGGGTTTCGGCGTGGAAGGCGCCGATGCGGCCGAGGCCGAGGATTCCGATACGCATGAGCTCCGCTGCTTTCCTGTTTCTTGGTGTGTGGTTGCTGTCCGTTGCCGGGGCTGTGCCCCGGGCCCCCATCGCCCTTCGGGCTCGTCCTCAATGCCGGACGGGCTTGAAATTTCAGTCCAGGCCGCCCAGGACGTTCTGGTCCCAGTCGATCACCGATCCGGTCACCACGCCCGACCGCTCCGACAGCAGGAAGACCACGAAGTCCGCGATCTCGTCCGGCTGGCCCAGCTTGCCCATCGGCAGCCTGGCGGCGGCCTCCTCGCGCCAGCTGTCACCGGCGCCGTGGAACGCCTTCTGGGTGGCGTCCTCGCCCTCGGTGGCCGTCCAGCCGATGTTGAGGCCGTTGATCCGCACCCGGTCCCAGCGGTGGGCGTGCGCGGCGTTGCGGGTCAGGCCGATCAGTCCGGCCTTCGCGGCGACGTACGGGGCCAGGAACGGCTGCCCGCCGTGCGCCGAGGACGTGATGATGTTGACGATCGTGCCGGGCGCCTTGCGGGAGACCATGTCGGCGACGGCGGCCTGCATCGCGAAGAACGGCGCCTTGAGGTTGATCGCGATGTGCTGGTCGAACAGCTCGGGCGTGGTGTCGAGGAGCGTGCCCCGCGAGGTCAGGCCCGCGGAGTTGACCAGGCAGTCGATCCGCCCGTACGCGGCGACCACCTCGCCCACGGCAGCCTTCGCCTGTGCGGCGTCGGACAGGTCGGCGCGCACGAACATCGCCTTGCCGCCGGAGGCCGTCAGCTCGGCCACCAGCGCCTCGCCGGGCTCCGGGCGCCGGCCGGTGACGGCCACGACCGCCCCCTCACGCACGGCGGCGCGGGCGATGGCCGCTCCCACGCCCTGGCTGCCGCCGTTGACGAGGACGACCTTGTCGTCGAGGAGTCCCATGGATCTTCGTTGTCCTTTCAGCTCGCGCGGCGTTCGCCGGCCACCCGCAGGTGGTCCCGCAGGACCCGCGGAGGCCGGTCCTCGCGCAGCGCCTCGCGTACCAGGTCCGCCTGCGAGGGCGGGGCCAGGCCGTCGACCGGCGGGTCGCTGTCGAGGTTGGTGGGGAAGGGATAGCCCTCGGCGCTCGCGGCGATCACGTTCTCCAGCCAGGCCTCGTCCGCACCGTCCGCCTTGCGGCGCAGCAGCACGGGGTAGACCGCGTTCGCCACCGCCTCCCGGTCCACGGTCTCCATCGCCCGGCCGAAGGCGGAGGACACCTGGAGCAGATTGGCCATGCGCCGCACGTCCGTGGTGCGGTTGGTCCCGGCGGCATGGAACAGCGCCGGGTTGAAGAAGGCGGCGTCGCCCTTGGCGAGCGGCAGCTGGACGTGGTGCTCCTTGAAGTACGCCTGGAACTCGGGCCGCCGCCACGCCAGATAGCCCGGCTCGAAGCCTTGCGAGAACGGCAGGTACAGCGTCGGTCCCGACTCCACCGGCATGTCGCAGTGCGCGACCGCGCCCTGCAGGGTGAGCACGGGGGAGAGGCGGTGGACGTGCGCCGGATAGGCCGCGGCCAACTCGTCGGAGAGGAAACCGAGGTGGTAGTCGCGGTGCGCGGTCTGTGCGAGGCCGCCCGGGTTGACCACGTTGACCTGGGAGGTCACCTGGTAGCCGGGGCCCAGCCAGGCCTCGCAGACCAGGGCGAGGACGGGATTGGCGTAGTAGTCGGCGAACGCCGCCGGGTCGTAGAGGGCCGCCTTCTCCAGTGCGTTCCACACCCGCTCGTTGGCGCCGGGCTTGGCGAAGTGGTCGCCGGCCGTCGTGCCCGCCGCGTACTGCTCGCGGATCAGCGCGTCGAACACCTCGGTGGCCCGGTCGACCACCGCGTGATCGGGGAAGGCGCCCCGGAAGACCACCACTCCGGGTCCGTCGGTGAGGGCCCTGACGAGCTCCTCCTGAAGGCCCCGGCGGTCCTTCGCGGTACGGACGTGTTCGGCGTCGTACAGCAGGACGTTGCGCTCCACCGCGGAGGCGTGCGGGTAGTCGGCGGGGTCGGCCGTCCGCTCCACGAGGGCGCGGAACGAGTCGAGGTCGCAGTCCTGCTCGGAGAGCCAGGCACGGTGGTGTACGGCGGTGAAGGACATCGGTGTCCTCTCGGTGACAGGGGCGACTCAGCCCTGTCATTCTTGTCAGTACAAACCCGTCGAACAACCAGCAGGCGGCCATCAAAAACCCCTCAAGCCGGCGAGAGGAGCCCGCGGTGGGCCATCCCTTCCCGATCCGGGAGATCGCACGTCAGGCGGGCCTGAGCGAGGCCACCGTCGACCGGGTCCTCAACGGCAGGGGCGGCGTCCGGGAGAGCACCGCACGGGAGGTCCAGCAGGCCATCGCCGACCTGGACCGGCAGCGCACCCAGGTCCGGCTGGTCGGCCGCACCTTCATGATCGACATAGTGATGCAGACGCCGGAGCGTTTCTCCACCGCCGTACGCGCCGCCCTGGAGGCGGAGCTGCCCTCCCTGCACCCCGCCGTCGTGCGCTCGCGCTTCCACTTCCGCGAGACCGGCCCGGTGGCGGAGCTGACGCGGACCCTGGACCGGATCGCCCGCCGCGGCTCGCAGGGAGTGATCCTCAAGGCCCCGGACGTCCCCGAGGTGTCGGCCGCCGTCGGCCGCCTCGCCGAGGCGGGCATCCCCGTCGTCACCCTGGTCACCGACCTGCCCGCCACCGCCCGCCTCGCCTACGTCGGCATCGACAACCGGGCCGCCGGCGCGACCGCCGCGTACCTCATGGGCCAGTGGCTGGGCGAGCGCCCCGGCAATGTGCTCACCAGCCTCAGCAGCGGCTTCTTCCGCAACGAGGAGGAGCGCGAGATGGGCTTCCGCAGCGCGATGCGCAGCCGTCACCCGGACCGCACCCTGGTCGAGATCGCCGAGGGACACGGCCTGGACGCCACCCAGTACGACCTGGTCCGCGCCGCCCTCGAACGCGACCCGGACATCCGCGCCGTCTACTCCATCGGCGGCGGCAACAACGCCACCCTGCGCGCCTTCGAGGACCTGGGCCGCGAGTGCGCGGTGTTCGTCGCGCACGACCTCGACCACGACAACACCCGCCTGCTGCGCGAGCACCGCCTGTCCGCCGTCCTCCACCACGACCTGCGCCAGGACATGCGCGAGGCCTGCCACATCGTGATGCGCGCCCACGGCGCCCTGCCGCCCGCCGGGCCCACGCTGCCGTCGGCGATCCAGGTGGTGACGCCCTACAACATGCCCCCGCAGGCGACGAACCGAGGAGCCGGGTGACGACGAGCAGCGAATACGTGGAGATCGAGGGCGTGCGCCTGCTCGCCACGCTCACGACGGGCGGCGAGCTGGGACTGCTGGCACTGCACGGCAGCAACGAGGGCGGTACGGCCGAGATGGCGTGGGCGGTGGCCGAGCGGTGCGGGGCCACCAGCCTGGTCTTCACCCAGCCGGGCGTGCCCGATCCGGTGCACATCCCCTCCCCGCGCATGGCGGTCGGGCACTGCACGCTGCTGTGGGACTTCCTGTCCCGGGTGGCGCTCACGGTCTCCCTGCACGGCCACAACAGGACCGCGACTCCACGGGCCATCTTCCTCGGTGGCGGCAACCGGCGGGCCGCCCGCCTCGTCGCCCGCGAACTCGACGTCCTGCGGCCGGAGTTCGACCCGGTCACCGACCTCGACGAGATCCCCGTGAAGCTGCGCGGCCTGCACTCCAGGAACCCGGTGAACCTCACCCGCCGAGGCGGCGTCCAGGTGGAGCTCCCGCTCGCGGCCAGGACCGAGCGCAGGCGATGGGCACCGGGAGTGCCGGACACACCCCCGCGGTCGGTCGTCGACGCCCTGGCCAAGGGCGTGGAGTCGCTGGCCTCCGCTATGCCCGGAGACTGACCCAGGCGCCGCTGTCGACCGACCGCATCATCGCCTCCAGTACGGCGGCGCTGTGCACGGCGTCCGGGAGCGTGGCCCCCTGCGGCTTGCCCTCCGCGATGGAGCGCAGGAACCGGTGGGCCTCGATCACCTTCAGGTCGTCCATGCCCATGGCGTTCGCTGCGCCCGGCTGGAAGGCCGCGAACTCGCCGTCGCCGGGGCCGACGTAGACCGTGCTGACGGGCTGGTCCTGGTAGCTCGTGCCGCGGCTGACGCCCAGCTCGTTCATGCGCCGGAAGTCCCAGAAGACCGCCCCGCGGGTGCCGTGCACCTCGAAGCCGTAGTTGTTCTGCTCGCCGACCGAGACCCGGCAGGCCTCCAGCACACCGCGGGCGCCGGAGGCGAAGCGGAGCAGGCAGTTGACGTAGTCCTCGTTCTCGACGGGGCCGAGCTCGCCTCCGGTGGCGCGGGTGTGGCCGGCGGTGGCCCCGGTGGGACGGGCCCGCTGGGGGATGAACACGGCCGTGTCGGCGGTCAGCGCCTCGATGTCGCCGAGCAGGTGGCGGGCCAGGTCCGCGCCGTGCGAGGCGAGGTCGCCCAGGACGCCGCTGCCACCGCGCTCCTTCTCGTAGCGCCAGGTCAACGCGGACTCGGGGTGCGCGGCGTAGTCGCTGAACAGGCGGACGCGGACATGGGTGACCGTACCGATGGCGCCGGAGGCGATCAGCTCGCGGGCGGCCTCGACGGCGGGCGCGTTGCGGTAGTTGAAGCCGACGGCGCCCTGGACCCCGGCACCGGCCACCGCATCGGCGACCGCCCGCGCGTCCGCCGCGCTCAGGCCGACCGGCTTCTCGATCCAGATGTGCTTGCCGGCCTCCGCCATCGCGACACCGATCTCGCGGTGCAGGAAGTTCGGGGCGGTGATGCTGACCGCCTGGATCCGCGGGTCCTCGACGACATCACGCCAGTTGCGGGTCGTCGAGGCGAACCCGAACTGCGCGGCCGCCTCCTCGGCCCGCCCGGGCACCTCCTCGGCGACCGTGATCAGCTGCGGGCGCAGGCCCAGCCGCGGGTAGTGGTGCAGAACGCGGGCGTACGCCTGGGTGTGCACCCGGCCCATCCAGCCGAACCCGACGACGGCGACACCGAGCGAATCCACCATGACAGCCCCTCTTTGGACCGGTCCACAATCTGTCCAGGCCACCCTGAAGCCCACGCTCAGCAGCTGTCAACCCTCCCCGGCCCCTTTGACAAGGCGCATCAGCCCATGGAACGGTCCACATCATGAAACCGCCGACGATCCGCGACGTGGCCGAGCAGGCCGGGGTCTCCAAGTCGCTGGTCTCGCTCGTGCTGCGCGGCTCCGAGCAGGTGCGGCCCGAGAAGCGGGAGGCCGTGCTGCGGGCGGTACGGGAACTCGGCTACCGGCCCAACGCCGCCGCGCGCAGCCTCAGCGAGCAGCGCACCCGCACGGTCGGCGTGCTCCTCAACGACCTGCGCAACCCCTGGTTCGTCGACCTGCTCGACGGCCTCAACTCGCTGCTGCACGACAACGGCCTGCGCATGCTGCTCGCCGACGCCCGCCTCAACCGCCGCACCGGCCAGGACCCCGCCGACCCACTCCTCGACCTGCGGGTGGACGGCCTCGTCGTCGTCGGCACCCTGCCCGACCCGGCCGCGCTCGGCACGGCCGCCGAGCGAATCCCCGTCGTCGTCGCGGGCGCCCGTGAACCGGCCCCCGCGGGCGTGGACGTGGTGGCGGGCGACGACGAGCGGGGCGCCCGGCTGGTCACCGAGCACCTCATCGGTCTCGGCCACCGACGCATCGCGCACATCGCGGGCTACGGCGCCGTGGGCGAACTGCGCCGCCGCAGCTTCGAGGCGACGATGCGGGCGCACGGCCTCGCGGACCAGGCTCTGGTGGAGGCCGGCGACATGACCGAGGAGGGCGGCTACCGCAGCACCGTCCGGCTGCTCAGCCGCCCGGACCGGCCCACCGCCCTCTTCGCCGTCAACGACATCACCTCCGTCGGCGCCCTCTCGGCGGCCGAGGAGCTCGGCCTGCGCGTCCCGCAGGACGTGTCCGTCGTCGGCTACGACAACACGAGCATCGCCCGGCTGCGCCACGTCTGGCTGACCACGGTCGACAACGGCAGCCACGAGGTCGGCCGGCGCGCCGCCCGCCGCCTCCTGGACCGCTTCGAACACCCCGGGGGAGCGGGCCAACTGCATCTGACGGCACCGACGTTGGAGATCCGCGGCACCACGGCGCCCCCGGTCACAGATTGATCGCGTAGGCCTTCCGCAGCGTCTCGTGCACCGTCCACGTCGTGCGGTCGCCCGCACGCAGGACGGCCATGTCCCCGGGCCCCACGGCCAGCGTCGGCCCGCCCTCGACCTCGATGGTCGCCGACCCGCTGATCACCACGAACAGCTCGTCCGCCTCGGTGTCGGTGACGACGCCCGGCGTGATCTGCCAGATCCCGCGGACCTGACGACCGTCCGCCGACTCCCAGACCACCTTCCCGGTCACCTCCGGCGTCCCGGAGACGATCTGCTCCGGGTCGAGGGGCTCGGGCTCGAGCTCGGCGTCCGGGATGTGAAGAACGAAGCTGTGGGTCATGCGCCGACCCTAGCGAGACTGTCCCTGGCCCGCGCATGGACATTGTGTGCGGCATCGCCCCAGGTGGGAGGACACTTCGTCGCCCCGCGACTGGCGGCCCCGCAGGTACCGGGTGATCGTGGAGGGCATGGCGCAGACCACCACGGCCGCCCCCGGGCAACGGCAGCACGACATCCGCGAGGCCGTCCTGTTCGGCGGTGTCTACGGCGCCGTGCTGGCCTGCTCCATGGTCGCGGCGCTCAGCCAGTACGGCCACACCTCCCGCGTCAGCCGCCGCTACGACGCCCTCTGGCTGCTGGTGACCGCGCTCGCCTCCGCCCTCGCCCACGGCTACGCCCACTACATCGCCGAGCGCGCACCGCACCGCCGCTGGGACGCCCTGCGCGCCCTCGCCGACGAGTGGCCGCTGGTCACAGCGGTGCTGCCGACCGTGGTGATCCTCGCCGGGGCGGGCTGGGGCTGGTGGCCGGCGGACGGGGTGGAGGATCCCGCGTTCACACTGAACATCGGACTGTTGTTCGGCCTGGGGCTGGTGACGGCACGGCGATCGGGACGCTCCTGGGCCGTCGCCGTGGGCATCGGCCTGGTCGACGCACTGCTCGGTGTCGTGGTGGTCGTAGCGAATGCCATCATCAAGTGACGGCTTCCGCGGGCCAATTGATGCCCGGACTGTCGTATGGTCATCCCTCGTGGGTACGGACATCGACGGGGTCATCGAAAGCCGCTCGCCCGACGGGCCCTGGCGGTTCACGGCCGATCTGCTGGACTTCCAGCCTCCCCGGGACTACGTCTCCTGGGAGTGCCTCTTCGGCGTGCGCGGGGCGGGGGACGTGGAACGTCCGCTGTTCGCCGCCCGCGGGCTGCCGGACGGGATCTCCGACGCGGTACGGGAGGCGGGCATCGGGGAATACCAGCACGACCACACCTATGCCACCTGGGCGGAGGTGGAGGCGGTCGACTGGGACGCCCCGCTCGCCCACGGCCCGGCCTGGAACTGGGCGGTGCGGTCCCTGCCGGACGGTGACGAACTCGTGCGGGTGACTCCGGGCCTGCGCGCCGCGGCCGCCGACACCTTCGGCGGAAACCTGCTGCTGGCGCCCCCGGAATGGCCCCCCGGCGCCGAGGTGCGCCTGGACGACGTGGCGCACCGCCCCGTGACCCTCACCGCGCGGATGCTCGCCCCGCCGGACGAGGGATGCTGGGCACAGGTATGGAGCACCATGCGGGACCTGGCAGCCAGATACGGCGACGAGCACGTACGACTCGTGGTCTGGTTCAGCTGACCCGCGCACCGGTGAAGGGAGCCGACATGACCACCGACGCCCCCGGGACCACGGTCACGGACGAGGCGGTACGAAGTCTGCGGGCCACCACCGATCCGCGCCTGCGTGACCTGCTGACCGGCCTGATCCGCCACCTCCACGCCTTCGCCCGCGAGACCCGGCTGACGCGGCAGGAGTGGGAACGGGCGATCGGTTTCCTCACGGCGACCGGGCAGATGTGCACCGACACCCGGCAGGAGTTCATCCTCCTGTCGGACGTGCTCGGCCTGTCGATGCTCGTCGAGACCGTCAACGGCGACCGCGCCGCCAAAGCCACCGAGTCCACGGTCCTCGGCCCCTTCCACATGACCGAGTCCCCGGTCCGCGAACTCGGCGCCGACATCGACCTGGTGGGCGGCGGCGAGAGGTGCGTGGTCAGCGGCCGGGTGCTGTCCGGGGACGGAACGCCGCTGCCGGGCGCGGTCGTCGACGTCTGGCAGGCCGACGGGAACGGCTTCTACGACGTCCAGCGCCCGGACGTGCAGCCGCCGGGCAACGGCCGCGGGCTGTTCACCGCGGACGCCGAGGGCCGCTTCTGGTTCCGCACCTGCGTGCCGAGCCCGTACCCGATCCCCACCGACGGCCCGGTCGGTGAACTGCTGCGCGCGACCGGCCGTCATCCCTACCGGCCGGCGCACATCCACTTCATCGCCTCGGCCGAAGACCATGTACCGGTGACCACGCACATCTTCGTCGCCGGCAGCGACTATCTCGACTCGGACGCGGTCTTCGCCGTCAAGCCGAGCCTCGTCCAGGAGTTCACCCAAACGGATGACTCTGCCCTGGCGCGGGAATTCGGCGTCCCGAACCCCTTCCGCCACGCCCGCTTCGACCTCGTACTGGAGCGTTCGTGAAGCACCACCTCGACTTCTCCTACGAGTCCCGGCCCGTGCGGGTCGTCTTCCGGCCCGGGGCCGCCACGAGCGCGACCGCCGGCGAGGCCGCGGCGCTCGGCCTGCGGCGGCTGCTGGTCGTGTGCGGCAGCCATGGCGCGGACACGGCGCGCGCGGTCGCCGATTCGCTGGGACCCGCCTGCGCGGGCCTGCACGACGGAGCCCGGATGCATGTGCCCGTCGAGGTCGCCGACCGGGGCGTCGAGGCGGCCCGTGCGGCGGGTGCGGACGGCTGTGTGGCCGTCGGCGGCGGCTCCTCGATCGGCCTCGGCAAGGCGATCGCCCTGCGCACCGGTCTGCCGCTGATCGCCGTGCCCTCCACCTACTCCGGATCGGAGATGACCCCGGTCTGGGGTCTGACCGAACACGGCGCCAAACGCACCGGCCGCGACCCCGTCGTCCTGCCGCGCAGTGTCGTCTACGACCCCGAGCTCACCCTCTCCCTGCCCGTGCCGCTCTCCGTCACCAGCGGCATCAACGCCATCGCCCACGCCGTCGAGGCGCTGTACGCCCCCGACACCTCACCCCTGATCGCGCTGATGGCCCAGGAGGGCGTACGGGCCCTGGCAGGCGCCCTGCCCGAGGTGGCCGCCGAGCCGGAATCCCTGGACGCGCGCAGCCGCGCCCTGTACGGCGCCTGGCTGTGCGGCTCCTGCCTCGGCGCCACCACCATGGGCCTGCACCACAAGCTGTGCCACGTCCTCGGCGGCACCTTCGGCCTGCCCCACGCCGAGACGCACACGGTGGTCCTGCCGTACGCCCTCGCGTACAACGCGCCCGCGGCCCCGGACGCGGCGGCCGCCGTCGCCCGCGCCCTCGACACGGACGACGCCCCGCAGGCCCTGTGGGAGCTTGCCGGGCGCCTCGGCGCCCCCCGCTCTCTCGCCGAACTCGGCCTGAAGGAAGGCGACTTGGCGGTGGCGGCCGCGCAGACCGCGGGCCAGGCCTACGCCAACCCCCGCGAGGTCACGGCCGACGGGGCACTCGCCGTGCTGCGGGCGGCCTACGAGGGCGCGGCACCGGAGTTCCCCGCCGTCTGACGGGGAAGGGCCGCCGCCCCGCCGGAGCGGGACGACGGCCGAGTGCCGGACGGCCGTGGCTCTGATGACCCCCCGGGACCGCCCGTTTTTTCTCGGCCTCATTATGGCCGACAAAATTGTTGACAATATTGTCGGCTGGATTTAGGTTCGACAGGCGCTCACTCAGGGAGGGCAACGATGCCGACACAAGCCCGTCCGGGCACCGGAGAGCAGGCCAAGCAGCATGCGCTCGCGCAGCTGCGGCAGGCGATCCTGCAGGGCGAGATGGCGCCGGCACAGCGGCTGGTGGAGAACGAGCTCGCCGAGCAGTTCGGTGTGACACGGGCCAGCATCCGCGCGGCGCTCATCGATCTGGAGGCCCAGGGCCTCGTCGAGCGGATCCGCAACCGCGGCTCGCGGGTGCGGGTGGTGACCGTGGAGGAAGCGGTCGCCATCACCGAGTGCCGGATGGTCCTGGAAGGGCTGTGTGCGGCGAAGGCCGCCGTCGCCGCGAGCGACGAGCAGCTCGCCGAGCTGACGGAGCTGGGCACGGCGATGACCAAGGCCGTGGCCGACGGCGAGCCGCTGACCTACTCCGAGCTCAACCAGGAACTGCACGCCAAGGTGCGTGAGTTCTCCGGCCAGCGGACGGCCGTGGACCTGCTGGAGCGGCTCAATGCCCAACTGGTGCGCCACCGCTTCCAGCTGGCGCTTCGGCCGGGACGTCCGCAGCACTCCCTGAAGGAGCACCTGGCCATGATCGAGGCGATCGGGGCCAGGGACCCGCAGGCGGCCGAGACGGCCGTCCGCGCCCATCTGACCAGCGTGATCGAGGCCTTGCGCGACTGACAGCCGCGCGGACGGGAGCCGCTGGAAGGGGCGGGCGCCCACCTGTCACCAAGGCGAGCGAGCCGAAGGGCTGCGCCGGTGGCTGCGAGCGCGCGGAAGGCCCGAAGGGCTGGGCACGCCCGCGGTCTCCGGCCGGGGCACCCCGGAGGTGAGCCGCCCGGAGAATTGGGAGATGCCACCATGACGCAGGCCAACGCGCCCGCCTCCCCGCGGTCCACTCTCGTCGTCACGGCGCATGCCGGGGACTTCGTGTGGCGGGCGGGCGGCGCCATCGCCCTGGCCGCCGCCCGGGGGGAGAAGGTCACCATCGCCTGTCTGACCTACGGCGAGCGCGGCGAGTCCGCCAAGGCGTGGCGCGAGGGCAGGAAACTGGACGAGATCAAGGCGCTGCGCCGGGACGAGGCCGAGCGTGCCGCCGCCACCCTCGGCGCCGAGGTCCGCTTCTTCGACGCCGGCGACTACCCGCTCGTCCCCACCGCCGAGCTGACCGACCGACTCGTCGCCGTCCACCGCGAGACCCAGCCGGACGTGGTCCTCACCCACCCCGTCGAGGACCCGTACAACGGCGATCACCCGGCCGCCAACCGCATGGCGCTTCAGGCCCGCATCCTCGCCCAGGCCATCGGGTATCCGGGCGAGGGCGACATCATCGGCGCCCCGCCCGTCTTCTACTTCGAGCCGCACCAGCCCGAGATGAGCGGCTTTCGGCCGGAGGTCCTGCTCGACATCACCGAGGTGTGGGACACCAAGCGCAAGGCCATGGAGTGCCTGGCCGCCCAGCAGCACCTGTGGGCGTACTACACGGACCTCGCCGTCCGCCGCGGCGTCCAGCTCAAACGGAACGCCGGCCCGAACCTGGGTCTTGCGCACACCACCATGGCCGAGGCGTACATGCGGCCGTTCCCGCAGATCGCGAAGGAGCTGGCATGAGCGGCGTGATCGTCACCAACCCGCCGAAGGCGGCTGCGAAGGACGTCGAGGCGCTGGCCGCTTTCGGCGTGGCCACGGTCAGCGAGGCGATGGGGCGAACCGGCCTGCTGGGCCCGGACATCCGCCCCATCCAGCAGGGCGTACGAGTCGCAGGGACAGCCGTCACCGTGATCGGCTGGCCCGGCGACAACCTCATGATCCACGCCGCCGTCGAGCAGTGCGGCGAGGGCGACATCCTGGTCGTCACCACCACCTCGCCCTGCACGGACGGTCTGTTCGGCGAGCTGTTCGCGACCGCCCTGAAGCGGCGCGGTGTGCGCGGTGTCGTCCTCAGTACGGGGATCCGCGACACCCAGGAACTGCGGGACATGGGCTTCGCCGCCTGGTCCCGGGCCGTCTCCTCGCAGGGCACGGTCAAGGCCACCGGCGGTTCGGTCAACGTACCGATCGCCATCGACGGCCAGGTGATCCGCCCCGGCGACGTGATCCTCGCCGACGACGACGGCGTCGTGGTCGTGCCCCGTGAACGCGCCCGCGAGACGGCGGAGAGGGCGGAGGCCCGCGAGGCCAAGGAGGCCGCCACCCGAGCGGCCTTCCTCGGCGGCCAACTCGGCCTGGACCGCTACGGGTTGAGGGAGACCCTCAAACGGCTCGGCGTCGAGTACCGGACGTATGAGGAGTACGCGGGGGAGCGGCCGTGACCGGCGCACCCGAGGGCGTCCGCTGTCTGCTGATGCGGGGCGGCACCTCCAAGGGCGCCTACTTCCTCGCCGACGACCTCCCCGCCGAACCGGCCCTGCGCGACGCGCTGTTGCTGCGTGTCATGGGCAGCCCCGACGAGCGGCAGATCGACGGGCTCGGCGGCGCGCACCCGCTCACCAGCAAGGTGGCCGTGGTGTCCGTCTCGGCCGATCCGCGCGCGGACGTCGACTACCTCTTCCTCCAGGTCGCCGTGGACCGCCCTGAAGTGAGTGACCGTCAGAACTGTGGAAACATCCTCGCCGGCGTCGGCCCGTTCGCCGTCGAGCGCGGGCTTGTGGCGGCGGGGGAGGAGGAGACCTCCGTCCGCATCCGCATGGTCAACACCGGCGACTTCGCCACCGCGGCCTTCCCGACCCCCGGCGGTCGCGTCGACTACTCGGGAGACGCCGAGATCTCGGGCGTGCCGGGGACGGCCGCGCCCGTGGCCATCGAATTCCCCGCCCGGACGGGGAAGTTGCTGCCCACCGGCAAGGCCCGGGACGACATCGACGGCACGGCTGTGACCTGCGTGGACAACGGCATGCCGACGGTGCTCATCGCCGCCTCCTCCCTCAAGGTCAGCGGCTACGAGTCGCCCAAGGACCTGGAGGAGGATGTGGCGCTGGCCGACCGGCTGCGGGACATCCGCCTGGAAGCAGGCCGGTTGATGGGCCTCGGTGACGTCTCGGACGCCACCGTGCCCAAGGTCACCCTCCTCGCCCCGCCCCGCGACGGCGGCGCGATCTCCACCCGCACCTTCATCCCGGTGCGCTGCCATGCGTCGATCGGTGTGCTCGGCGCGGCCGGCGTGGCCGCCGGCCTGCGGATCGCGGGCGGGGTGGGCGCGGAACTCGCGCAGCTCGATGCCGGCAGCGACCGTGTCCGTATCGAACACCCCACCGGATTCCTGGACATCGAAAGCGCAATCGCCACCGGTCCCGACGGCCTGCCCGCCGCCCGACGCACCGCCGTGGTCCGCACGGCCCGCAAGATCTTCGACGGTACCGTCTTCCCGCGGTCCGCCGAGACGGCACCCATCCCCCCGCACCGAGGAGGTCACCGATGACCCCGCCGCTCGGCGACATCGCCCACATCGGCCACGCCCAGCTCTTCACCCCGGACCTGGACGCGAGCGTCGCCTTCTTCACCGACTACCTCGGCCTCACCGTCAACGGCCAGGACGGCGACACGGCCTATCTGCGGACCTTCGACGACTACGAGCACCACAGCCTCGTCCTCACCGCCCGCGACCAGCCCGGGCTCGGCCGGCTCGCCCTGCGCACCTCCAGCGAGGAGGCCCTGCACCGCCGTATCAAGGCGATCGAGGAGGCGGGCGGCTCCGGCACATGGGTCGAGGACGAACCCGGCCTGGGCAGGCTGTACGTGACGACCGACCCGGACGGGCACGAGCACGCCCTGTACTGGGAGAGCGAGCACTACCGGGCCCCCGAGGAGCTGGAACCGGCCCTGAAGAACCAGCCGCAGGCCAAGCCCAACCGGGGCGTGGGCGTACGGCGACTGGACCACATCAACTTCCTTGCGGCCGACGTGCTCGCCAACGCCGGGTTCCAGCAGCAAGTGCTGGGAGCCAGGCCGACGGAACAGATCCGGCTCGACTCCGGCCGGATCGCGGCGCGCTGGCTGACGTACACGAACAAGTCGTACGACGTCGTCTACACCGAGGACTGGACCGGCTCCACCGGACGGCTGCACCACATCGCCTTCGCGACCGACACCCGCGAGGACATCCTGCGCGCCGCCGATCTCGCCATCGACACCGGCGTGTTCATCGAGACGGGCCCCCACAAGCACGCCATCCAGCAGACGTTCTTCCTGTACGTCTACGAGCCGGGCGGCAACCGCATCGAGTTGTGCAACCCGCTCACCCGCCTCGTCCTCGCGCCCGACTGGCCGCTGATCACCTGGACCGAGGAGGAACGGAAGAAGGGCCAGGCCTGGGGCCTGAAGACCATCGAGTCGTTCCACACGCACGGGACGCCGCCCGTCGCCTAGCGGGCGGACGGGCGGGACACTGGGATCATGAGGGACACCTGTACGGGGGCGGCGCGTCTGCGGGCCGTGCTGCGGGCGCCGTTGACGGCTCGGGCGTGGGCCGAGGCCGCGTACTGTCTGGCCGGGTTTCCGGTTGCCCTCGTCGGCTTCGTACTCGTGCTCGTTGTGCTCGCCCTCGGTGTGGGGTTCACCGTCTCCCTCGTCGGTGCCGTACTCGGGCTGCTGCTCGTCGTCGCCTCGACGGGGCTCGCCCGTGCCCTCGCCGCCGTGCATCGTCGGCTGGCGGCGGGGCTGCTGGGGGAGCGGGTGGCGGCGCCGTCGGCGCTGCGGCCCAAGGGCAGGGCCTTCGCGCGGCTCGACGCGCGGTTGCGGGACGCCGCCGGCTGGCGCTCGGTGGCGTACACCGTGGTCAAACTACCCGTCGCCGCCTTGCAGTTGTATGCCGTGGGCTGGTGGCTGACCGGCCTCATCAATCTGTCCGCCCCGCTGCGCTGGGCCGCCTTCGGGCAGCGTCCGCGGCCCGGCGGGGAAGGCATGCCGACCATCACGCCCCTCCCGGTGGGCGGCGGCGCCCCGCACAGCACCACCTTCGCGGGGACCTTCGTGGCCGTCGCGATCGGTGCGGTCACGCTGCTCGCGGCGCCGTGGGTCACCCGCGGCATCGTCGCCGTGGACCGCTGGCTGGTGCGAGCCCTGCTGGGTCCGGGCGAACTCGCCCAGCGGGTACGGAACTTGGAGGAGACCCGCGCCCTCGCCGTCGACGACTCCGCGGCCCTGCTGCGGCGGCTGGAGCGGGACCTGCACGACGGTGCGCAGGTACGGCTCGTCGCGCTGGCCATGAGCCTCGACATGGCGAGGGAGGGCCTGGGCGCGGAGGGCGAGCAGGTGGCCGACCCCGCACGGCTGCGCCGGCTGATCGAGACCGCGCACACCAACGCCGTCGAAGCCCTCGGCGAGCTGCGCGACCTGGCCCGCGGCATCCACCCTCCCGTACTGGACGACGGCCTGCCCGACGCACTCACCACGCTCGCGGCCCGCAGCACCGTACCCGTGGAGCTGGCCGTCGACGTCCCGCAGCGGCCCACCCCGGCGATCGAGACCATCGCCTACTTCTGCGCCGCCGAACTGCTCACCAACCTCATCAAGCACAGCGGCGCCCGGCGGGCGGTCCTGCGCGTCACCCAGCAGGAGGGCCTGATGCGGCTGTGCGTGACCGACGACGGGCGCGGAGGCGCGCAGCCCGGTGGGGGCAGTGGTCTGACGGGTCTGCTGCAGCGGGTACGCACGGTCGACGGCACCTTGCACGTCAGCAGTCCGCAGGGCGGGCCGACGGCGGTGACGGTCGTGTTGCCGCTGCATGCGTGAGCGGGCGGCGAGAGGTGAGGGAGCATGCCGGTATGCGTGTCGTGATCGCCGAGGACGCCGCCGTACTGCGGGAGTTGCTGGCCCAGATGCTCACCGAGCGCGGCCACGAGGTGTGCGCCGCCGTGGGCGACGCCGAAGGGCTGCGGGCGGCCGTCGCCGAGCACCGGCCGGACGTCGGCGTCGTCGACATCCGTATGCCGCCCACCCACACCGACGAGGGCCTGCGCGCCGCCATCGACATCCGGCGGGGGTTTCCGGGGACCGGGGTACTGCTGTTCTCCCAGTACATCGAGACGAAGTACGCGACGAGACTGCTGGCCGAGGGCTCGGCCGGCGTCGGCTACCTACTCAAGGACCGGGTGGCGAACGTGGCCGAGTTCACTGTCGCCCTCACCCGCGTGGCGGCCGGAGGGACGGCCCTCGACCCCGAGGTCGTCACCCAGCTCGCCGGTGCCGGCCGCCGGGCCGAGCACCTCGAAACACTGACGGCACGGGAGCGCGAGGTGCTGGCGCTGATGGCACAGGGCCGATCGAACGCCGCCATCGCGCAGGCCCTGGTGGTGTCGGCCGGCACGGTCGAGAAACACGTGGCCGCCGTATTCGCAAAGCTGGGCCTCGCGGCCTCGCAGGACGCGAACCGGCGCGTGCTGGCGGTGCTGCGCTACCTCGGCGGATGAGCGGATGACGCCCGGAGAGGACTCCTGACCAGCACAAACACCGAACCGCTCCTAGACTGGCAGCGGAAGCGAGCCCTCCAGTGGTGCGTCCCGGCGCGTCCGGTGCGGGAAGGCGGTGGCCCTCCATGCAGTACGTCGCAGTCAGCGCGGTGAGCCATCCCGGGCTGCTGCGTGAGCGGAACGAGGACAGCCTCGTCGTCGGACCGTGGACCCTGTGCGCCACCGTGACCGAGAGCCCGCAGACCCTGGTCTTCCCGCTCGGGACACCCCTGGTCGTCGCGGTCGCCGACGGGCTCGGCGGGCATCCCGGCGGTGACGTGGCCAGCGCCTTGGTCGCCCGCCGGATCGCGGCCATCGGCCCTGCCCTGGACGACGAGGACGCCGTGCGCGCCGCCCTGAACGCCTGCAACCGTGCCGTGTACCAGGCCGCGGCGGAAGGCGGCGAGCTCACCGGCATGGGAACGACGGTGGCCGGCATCGTCGCACGCCCCGGCGCGCTGCTGATCTTCAACGTGGGCGACAGCCGGGTCCTCGCCGCCTCCCGTGACGGCCTGCGCCAGGTGAGCGTCGACGACAGCCCACCGCTCGCCCCCGGCCAGCGCACCACGTCCCTGGTCACCCAGTGCCTGGGCGGCAGTCCCGATTACCGGGCCATCACTCCCCATGTGACGGCGGCGCCCCTGTCGTCCGGCGACCGCTACCTCGTCTGCACGGACGGCCTGACCGACCCGCTGACGACGGACGTCATCGAGGAGCTGCTGAGGGACCACGACGACGGCCGGGCGGCCTTCGAGCTGTGGAGGGCCGCGATCGCCGAGGGCGGGCCCGACAACATCACGCTGGCGGTGGTACGGGTCGCGGACGACCGGTGATCCCGCCCCGGATCGTGATCTCCAGGGCCGGGCCACGGCGGAACCGTTCGTCCAGGGTCTTCGGATGAGGGGTGACGACATGTCCGAGCGCAGGAACAGGCCGTGAGCGCGCCCGGCGCCGGGGCGGCGCGGCGGCCGAGGTGCGGGACAGCGAGATCGCCACCCATGAGCGCTCTCGGGCGGCCGACGGGGGAACGTTCAGTCATGCTGGAACGGGGTGGCACCTCTTCTTGCGGCAAGGAGCACCGTATGCGCACGGACCCGGTCGGACGATTCCTGGCAGCCCTGGGCCCCGAGCAGCGCGAGGCCGTCGGCGCCAGGCCGCGCCAGGAGCAAGAACGCCTGGCGGCGGCCTGGGAACAGGAACTCGAAGCGGACGACGAACTCGACACCCTCGACGAACTGTCACCGCCGGCGGCGGAGGCCGAGGCGGCCCGCCGCATCCTGCGGAGCGGTACCGACTAGCAGCCGCTGCCCGGCGGAGGCCGAGCGGCCGGTCAGTCGAGACAGAACTCGTTGCCCTCGATGTCCTGCATCACGATGCACGACTCATTGACGCCATCGGCGCGCAGCAGCCGCACGCGTGTGGCACCGAGCGCGAGCAGACGTGCGCACTCCGCCTCGAGTGTGGCCAGGCGCTCTTCGCCCACGAGCCCGGTACCGGCTCGCACGCAAAGGTGCACCCTGTTCTTGACGACCTTGCCCTCGGGGACGCGCTGGAAGTACATGCGCGGGCCGACACCGGTGGGATCCATGCAGACAAACGATGCACCCCGACGCTCGGGCGGCAGCGAGCGATCGTAGTCGTCCCAAGTGGTGAACCCCTCCGGGGGCGGCGGTACGACGTACCCCAGCACCTCGCACCAGAAGCGAGCGACGCGCTCAGGTTCTGCACAGTCGAAGGTGACCTGGAACTGTTTGACCGATGACATCGGCGCACCATAGCAGGGTGATCATCTGCTCGATTCCGTCGGGTCCGCAGGGGGGCGGAGGACGGGTGAGAGAGTGTCAGGAGTTGCTCGTGGCGCCCACGATGGCGGAGAAGATCCGGTCCTGAGGGGAGGTCGGCACATGGAAGAAGCCGTTGTTGCAGCCGAGCCGCAGCACCGCCGCCTCGTCCGCGACAGCCTTGACGTCTCCCAGGTTGTGACTGATGAGAATCACCCCGATGCCCTGTTCGCGGAGTTCCTCGACGAGGTCGAGGACGTGGCCGGCCTGCGAGATGCCCAGCGCCGCGGTGGGCTCGTCCAGGAGGACGGCCTTCGGCCGGCCGAGGAGCGCTCGGGAGATCGCGACGGTCTGCCGCTGGCCCGCGGACAGTGAGGCGACCGGGGCGCGCAGATCGGGGACGCGGATGCCCAGTGTGTCGAGCTGCCCGCGTGCCTCCTTGCGCATCCCGCTGTCGTCCATCGACCGGAACAGGCGGCCCCGGGCACCGGAGCACCGCCGCTCCCGGCCCAGGAAGAGGTTCGCGGCGACATCGAGGTCGTCGCACAGTGCCAGGTCCTGGTAGACGGTCGCGATGCCCAGGCGCTGGGCGATCCGGGGCGTCCTGATCTGGACGGCCCGCCCCTCCCATTCGATGACGCCCTTGTCGGGGGGATCCACCCCCGAGATGACCCTGATCAGGGTGGACTTGCCGGCGCCGTTGTCACCCAGGAGGGCGACGACCTCCCCCTTGTGGACCTCCAGGTCGACGTCCTTGAGGGCCTGGACGGCCCCGAACCGCTTGGAGATCCTGTGCAGCGCGAGCAGCGGCGGCCCAGTCACGCGAACCTCACCTTCCCCGCGCGACCGCGGTGACGCCGCACGGCCCCGGTGGAACCCCGGCCGCGGGTGAGCCCGGCCCGCCCCTCGACAGCGCCGGCGGGCTCCCTGTTCCGATCACCATCTTTCGTCCCCATTCGGACGTACGCAATGCAGAACGCACGAAACCTTCGGGCGGGCGCGTCCAGCCGCGCCCGCCCGAAGGGAAGACTGAAGCGACACAGTGCGATATGTATGAACAAACTGGACAGGTGGTGCAGATCGCTGGGTCTTCCACGACGGGGGACCCGGCCGGAGGAGGGTGTCACCGATGGCACACCGCCACACCGTCCGCAGCCGCGGCCGGCCACGCAGTTCCCACGCGGGGCCGGCGCTCCTCCTGGTGGGAACACTGCTGCTCTCCGCCGCGGCCTGCGGCGGAAATCGGGCCTCCACGGGCGGCCACGGGACGGGAAAAGTCACGATCGGTCTGGTGACCAAGACCGAGACCAACCCGTTCTTCGTGGCCCTGCGCGAGGCCGCCCAGCACGCCGCGAAGAGGAACGGCGCCGAACTCATCGCCCTGTCCGGGAAGTTCGACGGCGACAACGAGGGCCAGGTCAACGCGGTGGAGAGCCTCATCGCCCGCCATGTGCGGGGAATCATGATCACACCGTCGAACACGACGGGGATCCTGGGTGCCATCGCCGAGGCCCGTCGGGAGGGCATCCTGGTGATCGCGCTGGACACCGCGACGGACCCGGAGAACGCGGCGGCGGCCACGTACGCGACCGACAACCTCAAGGCCGGACGCCTCCAGGGCGCGTATGTCAGGGCCGTCCTCGGCCGCCGGGCCCCCAAGCTGTTCATGCTCGACGGCACGGAGGGTTCCACGGTCAGCCAGCAGCGCCACGACGGCTTCCTCAGCGGCTTCGGAATCAAGGACGACTCACCGGCGATCCGCGGACGGGCGATCACCAACGGCGACCGCAATCGAGGGCAGACCGCGATGGAGAACCTGCTGCAGCGCACGAGCGACGTGAACTCGGCCTACACCATCAACGAACCGGTGGCCGACGGCGCCTACACGGCCCTCGCGGCACGCGGTCTGAGCGACAGGGTGACCGTCGGCTCCATCGACGGCGGATGCGAGGGCGTGCGCGACGTCAGGGCCGGCAAGTACGCGGCCACCGTCATGCAGTTCCCGGTCAGGATGGCCGACCTGGGCGTGGCCGCGGTCGTCGACTTCGCCAGACACGGGAAGAAACCGTCCGGCTTCACGGACACGGGCACGCAACTCATCACCGACAAGCCGGTGCAGGGGCTGGCGTCCCGCGACACGGGCTGGGGACTCCGGCACTGCTGGGGATGACCTCCGGGCGCCGACCGGGCGAAGGGATCAGTAACGGATCATGAGACCTCCCGTGACCACCAGTGCAGCCGCCGAGGACGAGCCGGGCACCGCGCTGCGGGACGCGCTGCGGTACGCCCTGCGCACACCGGCCGTCGGCCCCCTCGCGGCCCTGGCCGTCGCCGTCCTGGTCTTCTCGCTCGCGACGGACACGTTCCTGACGCCGGAGAACCTCGCCCTGGTCCTCCAGCAGTCCATCGTGACCGGCACGCTGGCACTGGGCCAGACCCTGATCATCCTCACCGCGGGCATCGACCTGGCGAACGGGGCGATCGCGGTCCTGAGCACGCTGGTCATGGCCAAGCTGGCCTTCGAGGGGAACGGCTCCGCGGCGGCTCTGCTGCTCGGCCTGCTCACGGCGACCCTGCTCGGGCTGGTCAACGGCCTGCTCGTGGCCCGGCTGGGCCTGCCCCCCTTCATCGTGACACTGGGCGCGCTGACCGTCATCTACGCCGTGGGCAGGCTCTATTCCGACTCCCGCAGCTTTCCGGTCACCGACGATCTGCTCGTCTTCTGGGGCAACGGCGTCCATGTCGGCAGCGTCCTCGTGACCTGGGGGACGTTCCTGCTCGTGGGCCTGTACGCGTTCTTCTGGTACGGGCTCGCCAAGACGGCCTGGGGCCGGCACATCTACGCCGTCGGCAACGCCCCCGAGTCCGCCCGCCTGACCGGCATCAACGTGCAGCGCACGGTCCTGTCGGTCTACGTCACCGCAGGTCTCCTCTACGGCATCGCCGCCTGGCAGGCCCTCGGCCGTATCCCCAATGCCGACCCGAACTCCTACCAGACGGCGAACCTGGAGAGCATCACGGCCGTCGTCATCGGCGGGACCAGCCTCTTCGGCGGCCGGGGAAGCGTCGTCGGCACGCTCATCGGAACCCTCATCGTCACCGTGCTCCGCTCCGGCCTCACCCAGGCGGGCATCGACAGCCTCTACCAGGACGTCGCCACCGGGACCCTCGTGGTCGTCACCGTCGCCGTCGACAAGGTCCTGCGCAGAGGCTCCGCCCGCTGACACCGACCCGCAAGGGGACTGGGTCGCGGGGTACGAGTCGTAGAGCGGGGGAGCGGCACCGGCGTCAGCGGACGGTGGTGCGCACCCCGTCCAGCGCGATCGCCAGGACGCGATCGCGCTGGGCGTCGTCGTCGAAGGCCGTGGCCGTGATGCCGGCCACCATCCGCAGCAGGTCGACGAAGTCCATGTCCCCCCGCGCCTCGCCCGCCTCCTGCGCCCGCTCGAACAGCGGGCCGCCCGCCGCGTACATCGACTCGCGGCAGGCCTGGAAGATCTCGGACTCGTCGTTGAGGGCCTCGCGGACGGCCCGCTTGGTCACCATGTATCCCGCGAACCGGCGCAGCCAGGCCGTCAGCGCCTCCCAGGGCTCCAGCCCGGCGACCTCCTGCGCGACCCGGCACAGCTCGTTGACGTCGCTCGCGTAGACGCTTTCGAACAGGTCGCGGCGGGTCGGGAAATTGCGGTAGAGCGTGCCGATGCCCACGCCCGCACGACGCGCGATGTCCTCCAGGGAGGCATCGGAGCCGTGCTCCGCGAACGCCTCGCGGGCCGCGTCCAGCAGGGCGTCGTAGTTGCGTGCGGCGTCCTTACGGTGCGGCCGTCGGGACGCCACGATCTCGCCGACGGGGAACGTCACGGGTGCCTCCAGAGCTGGATCGATGCGGAGGAATGCCTCCGGTACTTGAACCGGAGGTGTGCCTCCGATAGAGTGGAGGTACTCCTCCACTTTACCAGTGGACGGTACGTCCACCACCTTTCCGCGACCGCTCACCGCGGCCGTCGGCGTGCCCGAACCCGCCCATCGGCGCTCCGGGTCCGCACGACCGTGGCCCGAGAACCTCGGCCGCATCCCGCTCGTTCGGAGAGGCCCTTCATGCCCCGCAAGTCCACCCGACTCACCTTCGCGGTCCTCGCGACCGGCGCCGGTGTGTTCGCCATGCTGCAGTCGCTGATCGCGCCGGCCCTGCCGACCGTCCAGCACGCGCTGCACACCTCCCAGTCCACCGCGACCTGGGTGATGACGGCCTATCTGCTGTCCGCCTCCGTCTTCACCCCGATCCTCGGCCGCGTCGGCGACCTGATCGGCAAAAAGCGCACCCTGGTCGCCGTCCTGTTCGTCGTGCTGCTCGGCTGTCTGCTCGCCGCGCTCGCTCCGAACATCGGCGTCCTGATCGTCGCCCGGGTCGTCCAGGGCGTCGGCGGCGCCCTCTTCCCGCTCTCCTTCGGGATCATCCGCGACGAGTTCGCCCCGTCCCAGGTCAGCGGCAGCATCAGCAACCTGTCCGCGGTGATCGCCGCGGGCGGTGGCGTCGGCATCGTCGCGGCCGGCCCCATCGTGTCCGCGCTCGACTACCGCTGGCTGTTCTGGATCCCGGTCGCCGTCGTCGCGGTCACCGTGCTCATCGCCCTGCGTTACGTGCCCGAGTCGCCCAACCGGGCCGAGGGCAGGGTCAGTTGGCTGGGTGCCGGGCTGCTCTCGGCCTGGCTGGTGGCCCTCCTGCTGCCGCTGAGCCAGGCGAGCAAGTGGGGCTGGGGCTCCGCGAAGGTGATCGGCCTGTTCGCCGCCGCGGTGGCGCTGTTCACCCTGTGGCTGCTGTCCGAGGCCCGCTCCCGCACCCCGCTGATCGACCTGCGCGTCATGCGCCTGCCGGCCGTGTGGACCACCAACACCGCCGCCCTGCTCTTCGGTGCGGGCATGTACGCGCTCTGGTCCTTCCTGCCGGCCTTCGTCCAGACGCCCTCCGCCGCGGGTTACGGCTTCGGCGCGAGCGTCACTGCCTCCGGCCTGCTGATGCTGCCGATGCTGGTGGCGATGTTCCTCTCCGGCATCCTGAGCGGCCGCCTGGAACCCGTGGTCGGCGCGAAGTCCCTCCTGACCACCGGTGCCGCACTCGGCGCCGTAGCCCTGGGCATGCTCGCCCTCTGGCACTCGGCGCAGTGGCAAGTCGCCGTCGTCTCGGGCGTGTTCGGCCTCGGCATCGGACTGGCCTTCGCCTCCATGGCCAACCTGATCGTCGGCAGCGTCCCGGCCTCCCAGACCGGCGCAGCGACCGGCATGAACGCCAACATCCGCACCATCGGCGGCTCCATCGGCGCCGCTGTCACCAGCGTCCTGGTCACCGGCCACCTCCAGCCCTCGGGCCTGCCGTACGCCTCCGGCTACACCCACGGCTTCGCCCTGCTGGCGGTGCTGTGCCTGGCCGCAGCGCTGGCGGCCCTGCTGGTCCCGACGGCCCGCAAGGCCTCCCTCACCGGTCCGGCCCGCGCCGCCGACCGGACCCCCACCGAGCCAGCGGCCGCATCCGGCACCCGCGGCTGACGCGCGAGGCCGACCCGGACTGCCGGGTCGGCCACCGGTCCGGCGAGAACACCGGTGCACGTACGGTAAGGTTGACCTGCGCGATCACGCGGTTCTCCGCGGGAAGCGCACCGGGACGTGGCGCAGCTTGGTAGCGCACTTGACTGGGGGTCAAGGGGTCGCAGGTTCAAATCCTGTCGTCCCGACGGTGTTCACCAGCGGGTTTGCCGACAATGGCAGACCCGCTGGGTGCGTTCGCGCGGCCGGTGAGGCGATCACGGCGGGGGCCGGACGGGAAGGCGCCAGTCGGCTCGCGCGGATCACGGATCGCTGATGGCTGCCTTGTACAGGTCGGCCGCCTCGCCGCGCAGTGTCACGCTGTAGGACACGTCGTCGGTGTCGCCGCCCTGGTCGTAGCCGCCGAGGACGCCGACGACCTGGCCGGCGTCGTTGATCCAGGGGCTGCCGCTGGTGCCCTGGGTGAAGGCGGGGCAGTCGATGCGCTGCTGGGTGCTGCTGTAGGCGGTCGGCCTGTTGGTGCAGCTGATGGGCGTCTCTCGGGAGTCGGGGTAGCCGACGACGGTCACAGGGGTGGCGCCCGTGGTCGTGCCGGGCGTGAACCGGTTGGCCCCCACGACGTCCTCGATCGCCCTGCCGTCCTGCTCGTCGACGCTGGCGAAGGCCAGGTCGCTGTCCTCGTCCTGGTCCTTCGTCCATCCGTCGGGCAGATAGCGGTGGTCCAGCTTCCACACCCCGTACGGCGCGTGCCCGTCCCGGTAGCCCGGAACGAACACCAGGTCGGTACCGGTGTCGCCCACGCAGTGCGCGGCGGTGACGACGAGGTCGCGCCGGGGGCTGTGCACGACCGAGGCCGTGCACTGGTGTCCGCCGGCCAGGTCCTCGGCCCGGTCCGCGTCGAACAGCGCGCCGACCCGCGCCGTCTGACGACTGGCCACGACGTCGACCGTGGCTCCCAGGGCCTGTGCCGGCGATCGTGCCTGCCCCGCGGGGCCCCCTTTTCCGGCGGACGAAAGGACGTCCGACGAGGGCCCTGCGGGCCGGTGCCCGGCCTCCGCGGCCGATACCGACGAGGCCAGGGTGAACATCATCACGACGCCCAGCAATGCGTGACGCGAGGTGACCAAGATGCGTGAGGTGCGCTCCATCGGTGATCACTCTGTCTCACGAAGGTGAGGGAAAACGCCCGACTTAGCTGAGATTTTCCAGTGAAACCCTTACCGACGGTGCCCGCGCGCGCTTGTGCGACGTGGCGGATGCCGGCGCGCAGTCGTAGACACGGAACGGCTGGTGGGGCATGAGGGTGCAGTTGTCGCGGACCCAGTGCGCGGCGGCGCGGCCCGGGGTGGTCGGTGCGCCGCCGGTGAAGCCGCCCATGGGAGCACCTTGGCGCCCGCGAAGAGGATGTGGGGGGAGGCCGAGCGCCAACCGGTCGTGGCGAAGAGGAAGGTGGCATGGCCCTGGTGGGCCTTCATGAAGGCCAGGAAAGGATGCCTGGGGCCGGTTCCCATTCAGGTGAGAATCAGGTGTACTGCGGGCGACCGGCCCGGTCACGGGACGTCGGAAGGTCACAGCCGGACGACGACGAGGGCGATGTCGTCCTGGGCGCCGCCTGCTACGCCGAGGTGGGCCAGGAGGGTGTCGGCCAGGCGTTCCGGGCCGAGGGTGCGGTTCAGTCGCAGGACTTCGATCAGGTGTGCGATGCCCTTCTCGATGTCCTCCTCGCGTCGTTCGATCAGCCCGTCGGTGTACAGCACGAGGGTGGCCCCGGGCTCGTAGGCCTGCCCGGCCTGCGGGCGGGGCACGTGCTGGGGCCGGGCTCCCAGCGGCGGGTCGGTGGCCTTGTCCAGCAGGTCGCAGGTGCCGTCCGGGTGGATCAGGACGGGCGGCGGGTGTCCCGCGTTGCTGTAGATGATCAGCTGGCTGCGGGGGTCGACAAGTGCCTTCACTGCGGTGGTGTTCAGCGCGCCGTCCACGGACCGTGCGTACAGGCCCACCACCTCCAGCGCCCGGGCCGGTGACTCCAGTGCCCGGATCGCGGCACTGAGTGCACTGCGCAGCATGCCCATCACGGCGGCTGCCTCCAGGCCGTGGCCGACGACGTCGCCGACCGCCACCGCGAACCGGCCGTCGGACAGGTTGACCATGTCGTACCAGTCGCCGCACACGTTCAGTGACCCGGTCGCGGGCAGATAGCGCACCGCGACGTCCGAGTGCCGGGCCAGGTCGGGTACCTGGAGCATGGCCTCCTGCAGGGTGACGGCCACCTGGCGTTCCCGGGTGTGGGCCAGGCGCAGTTCCTCGTTCAGCCGCTGCAGCTCCCGGGCGCGTGCGTACAGCTCGGCCTCCAGTGCGTCCCGCTTGGTCAGCTGCTGCACGGGCGGCTGGTTGCCGGCCACGCGGGCCTGGACGAAGGCGGTGACGTCCTCCACGCGGTGGATGATCCACTGCACGTTCCCGCCCGGGGCGAGGATCGGCGTGTTGACCGGGGACCACCAGCGCTCCTCGAACCCTCCTGGCTCGTCCAAGACCGGGATGTCGTACTTCTGCAGCGCCATGGTGTCCGGCTGCCGCAGGGCCAGCACCCGGTGCAGGGAGGCGTTGAGGTTGCGCACGCCGTCCGCCTCGGGATCGGCGGGGTTGTCGGGGAACGCCTCGAAGATGTGCTTGCCGAGCAGTTCCTCGCGTGTGCGGCCGGTCGCGCCCAGGTATGCCTGGTTGACCTCCACGATGACCAGGTCGGGGCCCAGCACCAGATAGGGGCTCGGCGTGGCGGCGAACAGCGCCGCGTAGTCCATCTCCGGCAACGCAACCACCTCCGGCCGCTCCCTCTCCCTCACGCTACGGTCCCTCGGGCCCGTGCGCTCGGGTGAGGACGACCGGCCACGGGCGCGGCGTGCGAAGCCTCGCGACCGAGGAAGGGGTGGTTGCGCGTGTGAATATCCGCGACGCGGATCACCCGGGACAGGCAGGCTGAAATGTGACCTGTCGGCGTTGCTGTTGCCACGTCTGAGGATTTCGGACCGGAAATCCGGCTACCCGCCCGGCGGCGCAGACCCCGCCCTCGTCCTTGCGGTGGCTTCGAGCCGGGCGGACTCCCGCACGCCCCGGGCCGCGAGGACGGTCCCGCGTGGGGATGTCGTACCCCGGGGGGAGTGCGATTCCTCGCGCCCGGCGGCCGTCGCCCGTGCCTACCACGGGCGACGGCCGTCCACGACTCCCGCGGACCTGCGGAGGAACTGCGGTCGGCAGGGGTGCTCAGGAACCGCCGCGCTCGACGGGGATCTTGTGGCCCGCCTCGACGGCCACCGGCAGCCGGTTCTCGGCCGGGGGCAGCGGGCAGGTGGCCATGTCCGTGTAGGCGCAGGGCAGGTTCGCGGCGCGGTTGAAGTCCAGGACGACCGTGCCGTCGGCGGCGGGCGGATCGAGGGCCAGGGACCGGTTGGCGGCGTAGGTGGTGACCCCGGAGGTCGCGTCGGTGAACAGCAGGAACAGAGTGCCCGCAGCACGCCCCGGGAACGCGGTCAGGGACAGCTGCTGCCCGTCCAGTTCGAACTCGACCCTGCCCGGAGCGTCGTAGACGTGCTCGAGGCCCTCGACCGCGGCGCCCACGGTGGTCGGCCGCGGCTCGTCGAAGGGGACGTACCGGCCGGTCACGGCCCAGCGCGGGTCGGGCGCGTAGGAGGGGGTTCCGGTGAAGGCGGTGCGCAGCGGCGCGTCCGGGTGCCGGGGGCGGACGATGTCGTTTCCGCCGCGCTTGGCGACCTCGATGACGGCGTCTCCCCAGACCGCGTGGACGTCGCTGCGCTCGGGAAGCACGCCGAAGCGGTGTTCACCGCGCACCGGGGTCCCGTCGACGACCAGTTCCTCGCCTTCGTCGAGGACTACGACGACCCCGTCGGGGCCGGTGTGCCAGGCGCCGGGTGCGTCGGGGAAGCGCTGCGGCCGGTCGTCGAGCCAGTGCTGGCCGGTGATCGCCAGGAACCCGTGCGGGTCGGCGAGCCGGGTCTCCTGGGCGCGGTACCAGTCCAGCCAGTTCTCGGTGAAGGCCTGGAGGTCGGTCGCGGTGGCCTCGGTGGTCATACGGTCTCCTTCGTCCCGCGAGGCTCGGCCTCGCGCAGGGTGCAGGGGGGTGGGGGGCTGGACGGGCAGACGGGCTTGCTCAGTCGGCCAGTTGGCCGAGGAGGTCCCAGGTGCGTCGGCGGTCCGCTTCTCCGGCGATCTCGGTGCCCGAGAACACGACCTCGGTGGCGCCCGCGTCCCGGTAGCGCCGTACCTCGGCCTCGACCGCCTTCTCGTCGCCGATCACGGCCAGGTCGGCGGCCCGCCGGGCGCCGGAGAGTCCGATGACGCGGGCGTAGGACGGGATCTGTTCGTAGAACGCGAGGTTCTCGGTGGCCTTCGCCCGCACGGTGTCCACGTCGTCCGTGACCACGCCGGGCACCAGGGCCACGACCCGGGGCGCGGGACGCCCGGCGGCCTCGGCCGCTGCGGTCAGGGCGGGAACGATGTGGTCCGCCAGGGCGCGCGGTCCCGCCAGATACGGCAGGATCCCGTCCGCCAGCTCCCCGCTGACCCGCAGCGCCTGCGGTCCCATCGCGGCGACCAGCAGGGGGACGCCGCTCTCGGCGCCCGGGACGCGCGCCGGGATCGGGGTGGTGGCGGTGAGCAGTTCGCCGTGGAAGTCGGCCGTGCCGGTTTCGGTCAACTGCCGTAGCGCGGTGAGGAATTCGCGCAGCCGGGCGATGGGGCGTTCGAAGGGCAGGCCGAAGGCGTTCTCGGTCAGCAGTTTCGTGCCCAGGGCCAGCCCGAGGTGGTAGCGGCCGTGCGTCGCGGCCTGGGCGGTCTGGGCCTGGCTGGAGACCAGCAGCGGGTGGCGGCCGAAGACGGGGATCGCGGAGGTTCCCACGTGCAGTCCGGGCACCTCGCGTCCGACGATCGCCGCGAGCTGGGGTGAGTCCGCGCCGAAGGTCTGACCGAACCAGGCCGACCGCAGCCCGGCGGCCGCGGCCTCGAGGGCCAGCTGCACGGTGGCGTCGACCTGGTTCTGTGCGTCGGATGCGTTGAGGGCTACTCCCACAGTCATGTCAGTCAGAACGGACGCTTGGCGAACCCGCATTCCGCTCCCTGTGTGACAGCTTCGTGTCAGTCGTGTGTGGTGGCCTGCCGGTGGGCCGGTGCGGACCGGTGGGTGAGGGGTTCGCGCAGCCCCAGGGGGTCGCGGAGCGTGGTGCCGGTGTAGTCGGTGCGGTAGAGCCCGCGTTCCTGAAGCTCCGGGACGAGCAGGTCGACGATGTCTTCGAGGCCGTCGGGGATGAGGTACGGCGTGACGTTGAAGCCGTCGATCGCGCCGTGCCGTACGAAGTGGGCGAACTTGTCGGCCAGCCCTGACGGGGTGCCGACGTGGCCGCGCTGCGGGCCGAGCGCGATGACGGTCTCGCGCAGCGACCAGCCGTGGGCCTCCGCCTTCGCCCGCCACTCGGCCACCACCGCGCGCGGGTCGGCGATGCGCCGGGCGCCGAAGGAGCCGTCGTTCTCGCTGACGACCGGGTCCTCCTCGGGCAACGGCCCGTCGGCGTCGCGGTCGGACAGGTCGATGCCCCACAGCAGCCCGGCGATCCCCAACGCCGTGGCAGGGGTGACCTGTTGGAGGCGGATCCAGCGCTTCTTCTCCTGGGCCTCCGCCTCGGTGGCGCCGATGATGATCTCGGTGCCGGGCAGGATCCGCAGGTCGTCGTCGGGGCGGCCGGCGGCGCGCAGACGGGTGCGGATGTCCTCGGCGAAGGCCAGGGCGTCGTCGAAGTCGGTGCCGTGCGCGGAGAAGATGACGTCGGCGTTGCGGGCGGCGAGGTCGCGGCCCTCGCCGGAGTCACCGGCCTGGAAGATGACCGGGTGGCCCTGGGCGCTGCGCGGCAGGGTCGAACGCGAGGTCGACGTCGAACTGCGCCCCGCGGTGGCGTACTTGGCGTACGGCACCGGGCGTCGACCATTCCCGTGCCCGCGGAGCCGGCGACGGCTCCGTCAAGTCCTGACGTGCGCGCCAAAGGCAAGGAGCGATGCGTCCCGAAGCGGCGCGGAAGTTCTCGTGTCCGCAATGCAAGACTCGTCCGGGAAGTTATTGACCAACCTGGTGGAGCTCTGCTGAACTCCCGTTCCATGAACCCGCGCGTGGACCTGACCCGGCGGCGCCACATCGATCTGGCGCACGTCTCCAGCGCGTTTTGTTGTCGCTGACCCGGTAAGTGGTCCCCGGCGGCATCCGGTGAAGCCGTCCCGTGGGATCTTCGTACCCGCGTCCTGAGCGACTGCTTCTCCGGCCTCACCTCATGTCTCTCCTTCCCGGCTGAGGGCGAAGTGTCCGCGGCACGACGTGCCGTCCCGTAGTCGCCGGCTTTCGCTGCCCCGCGACCGCGGCTGCTGCCAAGTCCCCGAGTGATCGGCCACGAGTCGGTCTTCGCTTCCGCTCTTCACCCCTCAGCACCCAGCGGTGCGCCCGCTTCCTCCGAGAAGGGCCTCCCCATGCCTGTGTCCATCCGTAAGCTCACCGACCGCATCCGCGCGGTCACCGAAGACGTGCCGGCGGTGGCGCCATGACCGAGGTCCGCATCCCGGCCGCGGCTCTCGCCAAGCCCGCCCCGCCCGCCGAGACGACGACCGGCGCACGGCAACGCGAGGTGTTCCTGCCGAGCCACGCCCGCCGCCGGACGCCGCTCACCACACTGCGCGAGCGGCTGCGCTGGCCGCTGGGCATCTATACGACCCCGGTCGTGATCCTCATCGCCTGGGAGGTCCTCGCCCGCGCCGGAGTGCTGGCGAAGACCTACGCCCCGGCGCCGACCTCGATCGTGAAGGCCGCCGCCGACCTGTGGCAACAGGGCGTCCTCGGACCGGACTTGGCCATCTCGCTGCAGCGGGCCGGCATCGGACTCGCGATCGGTCTGACAGTGGGCGTCGTCACCGGCGTGCTCGGCGGGCTGCTGCGCAGCGGTGAGTTCCTGTTCAACGGCGTCGTGCAGGTGCTCAACACGATCCCCCTTCTCGCGGTGCTGCCGCTGATGATCGTGTGGTTCGGCATCGACGAGCTCACGAAGGTGCTGCTGATCTCCTTCGGCGCCGGTGTCCCCATGTATCTCAACCTGTTCGCCGCGATCCGGGGCGTCGACCAGCGGCTGATCGAGATGGCGCGCACGACCGGCGCCGGCCGCTGGCGCCTGGTGACCCGCGTGCTGGTGCCGGGGGCGCTGCCGGGGTTCCTGGTCGGCCTGCGGTTCTCCCTCGCGTACAGCGTCCTGGGTCTTGTCGCCGCCGAAACCGTCAACGCGGACAAGGGACTTGGCTTCCTCATCACCCAGGGGCAGACGTACCTCCAGACCAACCAGGTCTTCGTGGGGCTGGTGATCTACTCGCTCCTCGGTCTGCTCGCCGATCAGTTCGTCCGGGCTCTCGAGCGGGTGCTGCTGCGGTGGCGACCCAGTTATGAGGCGTCATGAGCAGCACAGTCGCGACCGAGCCGCGCCGGCAGACCGGAGTCCTCGTCGAGCAGGTGGTCCGTCGATTCGGTGACCGGGTGGTGCTCGACCACCTTGATCTCACCGTCGCCGACGAGGAGTTGGTGATCCTGCTCGGTCCCTCGGGCTGCGGCAAGAGCACCCTGCTGCGGCTGCTCGCCGGACTCGACCGGCCCGACGGAGGCCGGGTGGAGGTCCCGGCCCGGCGTGCGATCGTCTTCCAGGCCGACCGGCTGCTGCCGTGGCAGCGCGTCCTGCGCAACGTCACCCTCGGCCTGCGCGGACCGGACGCGGAACAACGTGCCCGCGACGTGCTCGCCGAGGTCGGACTCGCGGGCCGGGAGAAGGCCTGGCCCAAGGAGCTCTCCGGCGGCGAGGCCCAGCGCGTGTCCCTCGCGCGGGCCCTGGTCTCGGAGCCCGAACTCGTGCTGCTCGACGAGCCGTTCGCGGCCCTCGACGCCATCACCCGGCTGCGCATGCACGACCTCGTACGGGCCCTGCGCACCAAGCACCACGCCGCCATGCTGCTCGTCACCCACGACGTCGACGAGGCCATCGCGCTCGCCGACCGGATCCTCGTCATGAGCGACGGCCGTATCGGCACCTCGCACCTCGTCGAGCTGTCGGCCGCCGACCGCGAGGCGAGCCTCGCCCGCGAGGAGCTGCGCGCCGCACTCCTGAACGACCTCGGCCTGGCCAACCAGCACTGAACCCCGTCCCCGCCACCCCCCGACTTCCTCCGCCACAGCACAGAAAGCGTGATCAGCCATGCCCGGAACATCCTCCCGACTCGTCGGCGCCCTCAGCGTGTTCGCCCTCATGGGCACCCTCGCCGCCTGCGGAGGGGAGTCACAGGCGGCGACCCCGCTCGCCGACGCCGGCGGATCGAGCGCCGACAGCCACCCCGAGTGGAAGAACTACACCTTCACCATCGGCGACAACGGCGGTGACGGCAGCGAGGAACTCGCCAAGATCACCGGTGTCTTCGACAACGCGCCGTACAAGGTGAAGTTCGCCCGCTTCACCTACGGTCCGCCGCTCGTCCAGGCGGCCGCCTCCGGCGACATCGACCTCGGCAGCGTCGGCGACGTCCCGCCGATCACCGGCGCCGCGAAGGAGTACGGCTTCAAGGTCGTCGCCGTCAACCGCTCCCTCACGCCCACCCAGTCCAGCGAGAACATCATCGTGCCCAAGGGCTCCAAGCTGAAGACGCTGGGGGACCTCAAGGGCAAGAAGATCGCCGTCCCGCAGGGCAGTTCGGCCCACGGCCTGGCCCTGAACGCCCTCAAGAGCGTCGGCCTCACCCCCAAGGACGTGCACCTGGTCTTCCTCGACCCGGCGGCCGGCGCCACCGCCTTCAACACCGGCAAGGTGGACGCCTGGTCGATCTGGAACCCCCAGTCCGCGATCGCGGTCAAGAACGGCGCCCGCATCCTGGCGAAGGGCCTCCCGCCCATCGACCAGACCAGCAGCTACTACGTCGCCGGCGAGAAGTCCCTGAACGACAAGACCAAGCGGGCCGCCCTCACGGACGTACTCAAGCGGCTGGCCCACGAGTTCGCCTGGGCGATCAAGCACGAGGACAAGTACGCGGAGGCCATCTCCAAGGAGGAGGGCATCCCCCTCGCCGACGCCAAGGCGTCCCTGAAGGCCTTCGAGACCCGGGTGACCCCGGTGGAGAAGTCGGACATCGCGGCCGAGCAGAAGCTCGCCGACGCCTTCCTGGAGGCGGGCCAGATCACCAAGACGGTCGACGTCGCGTCCATCACCGACAACCTCCTCCCGGCCGGCTACGACAGCTCGAAGCTGGAGGCAGGTCAGTGAGCGGCACCGGACGCACCCTTCACCTGAACGCCTTCCTCATGGAGGCGGGCCACCACGAGGCCGCCTGGCGGCTCCCGCACAGCAACCCGCGGGCCGACTTCGACCTCCAGCACTGGATCGGCCTGGCCCGGCTCGCCGAGAGCGCCAAGTTCGACTCCCTGTTCCTGGCCGACGGCCCGGCCCTCATCGGTACCGGCGAGTTCCGGCCGCCGGGCCAGCTCGAACCGCTCACCCTGCTGACGGCGCTGTCCCAGGCGACCAGCAGGATCGGCCTCATCGCCACCGTGTCGTCCACGTACAACGAGCCGTACAACCTGGCCCGCCGCCTCGCCTCCGTCGACCATGTCAGCGGCGGCCGGGCCGGCTGGAACATCGTCACCTCGGCGGGCGCCGACGAGGCCGCCAACTTCGGTCTCGTCGACCGCCCCGCCCACGCCGAACGCTACGCCCGCGCCGACGAGTTCCTGCACGTCGCCAAGGCGCTGTGGGACAGCTGGGAGTCCGAGGCCGTCGTGGCCGACAAGGCGACCGGGCGCTATGCCGACCCGTCCCGGCTGCACCGGCCCGACCACCGGGGCAGGTACTTCTCGGTGGCCGGACCCCTCAACGTCGAGCGCCCGCCGCAGGGTTACCCGCTGCTCGTCCAGGCCGGCTCCTCCGAGGACGGCAAGGACTTCGCGGCCCGGCACGCCGAGGCGATCTTCACCGCCCACCGGACCTATGAGCGCGCGGCCGACTTCTACGCCGACATCAAGGCCAGGACCAGGGCCGCCGGACGTGACCCGGACGGTGTGATCGTGCTTCCGGGCATCGTCCCCTACATCGGCTCGACCGAGGCCGAAGCCAGGGCACTGGCCAAGGAGTTCGACGAACTGCGCATCCCGGAGTACGGGCTGCGGCAGCTCGCCGCCGTCTTCGAGACCGAGCCGTCGGTCTTCGAACTCGACGCGCCGCTGCCGGACTTCATCCTCGCCCGCCCCAAGCTGGAGGGCTCACAGAGCCGTTCCGACCTGATCATCGAGCTCGCGGTGCGCGAGGAGCTGACGGTGCGTCAGATCATTTCGCGACTCGGCGGTGGCCGCGGGCACTTCGAGTTCATCGGCACGCCGGAGCAGGTGGCCGACGCGATCATCAGCTGGTTCGAGGGCGGTGCCGCGGACGGCTTCAACATCATGGCCCCGGCGTTGCCGTCCGGACTGGAGGCGTTCATCGAGCACGTCCTGCCGATCCTGCGCGGCAAGGGCCTGTTCCGGGAGGAGTACGAGGGCACGACCCTGCGCGAGCACTACGGGCTGCCGGTCCCGGCGAACCAGTTCCACACCTGACCGGGCCTCCACGAGCGCCCCGCTCACGACTCCCGCCGCTGCCACCACCCGCAGCGGCGGGAGTCCGCCGACGTCTTCAGTACCCCCTGGAGTCCGGTGCGGGCGGAAGTCCTCGGCCCAGGTCCTGGCCGCCACTGCGGTGAGGGAGAAGTCGCACGGCGCCCGCAGGCCGGTGTCCGCCGGCGCGCGCTGGATGCCGGGCAGGGCGGCCCGCGACGAGTTCCGGGGATCGACTGATCAGAGCCACCCGGCGGTGCCCCGGATCGTCGCGGTGCCGCACGCAGTGCCGGACCAGGCCCACGTCATCGACGTCGATCCAGGACATCTGCCGGTCGCCGGCCGTGTGCCCGATGCCGACGAAGGGCGGCCCGGCCTCCTGCAACCGGCCCACGCGAGCCTCCTCCACGCGGATCTCCATCAGGATGACACCGTCCACGCGGCCTTTTGAGACCAACCGCTCGAAGGAACGGTCGTGGTCCCGGCCCGAGGGGGACAGCACCACATCCAGGCCGACCCGGGCGGCGGCGTCGACCGCGCTCGCGACGAAGTCCAGTCGCCTGTGGGTGAGCCTGTCGCGGGCCGGCGGGATGGCGAGACCGAGGCCGGGTTCCTGATCGAAGGTCAGCGGAGACTGCAAGGGCGCGTACCCCTGGGCGTTGAGCGAATCGATGCCGCGCAAGCGCTTCGACGAATGTCGGACCGGCGGTGGCCGGGGGCAACGGCGTGCCGTGAGGCGGAGGCGGCTCCGGTACGCGGGTCCAAGCCTTGCCGCCTTGGCGGGCGCCTGTCCCCAACCCGCTCTCCAGCGCCCCGACATGGCCGCAGTTTCCCTGTTCACCGGCATGGCGGCGGTCATCCGGACGATCAGGGAGCGGTCGTCGGGCACACGCGCGTGGCCCGCGGCGTGCCGTCCCCCCACCCTCACACCGCAACTTTTCGAGGCTGCCGACAGCTTGCGCACCGCAGGAATCCGCTGTCGAATCGATTCGCGACAAGGTTAACGGCAGGTTGCCCCCCACCCTTGACAGACCTGTGAAACCGGGAGCACCGTCTCCCCCCGAAACCTCTCCGCAACCCCACTGCAACAACGGCTCGTTCAAGCGCATCGGCAGTCGCATGCGCCCCCCCAACAACCCGATCGGGTTGCGCCGGCACGGTAGGGAGATCAGATGGGAACCACACGTACGAGATATCGAACGCTGTTCGGCATGGATGGTCTCCAGCGGTTACTCGAGCCGGCACGCTCGGCCCGCGCCCGGTGGAAGACCCTCGCCCGGGCCGGGGCCGCGGCCGCGCTCGTCGCCGGTACTCTGGCGGCGGCCACGGCCGGCACGGCCCGGGCCGCCACGTCCGGGCCCTGCGACATCTATGCCTCGGGCGGGACGCCCTGCGTGGCGGCGCACAGCACGACACGAGCGCTGTACGCCTCGTACAACGGGCCGCTCTACCAGGTCCGCCGCGCCTCGGACAACACCGCGAGGAACATCGGCGTCCTCAGCGCGGGCGGATACGCCGACGCCGCCGCCCAGGACTCGTTCTGCTCGGGCACGACCTGTCTCATCACCGTCATCTACGACCAGTCCGGCCGTGGCAACAACCTCACCCAGGCGCCCGGCGGCGGTGCGGCGGGCGGCCCCGACAACCTGGCGAACGCGACCGCCGCGCCCACGACGGTGGGAGGTCACAAGGCCTACGGCGTCTTCGTGGCGCCCGGCACGGGCTACCGCAACAACCACACCAACGGCATCGCGACCGGGGACAACCCCGAGGGCATGTACGCGATCTTCGACGGCACGCACTACAACGGCGGCTGCTGCTTCGACTACGGCAATGCCGAGACGGACAGCAACGACGACGGCAACGGCACCATGGAGGCCATCTACTTCGGCAACATCAAGGTCTGGGGCTACGGTTCGGGCAACGGCCCCTGGATCATGGCCGACCTGGAGAACGGCCTGTTCTCCGGGGTGAACCAGCACTACAACGCCAATGATCCGACCATCAACTACCGCTACACGACCGCCATCGTCAAGGGCGGCCCCAACCACTGGGCGATCCGCGGCGGCAACGCCCAGTCGGGCAACCTGTCCACGTTCTACGACGGAGTGCGCCCCAATGTCGCGGGCTACAACCCGATGCGCAAGCAGGGGGCCATCATCCTGGGCATCGGCGGCGACAACAGCAAGGGCGCCCAAGGCACCTTCTACGAGGGCGTGATGACCTCCGGCTACCCGTCGGACGCCACCGAGAACGCGGTCCAGGCCAACATCACCGCGGCCGGATACAGCAACGCCTCCTCCGGCGGGACGGGCACCGGCGCGCTGCACGCGGTGGGCGCGGGCAAGTGCCTGGACGTGCCGAACTCGTCCACCACGGCCGGTACCCAGCCGCAGATCTGGGACTGCAACGGCGCCGCCAACCAGACCTGGACCCGTACGTCCTCGGGCCAACTGACGGTGTACAGCGGCAGCAGCCAGATGTGCCTGGACGCCTACAACAACCAGACGTCCGCCGGCACCAAGGTGGTGACCTGGCCGTGCAACGGCGGCGCGAACCAGCAGTGGCAGGTGAACTCCGACGGCACCGTCACCGGCACCCAGTCCGGACTCTGCCTCGACGTCACCGGCGCCTCCACGGCCAACGGCGCCCTGGCCGAACTCTGGACGTGCAACGGTCAGTCCAACCAGCAGTGGAGTCTCAACTGAACCGAACGGCTCTTTCCCGTGGCCGGCCGACGCCCGGCCACGGGCCCATGCGCCCCCACTGGAGGATGACGATGTCCGGAGCCAGAGCGCTCCACGGCCTCTGGGCCGCCCCGTTGGTCCTGCTCGCCCTACTGGCCCAGGGCCTGGCCGCGACCGGGGCCGCTCACGCCGTACCCGCCGAGCGCCAAGTGCGGGCCGCCGCGCTGTATGTGGCGCCGGGTGCGGCTCCAGGCGGGAACGGCACCGCCGAGCAGCCGTTCGCCACGATCGAGCAGGCGCAGCAGCCCGCGCACCGGCTGTCGGCCGACGCGGACGTCGTGGTGCTGCTGGCCGGTGGCACCTACCGGCTGTCGAAGCCACTGACCTTCGGCTCCGGCGACGGCGGGCAGAACGGACACACCATCACCTACCAGGCCATGGCCGGGCAGCAGCCGGTCGTGAGCGGCGCCCAGCAGCTATCTGGTTGGCAGGTGCATGATCAAAACAGCAATATCTGGTCGGTCCACGTCGGCACCGGAGTGAACACACGTCAGCTGTACGTGAACGGCAAGCAGGCACCGCGGGCGGCGATCCAGGTGCCCCGCTCCGGCTTCACCTTCACGCAGACCGGACTGACGATCACCGACTCCTCCCTCGACTACCTGGCCGGCCTCTCGGACCAGAGGCACATGGAAGTCGAGAGCATCAACTCCTTCACCGACCGCTACGCGCCGGTCCAGTCGATCAGCGGCAGAACGATCACCATGCAGCAGCCCGCGTGGAACAACAACTCCTGGGGCTACGACACCATCAACGCGCCGTTCGCCGGCGGGACGATGTACCTCGAGAACAACTACGCGTTCCTCAAGCAGGCCGGACAGTGGTACCTCGACTCGTCCGCCGGCGACCTCTACTACCGGGCCCAGCCCGGGCAGAACCCGAACAGCCTCGACGTCGAACTGCCCCGGCTGCAGAGCCTGCTCGGCATCAGCGGCAGCTACGACTCACCGGCGAAGGGCCTCGCGTTCACGGGCATCCGCTTCACCGGAACCTCCTGGCTCGGCCCGAGCGGACCCGACGGCTACGCGGACCAGCAGAGCGGCGCGCACATCACCGGTGCCTACCCGATGCCCGCCAACTGGCTGAGCACCTGCAAGTCGGGGTGCACGCAGTTCGAGGCCACCCGTAACCACTGGGTGCAGATGCCCGCGGCCGTACAGGTCTCCGCCGCAGCCGGCATCACCTTCTCCGGCAACACGTTCTCCGAACTCGGCCAGTCCGGACTGGGCGTGGGCAACGACGGTGCCGCCACCGCCTCCGGCACCGGACTCGGCGCGAGCGGCATCACCGTCACCGGGAACACCTTCACCGACCTCGCCGGCAGCGGCATCCAGGTCGGCGGCATCCAGCCGGACGCACACCACCCCGGCAACCCGCAGATGACCAACCGGGACATCACCGTCAGCAACAACAAGGTCAGCGGGGTGGGCACCGACTACAAGGAGACCGCGGGCATCCTGTCCACCTACGTCACCAACGCGACGATCACCCACAACCAGTGCGACCACCTGCCCTACGACGGGATCGACATCGGCTGGGGCTGGGGGATCAACGACCCGGGCGGCAGCCAGGACTACGTCAACCGGGGCACGTACACCTACCAGCCCGTCTACAGCACTCCCACGACGCTGAAGAACAACACCGTCTCGCACAACCTGGTCTTCGACACCAAGAACGCGATGTTCGACGGCGGCAGCATCTACAGCCTGTCGGCGAGTCCCGGCTCGGTGATCTCCGAGAACTACATGTACGACAACAACCGCACCACCGCGCTGTACCTGGACGAGGGCTCCCGCTACCTGAAGGTGTCCGGCAACGTGGTGCAGGACGCAGGCAACTGGGCGCTCACCAACGCCAACGCGAACAACCACACCGACGACAGCACCTTCTCCGGCAACTGGTACAACGGCGGCAACACCTATGTGGCCACCGGTCCTCCGCACAACAACGTCCTCACCGGCAACGTCCAGGTCAGCGGCACCGACTGGCCGCAGGGCGCGAGGCAGGTCATCCAGCAGGCGGGCGTGCAGTCTTCGGACGGTGGTGACGGCTTCCCCACCGGCTACCACCAGTTGGTGATCGGCAACAACGGCCTGTGCCTCGACGTGTACGGCAACTCCAGCAGCGCGGGCACCGCGATCGACCAGTGGACCTGCAACGGGCAGAGCAACCAGCAGTTCGAGTTCGTGCCGGCCTCGGGCGGTTACGGGCAGCTGCGGGCGCAGCACTCCGGACAGGTCGTCGCGGTGTCGGGCGGCTCCACGACCGCCGGTACGCCCGACATCGTGCAGCAGGCCTCGGACGGGGCGGCCGCCGGCCTGTGGCTGCCGGTACGGCAGTCCGACGGCTCGTACTCCTTCCAGAACAAGAACAGCGGCCTGTGCCTCGACGCCTACGGCGGCGGCAGCAACCTCGGCCAGCAGCTCGACCAGTGGCCCTGCAAGAACACGGCCGGCAGCAACCAGGACTTCACTCCCCGCTGAAACTCCCCACCGACCACTCACGTTCATCCCCACCCACTGTCCCGCACCAGTGAGGAACGCCGATGAAGAGATACTCGATCGCCCTGGCCGCCGCGCTGACCGCCGCCCTCGGCGTCGGAACCGCGTTGCCCGCGACAGCAGCCACCAGGTCGGCCGCCGCCGCGCCCACCGCCCTGCGGCTGATGCCGCTGGGCGACTCCATCACCTGGGGTGTGGGCAGCCCGTCCGGGAACAGCTACCGGAGCTTCCTGGGGAACCAACTCGCGGCCGAGGGCCACTCGTTGGACTTCGTGGGCTCGGGCCGCAACGGCACTATGTCCGACCCGGACAACGAGGGCCACTCCGGCTGGCGGATCGACCAGATCGCGGGCATCGCGGACTCCGTGCTGGCTCGTTACCGCCCCAACGTGATCACCCTGGAGATCGGCACGAACGATCTCAACGGCAACTATCAGATACCGACCGCCCCTGACCGCATGCGCTCGCTGATCGACCAGATCACCCGCGCCGCACCCGACGCGACCGTCCTCGTCGGCACGGTGATCGTCTCCACCAGCGGCAGCGAGGAGCCCAACAGGCCTGCCTTCAACGCCAAGTTGCCCGGAATCGTCCAAGCCGCGCAGGACGCCGGGAAGCACGTACGCCTGGTGGACATGAGCGCGCTGGCGCCCGCGGATCTGTCCGACGCCCTGCACCCGAACGACAACGGGTTCCGCAAGATGGCCGACGCCTTCAACGCCGGGGTCCAGGCCGCGGACGCCGCAGG
This sequence comes from Streptomyces sp. NPDC001492, assembly GCF_053597275.1. Classification (NCBI taxonomy): domain Bacteria; kingdom Bacillati; phylum Actinomycetota; class Actinomycetes; order Kitasatosporales; family Streptomycetaceae; genus Streptomyces; species Streptomyces sp. NPDC001492. The sequence continues at coordinate 24,542 of NZ_JBSFHW010000003.1, read as the reverse complement.
CTGGATCAAGCCGCCGGTCTCCGTGGGCCAGCCGGTGCGCTCAGGGATCGCGGGGAAGTGCCTGGACGTCAACGGCGGCAACAGCGCCAACGGGACCGCCGCGCAGATCTGGTCCTGCAACGGCGCCGACGCGCAGCAATGGTCCGCACGCTCGGACGGCACCTTGCGGGCGCTCGGGAAGTGCCTGGACGCCACGGGCGGCAGTACCGCCAACGGCACCAAGATCGTGATCTGGGACTGCAACGGCGGCGGCAACCAGCAATGGCAGGCGTACAACGGCGGTTACCGCAACCCGGCCTCCGGCCGCTGTCTCGACGACCCCGGCGCGTCTGCCACCGACGGTACGCAACTGGTCCTGTGGGACTGCAACGGCCAGGCCAACCAGCAGTGGACCGCGCTGCCGGTCAGCTCGGCCTTGTGACCGGCCCGACTCGCGCCTTCGGCACCGGCTTGTGGTCGGTGTCCCTCTCCCTCCCCCGCACCCAAGGAGAACGATCCGTCATGTTCTGGCTCAACGCAGAGCCCCGTCCGCGCAAGGCCCTGGCCCTGGCGGCAGTAGTGGCAGTCGGCACGGCACTGGCCCTGGTCGGCCCGGCGAGCCCCGCCGCGCATGCCGCATCCAGCACGCTGGGCGCGGCCGCGGCCGACAGCGGCCGCTACTTCGGCACGGCCGTGGCAGCCGGGAAGCTGGGCGACTCGACGTACTCCACGATTCTCGACCGGGAGTTCAACATGATCACCCCGGAGAACGAGATGAAGTGGGACACCACCGAACCCTCCCGCGGCACCTTCAACTTCGGCCCCGCCGACCAGATCGTGGGCCACGCCACCGCGCACGGACAGCGGATGCGCGGCCATACGCTCGTCTGGCACTCCCAACTGCCCGGCTGGGTCAGTTCCATCAGGGACGCGAACACCCTGCGCAGCGTGATGAACAACCACATCACCACCGAGATGAACCACTACAAGGGCAAGATCTACGCCTGGGACGTGGTCAATGAGGCGTTCGCCGACAACGGCAGCGGCCAGCAGCGCAGTTCGGTGTTCCACGACGTGCTGGGCAACGGCTTCATCGAGGAGGCCTTCCGCACCGCCCGTAACGTCGACCCGGCGGCCAAGCTCTGTTACAACGACTACAACATCGAGAACTGGACCGACGCCAAGACCCAGGGCGTCTACACCATGGTCAAGGACTTCAAGTCCCGCGGTGTGCCCATCGACTGCGTCGGCTTCCAGTCCCACTTCGGCACCGGCGGCCCGCCGTCGAGCTTCCAGACCACCCTGTCGAACTTCGCCGCCCTCGGCGTGGACGTCCAGATCACCGAACTGGACATCGCGCAGGCGCCGGCAAGCGCCTACGCGAACACCGTCAAGGCGTGCATGAACGTCGCCCGCTGCACCGGCATCACCGTATGGGGCATTCGCGACAGCGACTCCTGGCGCACCGGTGAGAACCCGCTGCTGTTCGACAACAACGGCAACAAGAAGGCCGCCTACGACGCGGCCCTGACCGCGCTGGGCGGCGGCACCGGGAACCCCGGCGGCGGCATCGTCTCGGGCCAGGTGTACCAGGTGAGTGTGGCCTCCGCGGGGCGGGTGCTGGACGTGCCGAGCGGGCAGACCGGGAACGGCACGCCGGTGCAGGTCTGGGACGCCAATGGGAGCGCCGCGAACCAGCAGTGGCGGGCCAACCAGAACAGCGACGGCTCGTACACGCTGACCAACATCGCCAGTGGTCGGGTGCTGGACGAGCCCGGTGGCCAGACCGGCAACGGCACGCGGCTGACGATCTGGGACAGCAACGGCGGTGCGAACCAGCACTGGCGGGCGAGCCGTAACGGCGATGGTTCCTACACCCTGACCAACGTCGCCTCCGGCCGGGCACTGGAGGTTCCGGCCGGACAGAACGGCAACGGTAGCCCCGTCCAGATCTGGGACTCCAACGGAGGAGCCAACCAGCACTGGAGCTTCAGGTGAGGTGATCGGCGCCCGGTCAGGGCACCCGGAACGGACATCCGCGCCCGGCACGGCGGCCGCCGCCGGACGCGGGTTCCGGCATGCCCTCATAGCGGTCTGACCAGCGAAAAACATGGGATGGATCAGCCGTCGAGTCGGCCTGTCGACTCTATTGACAGGGTCATTGCCCTATGGGACACCTATGCGACATGGGATGTCTGAGGGTTCTCTGTGGATACGCCGTGAGTCGCCGGCCACGCTTGTCGGCCGCCCTCGTATGCGTCGTCGCGCTACTCGCCCTGTCGCTCACGACCGTGCCGACGTGGTCGGCGTCGGCGGCCCCCCTGGTGAGCTCGGCGTCGGGGCGGTGCCTGGACGTCAAGGGCAATGCCGACACGCCGGGAACGACGCTGGAGATCTGGGACTGCAACGAACAGGTCAACCAGGCGTTCGAGTTCACCTCGGCGGGCGAGCTGAGGACGATGAACGGCACCCGGTGCGTGGACGCCTACGACGACCGGACGGCTCCGGGAAGCCCGGTGGTCATCCGGGCGTGCGACGGGCGGGCGACCCAGGTGTGGCGGCAGAACTCCGACGGTTCCGTCACCGGTGTCCGGTCCGGTTTCTGCCTGGACGTCAGCGGAGCCGGTACGGCCAACGGCACCGCGGTCATCCTGTGGACCTGCAACGGCCAGAGCAACCAGAAGTGGAGCATCTCGACCACTCCGCCCCCGCCCGGCGGATCCGGTCCGTGCGACATCTACGCCGCGGGCGGCACCCCGTGCGTGGCCGCACACAGCACCGTGCGGGCGCTCTACGGTTCGTACGACGGTTCCCTCTACCAGGTCAGGCGCGCCTCGGACAACGCGACCAGGGACATCGGCGTGCTGACGCGTGGGGGCTTCGCCGACGCGGCGGCGCAGGACTCGTTCTGCGCGGGCACCTCGTGTGTGATCACGGTCGTCCGTGACCAGTCCGGGCACGGCAACGACCTGTGGTACCAGGGATCGGCCCAGGTCCCGGGATCGGCCCAGAGCAGTCCCGCGAAGGCGACCTCCGAGTCGCTGACCGCCGGCGGCACCAAGGCGTACTCGCTGTACATCAACCCCGGGAACAGCTACTGGCGGGACGGTCACCTCACGGGCGTGCCGACCGGTGCCGCACCCGAAGGGGCGTACATGGTGACCAGCGGCACCCACGTCAACAACGGCTGCTGCTTCGACTACGGCAACAGCGAGACCACCCGGAAGGCCGACGCCGCCGGCGCGATGGACGCGATCAACTTCGGCACCCAGTGCTGGTTCGGCGGCTGCCAGGGAAGCGGTCCCTGGGTGCAGGCCGATCTCGAATGGGGCCTGTACTCCGGCGGCAGCCAGTCCTGGAACACCAACCAGCGGGCGTTCGCGAACAAGTTCGTCACCGCGATGCTGAAGAACAACGGCACGTCGAGGTTCGCCCTCAAGGGCGGCAACGCCCAGTCCGGCGGCCTGACCACCCTCTGGGACGGCTCACTCCCCGGCGGATACAGCCCCATGAAGAAACAAGGGGCCATCGTCCTGGGCAGCGGCGGCGACTGCTGCAAGCCCGGCGGCGGCGCCAACCTCAGCGCCGGCACCTTCTACGAAGGAGCCGTGGTCGCCGGCTATCCCTCCGACGCGACCGACAACGCGGTGCAGGCCAACGTCACCGCCGCCGGCTACCGCTGAACTCCTCTCATCTCCCCAACCCGGTTCAGGAGTCGATGACTTATGCCCATGACCACTGCGCGAACGCGGCGCCTTCGGCCGTTCCCCCCGCTGCTGTCCCTGCGCAGAACCCTGGCGCTGATCTTCTCGGCCGTGCTGTTCGCGGTGGCCGCCCCTCTCGTCTCCCTCGGCACGGCGCAGCCCGCCGCCGCACTGGGCAACGGACTCGCCCCCACCCCGCAGATGGGCTTCAACGACTGGAACGCGTACGGCTGCAACGTCTCCGAGTCGCTGATCAAGTCCACCGCCCAGGCGATGCACACCAACGGCATGCAGGCGGCGGGCTATTCGTACGTCAACATCGACGACTGCTGGATGACCCACAACCGGGACTCCGGCGGCCGCCTGGTGCCGGACCCGGCCAAGTTCCCCGACGGCATCAAGGGCACCGCGGACTATGTGCACTCGCTGGGGCTGAAGCTGGGGATCTACGAGGACGCCGGCACCGCGACCTGCGCGGGATACCCGGGCAGCCTCGGACACGAGACCACGGACGCGCAGTCCTTCGCGGCGTGGGGCGTCGACTACCTGAAGTACGACAACTGCAACAACACCGGCGTGTCCGCACGGACCCGGTACACCGCGATGCGGGACGCCCTGGCGGCCACCGGCCGGCCGATCCTCTACAGCCTGTGCAACTGGGGCCAGGAGAACGTGTGGACCTGGGGCGCGGACGTGGGCAACAGCTGGCGCACCACCGGTGACATCACCGCCGACTACTCCAGCATGCTGTCGATCTTCCACAGCAACGTGGGACTGGCCTCCTATGCCGGGCCCGGTCACTGGAACGACCCGGACATGCTGGAGGTCGGCAACGGCTCGCTGACGGTCACGGAGAGCCGCAGTGAGTTCAGTCTGTGGGCGGAGATGGCCGCGCCGCTGATCGCGGGCACCAACATCTCCCAGGCCAGTGCGGACACCCTTACCACCCTGACCAACTCCCGGGTGATCGCGGTCGACCAGGACCCCCTCGGCAAACAGGGCACCATGGTGTCGTCCTCGGGCGGCCTTGATGTGCTGGCGAAGCCGCTGGCGAACGGGGACGTGTCCGTGGCGCTGTTCAACGAGACGGGGTCGACCGCGACCATCACCACCACCGCGGCCGCGATCGGCAAGACCGGGGCGTCCAGCTACACCCTCACCGACCTGTGGTCGGGCGCGTCCTCGACCACCTCGGGCACGATCAGCGCACGGGTGCCGGCCCACGGCACCGTGATGTACCGGGTCGCCGGCGGCACCAGCGGCGGCGGCACCAGCGTGACCGGTGCGGTGCACGCGGTGGGCGCCGGCAAGTGCCTGGACGTACCGAACTCCACCACGACAGCCGGCACCCAGGTGGAGATCTGGAGCTGCAACGGCGGCGCCAACCAGACCTGGACGCACACCACCTCCAACCAGCTCACCGTCTACTCCGGCAGCTCCCAGATGTGCCTGGACGCCTACAACAACCAGACCACGCCCGGGACGAAGGTGGAGATCTGGAACTGCAACGGCCAGACCAACCAGCAGTGGACGCTGAACGCCGACGGCACGATCACGGGCGTCCAGTCCGCCCTTTGCCTGGGCGTCACCGGAGGGTCCACGGCCGACGGCGCCCTGACCGAGCTGGAGACCTGCAACGGCAGCAGCAGTCAGCGGTGGACGCTGGGCTGACTTCCCACACCCACGGTCACCGGCAGCTTCAGTGCAGCAGCGCGACGACACCGCGACAGAGGAGGTTTCCGTGCTCCCCTCAGCAACCCACCACCGGAGAAGGCGGTTTCCCGTCCTGCTCCTGGTCGCCCTGGCGATGGCCCTGGCCGTGTTCGGCGCACCGGCGCCCGTGTCCGCGGCGGACGTGTCGCTACCGTGCGACATCTACGCCGCGGGCGGTACGCCCTGCGTGACGGCGCACTCCACGACCAGGGCGCTCTTCGCCTCGTACAACGGGCCGCTGTACCAGATCCAGCGGTCCTCCGATCACGGCTACCGCGACATCGGGGTGCTCGGCGCGGGCGGATACGCGGACGCCGCGTCCCAGGTGTCGTACTGCCGGGGCACGTCGTGCACGATCACGAAGATCTACGACCAGACCACCAGGCACAACGACCTGCCGATCTCCTGGGGCGGCTACTGGAAGGGCCCCGGCCCGAACGGGTCCGACGTCGGAGCGGACGCCATGGCCCTGCCGGTGACCGCGGCCGGCCACCAGGTCTTCGGGGTCAAGGTCACCCCCGGCGTCGGCTACCGGATCGACCACGCGAACGGCGTGCCCACCGGATCCCAGCCCGAAGGCATCTACATGGTGACCTCGTCGAACTACACCAACCAGTGGTGCTGCTTCGACTACGGCAGCGGCGAGAACTCCCACACCGACACCGGCAACGCCACCATGAACGCCATCTACTGGGGCAACGCCTGCTGGTTCGGGGGCTGCACCGGAAGCGGCCCCTGGGTCGAGGCCGACCTGGAGAACGGCATGTTCCACACCAACACCGGCTCCAACAAGGACCCGAACAACCCTGGTGTGCACTACCCGTTCGTCAGCGCGTGGCTGAAGAACAACGGCACCAGCAACTTCACTCTCAAGTACGGCAACGGCACGAGCGGCGGCCTGACCACCACCTTCTCCGGTCCTCTGCCGAACGGCTACTCACCGATGAAGGTCGACAGCTCGGTCCTGCTCGGCACCGGCGGAGACAACAGTCCCAACGGCGTGGGTGAGTTCTTCGAAGGCGCGATGACGGCGGGCTACCCCTCCGACGCCACCGAGAACGCCGTCCAGGCCGCCGTCACCGCCGCCGGCTACGGGGTGGGAAGCGGCGGCGGTGGCACCACCGGTGCGCTGCACGCGGTGGGCGCGGGCCGCTGCCTGGAGGTGCCGGGCGGGTCCACGACGCCGGGTACGCAGACCCAGATCCGGGACTGCACCGGCGCCGCGAACCAGACCTGGTCCCAGACCGCCGCCCACGAACTGACGGTCGACTCCGGCGGCAGCCGGCTGTGCCTGGACGCCTCCGGGCAGGGCACCAGCCCCGGCACCAAGGCCATCACCTGGACCTGCAACGGCCAGAGCAACCAGCAGTGGACGCTGAACGCCAACGGCACCGTCACCAGCGTCCCGTCGGGCCTGTGCCTGGACGTCACGGGCGCCGCCACCGCCAACGGCACCCCCGTAGAACTGTGGACCTGCAACGGCCAGTCCAACCAGCAATGGTCACTCAACTGACCCGGTGAGTCCCGGAACCGGCCCGGGCCGGCACGCGCGCCGCGGTACCCCATCGCTCCTCGCTGATCGACCTGTGAAAGGAACCCACCGTGTCAGCATTCAGACGGCTGTTACGGCGCCTGCGTGTCCCGACAGCCGTGCTCGCGGGCCTCCTCCTGGCCGCCGCCGGCCTCGTGAGCACGGCCGCCACGCCGGCCCAGGCCGCCACCTCCCTCACGATCAACGGCGCGTCCGGCGGCCGGACCTTCGACGGCGTCGGCGCGATCAGCGGCGGGGGCGGCAACAGCAGACTCCTGATCGACTATCCCGAGCCCCAGCGCGGCCAGATCCTCGACTACCTGTTCAAGCCCGGCTACGGCGCCTCCCTCCAGATCCTCAAAGCGGAGATCGGCGGTGACACCAACTCCACCTCGGGCGCCGAGCCCAGTCACCAGCACACCCGGTCCGACCTGAACTGCGACCGTGGCTACGAGTGGTGGCTGATGGAGCAGGCCAAGGCACGCAACCCCGACATCAAGCTGTACGGGCTGGCCTGGGGCGCGCCCGGCTGGATCGGCGGCGGGAACTTCTGGTCCACGGACATGGTCAACTACCTGGTCTCGTGGCTGGGCTGCGCCAAGCAGCACGGGCTGAGCGTCGACTACCTCGGCGGATGGAACGAGCGGGGCTACAACGTCTCCTGGTACCAGCAGTTGCGCTCCGCGCTCAACAGCAACGGCTACGGCAACGTGAAGATCGTCGCGGCCGACTCGGACTGGGCCGTGGCGAACGACATCAACTCCAACCCGGCGTTCGCCTCCGCGGTCAGCGCCATCGGCACGCACTATCCCTGTGGCTACCGGTCCTCCCAGTCCAACTGCTCGGTACCGTCGGCCGCCACCTCGTCCGGCAAGCAGCTGTGGGCGAGCGAGAACGGCTCGGACGACTACAACGGGGGAGCGCAGGCCATGGCCCGCGGCATCAACCGCGGATACATCGACGGACGCATGACCGCGTACCTCAACTGGCCGGTGGTCGCCGCCCTCACACCCAACCTGCCGTACCCCACGATGGGTCTCGCCCTGGCCTCGCAGCCGTGGTCGGGGGCGTACTCGATCGGCAAGAACACCTGGGTGATGGCGCACACCAGCCAGTTCACCGCGCCGGGGTGGCACTACCTGGACGCCTCCAGCGGCTACATCGGCGGCAACCGCAACAACGGCAGCTACGTCTCGCTGAAGTCCACCGACAACTCCGACTACTCCACGGTCATCGAGACGATGGACGCCGGCAGTGCCCAGACACTGAACATCAACGTCACCGGGGGGCTGTCCACCGGAACCGTCCACGTCTGGTCCACCGACGTCAGCTCCGGCAACCCGGCCGACCACTTCGTGCACACCACGGACATCACCCCGTCCGGCGGCGGTTTCAGTCTCACCGTCCAGCCCGGCCACCTGTACACCCTGACCACCACGACCGGACAGGGCAAGGGCACCGCCACCGGCCCCGCCAAGAGCGCGATGAAGCTGCCGTACGGCGACTCCTTCGACGGCAATGCCACCGGCACCGAGGCCAAGTACCTCATGGACTGGCAGGGCGCCTTCGAGACGGTGGGTTGCGGGGGCGGCCGCAGCGGCAAGTGCGTGCGCCAGATGAGCCCGCAGAAGCCGATCACCTGGGACTCGCTGACCGATCCGCACGCCCTGCTCGGCGATGTGAGCTGGGGCAACTACACGGTCTCCTCGGACGTGCTGCTCGAACAGCCCGGATACGTCGAGCTGATCGGCCGTGCGGGAGGGCACGACTACGACCGCACGGGAGGGCAGAACGCCTACCGCCTGCGGGTGAGCGACACCGGGGCCTGGTCGATCCTGAGCACGAACACCGGCGGCACCGTCTCCACCCTGGCCCGCGGCACGATCGCGGCGCTGGGCACCAACCGGTGGCACACCCTGGGCCTCACCTTCTCCGGCACCACCATCACCGCCGTCATCGACGGTGCCACGGCCGGATCCGTGAACGACAGCACCTGGGCGACCGGGCAGATCGGCTACGGGACCAGCCAGGGCGAGACGGCGCAGTTCGACAACCTGTCCGTCACCCCCGGCAGCGGCGGGAACGACGGCGGTACGACCGGCACGATCGTCTCAGTCGCCTCCGGCCGCTGCGCGGACGTGCCGAACCAGTCGCACACCGCCGGCACCCAGGTGGCGCTGTGGGACTGCAACGGCGGCAGCAACCAGCAGTGGACGAACACCTCCTCCGGTGAGCTGCGGGTCTACGGCAGCGACTGCCTGGACGCCGCCGGCCAGGGCACCAGCCCCGGCACCAAGGTGGACATCTGGGACTGCAACGGCGGCAGCAACCAGAAATGGACGCTGCACGCCGACGGCACGATCACGGGTGTCCAGTCCGGCCTGTGCCTCGACGCCACCGGCGCGGGCACGGCCAACGGCACCCCGCTGCAGCTGTGGACCTGCAACGGCAGCGGCAACCAGAAGTGGACGCGCGACTGACCCAGGTGACCGGCTGACGATCACCGACTCCCGCACCACCTCCGTCATCCCCCCGAGAGGCACCCATCCATGTCCTCCTCCCCCCTGCCGCTCAGCCGGCGCCGGCTGCTGGCGGCGGCCGGCGCGGCCACGGCCTTCGGCCTGCTGCGGTTCGCCCCCGAGGCCGCCGCGACCGACGGCCCCGCGAGCTACACCCCGAGCTGGTCCTCCGTGGACCAGCACCCGCCGGCCCCGGCCTGGTTCCAGGACGCCAAGTTCGGCATCTACTACCACTGGGGCGTCTTCAGCGTCCCCGCCTTCGGGAACGAGTGGTATCCGCGCAACATGTACATCGGCGGCTCGGCCGAGAACCAGCACCACATCGCCACCTACGGCGACCCCTCGGCCTGGCCGTACCACAACTTCATCGACGGTGCCCGCGACAAGGCCGGCAACCAGGTGCAGTTCGCCCCCAAACTCGCCTCCCAGGGCGGCAACTGGGACCCGGACGCCTGGGCACGGCTGTTCAAGGCCGCGGGCGCCAGATTCGCCGGCCCGGTCGCCGAGCACCACGACGGCTTCTCCATGTGGAACAGCCGCGCCAACCCGTGGAACTCGGTCCAGCACGGCCCCCGGATCGACCTCGTGGGGCTGCACGCGCAGGCCATCCGCGGGCAGGGGCTGAAGTTCATGGCCTCGCTGCACCACGCCTACCACTTCAACGGCTTCTACGACCATGTGCCGAACCAGTCGGACCCGACGCTGCGCATCCTCTACGGCCAGCAGGGCTCGGCCGCGGAGAACAAGCTCTGGTACGACAAGCTGGCCGAGGTCATCGACGGCTACCAGCCGGACCTGGTCTGGCAGGACTTCGACCTGAACCTGGTGCAGGAGTCCTACCGGCTCCAGTTCCTCGCGCACTACTACAACCAGGCCGTCGCGTGGAACAAGGACGTGGTCGCGACCTACAAGGACGGCCTCGACAACAAGGGTGAGGTCTTCGACTTCGAGCGCGGCGGCCCCGCAGGACTGCTCACCCCCTACTGGCTGACCGACGACAGCATCTCCTCCTCCAGCTGGTGCTACACGGTCGGCATCGGCTACTACTCGACGCAGGCCCTGCTGCACTCGCTGATCGACCGGGTCAGCAAGGGCGGCACCATGCTGCTGAACATCGCCCCGATGGCCGACGGCACCATCCCCTCCGGGCAGCAGTCGATCCTGCTCGCCATGGGCGACTGGCTCGGCCGCTTCGGAGAGGCCGTCTACGGCACCCGCTCCTGGGCCAGTTACGGCGAGGGCCCCACCAAGATGGGCGGCGGCTCGTTCAGCGGACCGGTGGCCGGCAAACCGCAGGACGTCCGGTTCACGCGCAGCCGGGACAACAAGGTGCTCTACGCCACCGCCCTGGGCTGGCAGGGCGGCACGATGACCATCACGACGCTGAACTCGAACCAGATCAACCTCAGCAGCCTGACCGGCGCCAAACTGCTGGGCAACACCGCCGGCACCTACATCGACCTGCCCGCACCCACACAGGACGCCTCCGGCCTGCACCTCACCATGCCCTCGGCCAACCCGCCGTTCAACGCCCTTGCGTACACGGTCAAGTTCACCTTCTCCGGTGAGATCCCCGTCCTGGGCGCGCCGGGCGGCTCCACGACCTGGGTGAAGATCGCCAATGTCACCAGCGGGCTGGTGCTGGACAGCGGAGGCAACGTCGCCGCGGGATCCAACCTCAAGCAGTGGAACTACGACGGCAGCACCAACCTGCAGTGGCAGCTGATCGACCTCGGCAACGGCTACTACCGGATCATGAACCGCACCAACGGCATGGCCGCCGACAGCTGGGGCAACACCGCCAACGGCGCTCCCGCCCGCCAGGAGGCCTGGAACGGCGGCAACAACCAGCAGTGGTCGCTCAGCAGCCTCGGCAACAACCGCTACCAGATCGTCAACCGTGGCACCGGCACCGCCCTCGACGGCAGCGGCAGCACCACGAACGGCTCGACCACGGTGCTGTGGACGCCGAACTCCAGCACCAACAACGAATGGACCATCACCGCCGTCTGAATCCGACCATGGAAGAAGGTGCGCATGAAACGCAAACCGCTCTTAATGTCCCTGGCGGCCGCCCTGCTCCTCGTGCTGACAACCGCGGGCGCCTCGTTCGGCAGCGGCCTCAGGACACCCGCGTCGGCCACGAGGACCGCCGCCGCGGCGGCGAGCACCGGCTGCGGCAAGGCCCCGGCGCTGACCAGTGGCAACCACACGATCCAGAGCGGCGGCCAGAACCGCAGTTACATCCTGCGGGTCCCCGCCGGCTACGACAACAACCACCCCTACCGGCTGGTCTTCGGCTTCCACTGGCGCGGCGGCACAGCGAACGACGTCGACTCGGGCGGGACCGACGGATACAACTGGTCCTACTACGGCCTCAGGCGCCTGGCGGACAACGCGAACAACGGCACGATCTTCGTCGCCCCGCAGGGCAACGGCAACGGCTGGGCCAACCCCGGCGGCCAGGACGTGGCCTTCGTCGACGCCCTCGTCAACCAGATCGAGTCGGGCCTGTGCGTCGACACCACCCAGCTGTTCTCCGCCGGCTTCAGCTACGGCGGCGCGATGTCGTACGCCCTCGCCTGCTCCCGGGCGACGGTCTTCCGCGCGGTAGCCGTCTACTCCGGCGCGAACCTCAGCGGGTGCAACGGCGGCACCCAGCCGATCGCCTACATGGGTCTGCACGGCCTCAGGGACAATGTGCTGCCCATCTCGCTGGGACGGGAACTGCGTGACACCTTCGTCCGGGCCAACGGCTGCACCCCGCAGAACCCGCCCGAGCCGGCCAACGGAAGCCTGACGCACATCATCACCACCTACTCCGGGTGCAGGTCCGGATACCCCGTCGTGTGGGCCGCGTTCGACGGGGCGGGCCACGACCCCGGTCCCATCGACGGTTCCACCGGTGACGGCTGGCGCACCTGGACCTCGGCGGCGGTGTGGCAGTTCTTCACGCAGTTCGGTTCGAGCACGCCCCCGCCTCCGCCGCCCTCCGGCAACCAGAAGATCGTCGGCCAGCAGTCGGGACGCTGCCTCGACATCAACAACTCCACCACGGCCAACGGCACCCAGGCACAACTGTGGGACTGCAACGGCGGCTCCAACCAACGGTGGACCTACACCGCCGGAAAGCAGCTGGTCGTCTACGGCAACAAGTGCCTGGGCGTCGGCCAGTCGGCGGGCAACGGCACCGCGGCCGCGATCTGGGACTGCAACGGGCAGGCGGACCAGCAGTGGAACGTGAACACCGACGGCACGATCACAGCAGTGCAGTCGGGGCTCTGCCTGGACGCCGCGGGCCAGGGCACCGCCAACGGGACGAAGACCCAGCTGTGGAGTTGCACGGGCGGCGCGAACCAGCACTGGCGCCTGGAGAACTGAAACGCCGGGGCCAGGGACGGCACGATGCCTCCCCGGCCCCGGCACCTCGATGCTCCGAGGAGGGGATGACCGTTGAGGTGACGGGCTGCCGCCCACGGATCCCCGGTGACACATGGGACGAAGGCCCCATCAGCCCAAAAAACGCTTGGACGCCGTGGGTGCCGTCGCGGGACACTCCCATCCCGCCGGACAACCACACGGGATCGGGATGGGATCACCTCAAGCAAGCAAGGTGTCTCCGCGCAGGGGCTCCGTGCTCCTCGCGCTTCGTTACTACGGACGGGAGTTGGGCCGGCTACGGCAGTGGGCCGTGCCCGGCATGCTGCTCCCGGCACTCGGCAACATCGGAATCAACTACATCGCGCCACTGGTCGTCGCCAAGCTGGTCGGCCGGATCGCCCGGAACGCCGGTGTCGGCATCGGTTCGACACTGCCGTACGTCCTCGCCTTCGCCGGAGTCCTGCTGCTGGCGGAGGTGCTGTGGCGGATCGGTCTGCACTGCCTGAACCGCCTCGACGCGCTCGGTATCGAGCACCTGTACGTGCTCGGCATGGACGAGCTGTTCGCCAAGGACGCCGCCTTCTTCCACGACAACTTCGCCGGGGCGCTCACCAAGCGGGTGCTGAGCTTCGCCTCCCGCTTCGAGGAGTTCGCCGACACACTGACGTTCAACGTCCTGGGCAGCCTCGTGCCACTGGTGTTCGGGTCGGTGGTGCTGTGGCGCTACGAACCGCTGCTCGTCGTCGGCCTGTTGGTGATGATCGCGGTGACGGCGCTGTGCGTGGCCCCGCTCATCCGGCGCCGCCAGCGGCTCGTCGACCAGCGGGAGGAGGCGATCGCCCGGGTGTCGGGGCATGTCGCCGACAGCCTGATGAACATGGACACGGTCCGGGCGTTCGCCGCGGAGCGCCGCGAGGCCGCAGAGCACCGCACCCGTGTCGCCCACTCACGACGGCTCACGCTGAGGTCGTGGGACTACGGCAACCTGCGCATCGACACGCTGGTCGCGCCGATGTCCGTACTGACCAATGTGCTGGGCCTGCTGCTCGCGGTCGCGCTCGGCGGGGGCGAGCACGGGGTGGAGGCGGTCGTGGTCGCCTTCACGTACTACAGCAACGCCACGAAGATCATGTTCGAGTTCAACCAGATCTACCGCCGCCTGGAGAGCTCGATGACGGAGGCCGCACAGTTCACCGAGCTGCTGCTGGTACCGCCGACCGTGCTCGACCCGGTGTCGCCGGAGCCGCTGCTGCCGGCTCCCGCCGACGTCCGCTTCGAGCGGGTGACCTTCGCCCACGGGGGTGGGGACCCGCTCTTCCAGGGCCTCGACCTGGCCGTGTCCAGCGGCACGAAGATCGGTCTCGTCGGCCGCTCGGGCGGCGGCAAGACCACCCTGTCCCGGCTGCTGCTGCGGATGATGGACATCGACGGCGGCCGGATCCTGGTCGGCGGTCAGGACATCAGCCGGATGCGCCAGGCGGACCTGCGCGGACTGATCGCCTACGTGCCGCAGGACCCGGCGATGTTCCACCGCACGCTGAAGGAGAACATCGCCTTCGCCCGGCCGGACGCCACCGATGCCGAGATCCGCCGCGCGGCCGAGGCGGCGCACGTCACCGAGTTCGCCGACACGCTGCCGGACGGCTTCGACACCATGGTCGGCGAGCGCGGTGTCAAGCTGTCCGGCGGACAGCGCCAGCGGGTCGCCCTGGCCCGGGCGATCCTGCGGGACGCGCCGATCCTGCTGCTCGACGAGGCGACCAGCGCGCTGGACTCCGAGAGCGAGGTCCTCGTGCAGGAGGCGCTGTGGCGGCTCATGGAGGGGCGGACGGCACTCGTGGTGGCGCACCGGCTGAGCACGGTCGCCGGCATGGACCGGCTCGTCGTCCTCGACCGCGGTCGGATCGTCGAGCAGGGCACGCACCAGGAACTGCTCGCGGCGGAGGGCGCCTACGCGAAGCTGTGGCAGCACCAGTCGGGCGGGTTCCTCGACGACAGTGCGGTGGACGACAGTGCCGTCGCGGGCAGCGTCGTGGCAGGCGGTGTCGCCCTGGATGACAGTCCCGCCCGCGCCGACCTGCACTGACCGGCGGGTCACAGCCGTCCGGGGGCCTGTCCGCCCTGCTCCTCCCTCTCGTTCTGCCGGTGGGGAAGGGTGGGGCGGAGGTCCCCGGTGGCCATCCTGGCCACCATGTCGGCGAGCTGTCCGCAGGCCCGGGCGATCTCCTGCTGGGTCTGGTTCCGCTCGCTGACCACCGCTCCGAGCATCAGCGCGGTCAGTGCGGCGGAGCCGTTGAAGGCCTGCAGGGTGATCATGTTCGTGAGCAGGTCGTGACCGTGGAACGGGCCCGATCCCCGGGCGGCGGCGATGATCGCGAAGGTCGACACGGCCAGCGCGCAGGGCGCGACCCCGGCCAGCTGGAAGCGGAAACCCGCCCAGATCAGCAGCGGGATGCCGAGGAACAGCAGCGGCGCACGGCTGATCTCGAGGAATCCGACACAGACCGTGGCGGCGACCAGCAGCAGTCCCTCCACCCAGCGGGACGGCAGCCAGTCCTTCGGCCGGTGCACCGAGCGCAGGACGAGCAGAACCGGCGTCACCACCAGGACGCCCATCGCGTCACCGGTCCACCAGACCGACCACGTCGGCCAGAAGTCACCTGCGCCCAGCACTCCGGCGAGGGCCAGGGTCGCGCTGCCGGTCGTGGAGCTGACCAGCATGCCGGTGAACGCGCCGAGAAAGATCAGGGCCAGGGCGTCCCGCAAGCGGTCCAGGGCGTTGCGGAAGCCCGCGCGGCGCAGCAGTACGTAGGAGCAGACGGGCGCGAGGGTGTTGCCCGCCACGATGGCGAGCACGGCCGGCAGGGACGGCCCCAGCGACACGTTGACCAGGAACGCGCCGAGGGCGATCCCGGGCCAGACCCGCGGGCCGCGCAGGAGCAGGCTCGCCACCGCGATACCGCTGGGCGGCCACAGCGGGGTGACCTGGCCGCGTACGAGCTGCTGGAGCAGCCCCACCTTGGCCGAGGCGAAATACAGCACGGCAATGACACAGATCTCCAGGGCGACCAAGCCGCTGTGCCGGAGTCGTTCATGCCGCGCGACAGCCATCGGGCGACCTCCGTGTCGACATCGGCCCGCACCCATCATCCGCCCGATCCCGCAGATCCTCCACGGTGCCGACCCACGGCTCGGCGATGCCGGTCACGTCGGCAGGGCGCGCAGGGCGAGGACGGCCATGTCGTCGTGACCGTCACTGGGGTGGTGATCGGCCAGTGCCTGGACGAACAACGGCAGGGGCAGGGTGACATGGGCCGCGGCTAGTTCGGCGAGTTCGTTCAGGCTCTCGTCGATGGGGTGGTCGGGATGTTCGACCAGCCCGTCGGTGAAGAAGACCACGGTGGCAGCCGGGGGCAGGAGACGGGAGTGGTCGGGCCGGGCCTGCGCGGTGTCGACGCCGAGCGGCAGCCCGGGCTCGACGAGCAGGTATTCCGCCTCGCCATCAGGGGTGATCAGCAGGGGCGGGACATGGCCCGCGCTGCTCCAGCGCAGGCGCCGGCCCGGTCCCTCGGGTTCGATGCGGGCCAGGAGGGTGGTCGTGACGGGGTTGTTGGTGAGGGCCTCCAGGGTCCGGTCGAGCTGGGCGAGGATCGCGCCGGGCGAATGGCGCTGGTCGAACAGGAGCGCGCGCAGCATGTTGCGGGTGGAGGCCATGGCGGCCGCGGCATGCAGATCGTGGCCGACCACGTCGCCGATGACGACGGCCACCACGTCGTCGGGCAGCGGGATGGCGTCGTACCAGTCCCCGCCGAGCTGGCTGGGCTCGGCGGCGGGCCGGTAGATGGCGGCGGCGGTGAACGGCCCCAGATCGGGCAGGGTGGGCAGCAGAAGCCGCTGGAACTGCTCGGCTCCGACCCGGATCCGTTCGAAGAGGCGGACGTTCTCGATCGCGATGCCGGCGGCGCCGGCCAGGGCGAGGACGACGTTCTCGTCGTACACGTCGAAGGGCTGCCCGTCGCGCCGCTCGGAGAGGTAGAGGTCGCCGTAGATCTCGCCGCGCACACTGATGGCGACGCCGAGCAGGGAGCGCAGGCGCGGGTGGTGGGGCGGGAACCCGGCGGAGGACGGATGGGCCGGGATGTCGTCGACCCGCAGCGGCTCGGGGTAGCGGATCAGGTGGCCGAGGACGCCCCGACCCCGGGGCAGACCGGTCTCGGCCAGGGCGTGGCGTTCCTGCTCGGACAGGCCGGCCGAGATGAACTGCTCCAGCCCCTCCCCGGACTCGTTCAGGACGCCCAGGGCCCCGTAGCGGGCGCCGACCAGGTCCATGGCGGTGGTCACGATGCGGTCCAGGACCGCGGGCAGTTCCACCTCGCGGCTGATGGCCATCACCGCGTCCAGCAGGCCCTGCAACCGGTCCATGGTGGACAGCAGGGCACGCAGTTGCTCGTCGATGCGGCCCACCTCGGAACGCAGGCGCACCTGCAGGTCGCGAAGGTCCGGCTGCCTCGGCTGTCTCCCTTCCCTGTCTCCCGTCATCGCCGCCTCCTGAGCCGGTCCCGACACCAGCGTCGCACGGCCGACCAGGGCGAACGGCAATTACTCCACCGGCGGCGCGGTCCGCGGACGCAGGACCAGCGACGGGTGGGTGTGGTTGCCCCGGGCGGCCGTCGCGCAGACGCCCACGGCACGGCCCGTGTCAGGTCGACGACAGCGCTGCGGTCGTGTCGGCGAAGGCCTGTAGGGGGCTCTTGAACAGCGGGTTCAGGACGATCGTGGCGGCTGCCACGACCAGGATCGCCGGGCCGGCGTGCGGGATCTGGATCCGGTCGGGGTCGTCGCAGACGTGTGCGTGGCTGATCGCGGCCCTACGGATCTCCTCCAGGTACTCCGGCTGGAGCGTGCTCGACGTCTCGGTGATCACCACGAGATCCGGGTTGAGCACGTCGAGCAGCAGCCCCGTCGCCCGGCCCACCGCCTGCGCGCGCTCCCGCAGCAGTGCGTCGGCCCGCCGGTCGCCGGCCGTCGCCGCGTCCACCAGCAGACCGAGGTGGGGCTCGGGGATGACGCCGCGCTCCACCGCGCGCCGGGTGAGCCGGGTGTCGGACACGGTCGCCTCCAGACAGCCGCCACGACCGCACGGACAGGCCACCCGGCTGTCCGGCACCGGCAGATGCGCCACGTCCCCGGCACCCGAACGCGGCCCGCTGTGCACCACGCCGGCGATGGACAGGGCCGCGTCCACCACGTTGCCCACGAACAGGTGCAGCAGGGAGCGCCGAGCCTCGGGCCGGCCGAACAGCAGCTCCGACTGGGCGACGGCGCGGGCATGGTTGTCCACCCGCACGGGCAGGCCGGTGTGCCGGCGCAGCACGGCCGCCAGCGGGCGCTGGTGCCAGCCGAGCGCGTCGTGCCGTACGACCGTGCCGGTGTCCGGTGCCACCCAGCCGCCGATCGCCGCACCCGCCCCCAGGACCCTGGCGCCGGCCGGGGTGCGCTCGGCGATGAAGCGCGCCAGCGCGCGGCCCATGCGGTCGGGCAGGTCGGCGGTCGGTGTCCCGTCGTGCTGGAGCTGCTGCCGGGCCACGACCGTGCCGCGCAGATCCGTCAGACCGAAGTCGGCGCCGGGCACCCCGATGTGCACGCCGGCGACCAGCGGCCCGCCCGCACCGCCGGTCCGCAGGTCCACCGGGATCTGCGGCCGGCCCACGCCGCCGGCCGCGACCAGCTCCGGCACCTCGCACACCAGGCCGAGGCGGGTCAGGTCGGTGCACTGCCGCGAGACGGCCGCCGGACTCAGCCCGGACAGCCGGGCTATGCCGCTGCGGGCCACCGGACCGTGGTCGAGCACGGCCCGCAGCACCGACGCGGCGTTGGCCTCCCGGCGGCCGTCGCCCGAGGTGCGCGCGGCGGGGGGAACGGTCGTCGACATGGCAGGCCTTCTCGTTCTCGCGGGTTCCGCTCTGCGGGAGGTGACAGGTCCAACATGCCGTGTCCCCAGCACGTTTGGCGACCGGGAGTGGCCGGGACCACGGCAGGCATGGCGGGCGTGTTGCAGGGTCGTGAAACGGACCGGGGGAGTGTTGACCGCCGTGCGGCGGCCCGCCCAAGCTCGTTGAGGAACACCACCCCCATCCTCCCCGGGCGGCCCCCACCTGCCGGGACTTCCTTCCGCTCAGGAAGCAACCAACCGCCGTCACCTCGCGAAGGGCCCTCCCATGACCTCCACCGCACCGGCCGCGACCGTCACCGTCGAGAAGGTCGGCGGCCGCATCGGCGCCGTCGTCTCCGGTGTCCGCCTCGGCGGCGACCTCCCCGAGCCCGTGGTGGCGGCGATCCGTGCCGCGATCCTGGAGCACAAGGTCGTCTTCTTCCGCGACCAGCACCATCTCGACGCCGACGGTCACGAGGCGTTCGGCCGGCTCCTCGGCGAGCCCGTCGCCCATCCCACCGTCCCCTCCGTCGACGGCAAGTACGCATTCGGCGTCGACAACGACCACGGCGGCCGCGCCAACCAGTGGCACTCCGACGTGACGTTCGTGCCCGCCTACCCCGCCTTCTCGATCCTGCGGGCCGAGGCCGTCCCGCCGTACGGCGGCAACACGCTGTGGGGCAACACGGCCGCCGCATACGCCGAACTCCCCGCCCCGCTCAAGCTGTTGGCGGACAACCTGCGGGCCGAGCACACCAACGACTACGACTACGCGGAGGCGCGCCCCGAGGCCCGCGCCACCGAACTGGAGCAGCACCGCAAGGTGTTCACCTCCACCAAGTTCCGCACCGACCACCCGGTGGTGCGCGTGCACCCGGAGACCGGTGAACGCACCCTGGTGCTGGGCAGCTTCGTCAAGCGTCTGGTCGGCCTGCGCGGCCCGGACTCGCGGGCGATCATCGGCGTCCTCCAGTCGCACGTCGAGCGCCCGGAGAACACCGTCCGCTGGCAGTGGCGCTCCGGCGACGTCGCCGTCTGGGACAACCGGGCCACCCAGCACTACGGCGTCGACGACTCCGGCGACCACGCCCGCACCCTGCGCCGCGTCACCATCGACGGTGACGTGCCGGTGGGCGTGGACGGCCGACGCTCGGTACTCCTGGAGCCGACATCGGTGCCGGAGCCGACGTACGGCATCGCCTCGGGCGCCTCCACGGACGGCAAGGTCGCCGAGGAGGCGATCACCGTGCCCGCATGACGTTTGAGGCGGCCCGCTGGGACCGTGGAGAAGCAGGCCGGCGGAGAGGAAGGATCACTACCCTGTCCGTGTGCTGTCATACGACGAACTGACGCCACCGGAACGCCAGTTGTGGGACGCGTTCCCAGAAGGACGCCGCGTGGATCTGCGGTCCGGTGCGGCCGAGGACGACCGTGTGGCCGGCGGCGGGCAGTGGGGGCGCGGGCGGACCGTCCGGGCCGAAGTGATCGTCGCGCTGCTGCTGGGCGCGCACTCCGTGCAGCCCGGCGCGGTGGGCGCACTCGCGCTTGCGGGCGCCCGGATAACCGGGCGGATCCACCTGGCCGGTGCGCGGATCGACCACCCCCTCTGGATCGAGGACTGCTGGTTCGAGCAGGACGTCAGCCTCTTCGGGGCCGAGACCCGCACCGTCGCGATCACCGGCAGCCGGGTGCCCGGTCTGGAAGCCGGGTCGGCGCGCATCGAGGGTCGTCTCGACCTGCTGGGGTCGACCGTGGAGGCCGGCCCGGTCTCCGCCTTCCACCGGGAGCTCAGCGCCCTGTCCCTCACCCATGCGCACGTGACCGGCGGAGTGAACCTCAACAAGGCCCGGCTGCTCGCGCCCGAGGGGTGGGCGCTGTCGGCCGGTGGCCTGGTCACGGACGGCGGCCTCTTCTGCGGGGGCGGTTTCGTCGCACACGGTGAAGTCCGGCTGCTGGGCGCGCAGTTGCCGGGCGGGCTGTTCATGCAGGGCGCGCAGCTGGAGCGCCCCGGCCCGCGCGGGGTCGCCCTCGCCCTGGACAACGCCGTGGCCGCGACCCTCGAGTTCTCCCGCGGCTTCACCGCGAACGGCACCGTGCGTCTGCGCGGTACCCGGGTCTCGGACAAGGTGACCTTCGAGGGTGCCGTCCTGAACGGGCCGGCCGACGGTGACGGCCCGGCCCTGCTGTGCATGCTCATGCAGGCCGTCGACTTCGACCTCACTCTGGCCCGCCCGCCGTCCCGGGCGGTGGACCTGCGGGGCGCGCAGGTGTCGTACCTCCACGACAACGCGCACAGCTGGCCGGGGACGGTGGAGCTGGACGGCTTCGTCTACGGCTCCATCAAGGTGGCCGTGGCGGGCGAGCGACGGGAGGCGGTGGGGTGGCCGGACTCCGTGGCGCACCGCCTGCGGTGGATACGGCGCAGCCCCGGCTACAGCCCGCAGCCGTACGAGCAGTTGGCGAGCTGGTACCGCACGGCCGGCCACGACGACGACGCCCGCCGGGTGCTGCTGGCCAAGCAGCGCCACCGGAGCCGCACGCTGCGGCCCGCGGCCCGCGCCTGGGGGCGGTTGCTGGACGTGACCGTGGGCTACGGCTACCGGCCCTGGCTGGCGGGTGTCTGGCTGCTCTTGCTGACCCTGCTGGGCACCGTGACGTTCGCAGCGCACAGCCCCACCCGCGTGCAGGCGGGGGAGGGGCCACGGTTCCAGCCCTTCGTCTACACCCTCGACCTGTTGATCCCGATCGGCGGTCTGGGCCAGCGCACCACCTGGTACTGGACGAACGGCACCATCCAGTGGCTGGCCTATCTGCTGATCGCCTTCGGCTGGGTGCTGACCACGGCCGTCATCGCGGGTGTGAGCCGCGCCCTGCAGAAGAGCTAGCTTCCTACCGCCGGGCGGCGCGGCGGTGGCGTGCCACCACGACGGCGCCGGTGCCGACGGCGAGGGCCGCCGCGGCCGCGCCCGCGAGGGGCAGGGTCGCGCCGGAGCCGGTGCTCGCCAGGTCGCCGCCGCCCGCGGAGGAGAGGGTGGAGGTGCCGCCGGTGGCCGAGCCGCCCCCGGTGGAGGTGGAGCCGCCGGTGGAACCGGAGCCGCCTGCGGAACCGGAGCCGCCCGTGGAACCGGTGCCGCTGCCCCCGGTGGACGTCGTCGAGCCCGAGCCGCCCGTCGAGGCACCGCTGCCGGTGACGTCGAGCGCGATGTCGGCCGTGTCGTTCGCCTTGTTCTTGTCGAACGGCCGGGAGGCGCCGGCGAGCGCCACCGAGCCCTTGGCGCCCGGCACCGCCTTGTCGATCTTCAGCTTGAAGGTGTAGGTCTCGCCCTTGCCCTCGTCCTCCCAGGACTCGCTGGTGCCGCACTCGTAGCTTCCGGTGGCCACCTTGTCGCAGTAGTCGTGGGCCTTGGCCACCGTCGTACCGGCCGGCATCCTGATCCTGACCTTGGTGACCGGGATGTCGCCGTCCCGCAGCACCCAGCCCGGCCCGGCGTTGGTGAACTTCACCGTCAGCGCGACGGTGTCCCCGACCTTGCCCTTCAGCCGGGCTCCCGTCACCTGGAAGTCGGCGGTGTTGTCGGCGGTGACCTTGACGTCCTGCGCGTCCCAGCTCGGGTGCGGCCCGTGGCCGGGGTGGGCCGCGGTGGCGTCGGGCTGCTCGGCCAGCTTCACCGCGGGGGCCGTGCCGCGCACGGGCGCGGAGGCGCCGTCGCCGGGGGCGGGGTCGTCGGTGTCGACGGTCACGCGGAGCCTGTCGTACAGGGCGTGGTCCTGGGCCTTGAGCGTCAGCGGCTTCTCGGGCGCGTAGACGACGCCGGTCTTGACCGTCTGGTCGAACTCGCACACCGCGATGGACTTGCTGGGCTCCTCGTCGAAGGAGACCACCTCGTAGCGAAGGCAGTTGGAGGGCAGTTCGGTGTGGCTGAGGCCACGGGTGACGGAGTACGACAGATAGACCTTGTCGATGGCGGCGCTGCCGCTGTTGGTGAACGTGGCGGGCACCTCGACCGCGCCGCCCGGCTTCACCCCGGTGATCGGGTCGATGACTCCCAGCGTCAGCACGGCTCCGGAGCCGTCGTCCGCGACGGCCGGCGCGGCACCCAGTGCGATCAGCGCGAGGGCGCCGAGTGCACCGGCGGTCTGGCGGAGCGGGCGGAGGCGGGGGGAGCTGTGCGGCATGTGGGGTCCTCTGGGTGAAGCATCGGCGACGGACGAACGAACAGCGCGGTAACGCCAGTTCACCCACAGGAGACCCACACGGGGGGCGAATGGTTGCACCGGGGCCGGCGATGCGGCGGTGACGACGGAGGAAGGGGTGTCCACCGCGCTGTCCGCATTGCGGGACGGCCCTCTTGACGTGACTCCGAGCCGGACCGACACTCCAGAGGAGAATCCTAGTGAATAGGTAGGGAAACGCATGGGGCGCCTTGAGCCGGTCACCGTCCGAGTGATCCGTCCGCCTCTCCTCACCTCCCGCCGTCACATCGATCTGCAGCGGGTCTGCAGTGCGATCAGCCCCCAGGGCTGAGTTCGCCCGACGTCGCTTCCGCCGCGCGTACGTCCGCGCCCTCTCCCGGGGAGACCCATGTCCGTCACACCGCTGGCCGCCCACGCCTTCTCCCAGTCCGCGCCCGCCTTCCGCGGCCGCATCGGCAGCGACTCCCGCAGCGGCCACTACGCCGTACCGGGCCGCTACCGCCTCCATCTGTCGACCGCGTGTCCCGACGGCCTGCGCATCGCCGTCGTCCACAGCCTGCTCGGCCTGGACACCGTCTGTCCGGCGACCTTCCTGCCCGCCGTCCCGGACACCCCAGAAGGCGGCCACCGCGCCCTGCGCCCGCTGTACGAGGCGAGCGCGCACCACTACACCGGCCCGGCCCTCGCGCCCGTGCTCAGCGACGACTGGTCCGGGCGGATCGTCAGCACGCACGCCCCGGACATCATGCGCGACCTCGCCCGCCGCTTCGGCGGCGACCGCCCCTCGCCCTACCCGTGCGGCGCGGAGTCGGAGATCGAGGCCGTCGAGCGGATGTGCGCGCAGGGCATCCAGGACGCGGCGCAGCGCGCCGGATCGGCCGGCGGTGCGGAGGCGGAGCGCGCGGAGGCGCTGGAGACGCTGCTCGAGACGCTCGGTGCGCTGGAGCGGTGGCTGGTCGGGCGCACGTACATGATCCGCGACCAGATCACGGCCGCCGACGTCGAGTTGTGGGTCGCGCTGGTCCAACTCGACACCGTGCACCGCAACCACCTGGACGCCGGTGCCGTCCAGCGGATCGCCGGCCATCCCACCCTGTGGGCCTACGCCCGCCGGCTGGCCGCCCACCCGGCCTTCGGCACTCACCTCGACCTGGACGGCATCGCCCGCCGCCACCACGCCCGCTGCCAGGGCCTGGAGGCAGCCGGAGCCGCTGTCCAGATCCTGGACTGGACGGCCCACGCCGCCCGCTAGCCGTTCCACTCGGTGGACCGGCGTTGACATTCCCACCGGCAACTGCCTTAACTTTGCCCACCTTTCGTAAGCACGAGGCCCACCAGGGCCGGAACAGTGATGGTGACGCCATGTACGCAGCTCCCAGGACGGCCGCACGCCGCCCTCAGGGCTGCGTACAGCCGTACGCGAGCCTGCTGAACCTGTTCGCCGCCGACCGTGCCGTCGACCTGCTCCGCGTGAGCAGCGCACTGTGTACCGCACCGGGCCGTGCCCGCTGTCGGGGCTGACACCTCCCCCGCAGCCCCCGCACTCCCTGACGAGCACCGCCCGCGCGGTGTGCCGTTGTCCTCCCCGC